>JAGWVB010000163.1 GCA_018971105.1 Burkholderiales bacterium
CGCGAGCTGGGCACGGTCGCGGTCGCCGGGCTTGAGGTCGGCGCGGCCCAGCAGGTGCTCGTGCACGCGCACCGCGCGTTCGAACTCGCCGCGGCGGCGGAACAGGTTGCCGAGCGCGAAATGCAACTCGGTCGTGTCGGGGTCGTTCTGCACCGCCTCGATGAAGGCGTCGATGGCCTTGTCCTGCTGCTCGTTGAGGAGCAGGTTCAGGCCCTTGAAGTAGGCGCGCGGTGCGTCCTCGTTCTCGCGCCTGAGCTGGCGCAGGTCGAAGCGCGACGCCATCCAGCCCATCGCGAAGGCCAGCGGCAGGCCGATCAGCAGCCATTGGAAGGGGAATTCCATGGCCGGCTCAGAGGGCGTCGCGCGGCGCGTGTTCGGGACCGTAGCCCGAGGGCAGGGTGGTCGACGTCGGCGGCGCGGCCGCGGCGGCGGCCGCGGCCGGCACCTGGCGCCTGGCGATGCGGCGGTGGCGCCACCAGCTCGGCACCATCGCCAGCACGCCGACGGCGCAGCCGGCACTGAAGGCGACGAGCACGACGATGACCATCGGCACGTGCGATGCGAGGCCGAAGAACCAGTGCACCGTCACCGCGTCGCGGTTGTTGAGCGCGAACGCGAACAGCGTGAAGAAGACGAAGGCGCGGAAGAGCCAGACGAGGAAGCGCATGGAGAGCCGATTCTAGTGACCGGTCCCCGGGCCTCGATGCGGCCGCTTCAGGACAGCGGCTCGGCGGGCACCTGGGCGTCGACGGCTTCGCGCAGCGCCTTGCCCGGCTTGAAGTGGGGCACGAGCTTTTCGGAGATGACGACCTGCTCGCCGCTGCGCGGGTTGCGTCCCAGGCGCGGCGGGCGGCGGTTGATGCTGAAGCTGCCGAAGCCGCGGATCTCGATGCGGTGGCCGCGGGCCAGCGCATCGGACATCGCGTCGAGGATGGTCTTGACGGCGAATTCGGTGTCGCGCTGCGTGAGCTGCGTGAAGCGCTCGGCCAGACGGGTGACGAGATCGGATCGGGTCATGGGCGTGGCTGAGAGGAGCGGCCCGCCGGGCGCGCAGGCGCCCGGCGGACCTGGCCGCGGATTACTCGCGGTTGTCGAGCTTGGCGCGCAGCAGGGCGCCCAGGCTGGTCGTGCCGGCGTTCTCGCGCTCGTTGGTCTGCGACAGCTTCTGCATGGCCTGCTGCTCGTCGGCGTTGTCCTTGGCCTTGATGCTGAGCTGGATCGAGCGCATCTTGCGGTCGACGTTGATCACCATCACGCTGACATCGTCGCCTTCCTTGAGCACGTTGCGCGCGTCCTCGACGCGGTCGCGGCTGATCTCGGAAGCGCGCAGGTAGCCGGTGACGTCCTCGTTGAGCTGGATCTCGGCGCCGCGCGGGTCGACGCTCTTGACCTTGCCCGTGACGACCGCGCCGCGGTCGTTGAGCGTCGTGAAGCTGGTGAACGGATCGACGTCCAGCTGCTTGATGCCCAGGCTGATGCGCTCGCGCTCGACGTCGATCGCCAGCACCAGGGCCTCGACTTCCTGGCCCTTCTTGTAGTTGCGCACGGCGCTCTCGCCCGGCTCGTGCCACGACAGGTCGGACAGGTGCACGAGGCCGTCGATGCCGGCGGTGAGGCCGACGAAGACGCCGAAGTCGGTGATCGACTTGACGGGACCCTTGACCTTGTCGCCGCGCTTGACGTTGGCGCTGAACTCTTCCCAGGGGTTGGCCTTGCACTGCTTCATGCCCAGGCTGATGCGGCGCTTGTCCTCGTCGATCTCGAGGACCATGACCTCGACCTCCTCGCCCAAGGTGACGACCTTGGCCGGGGCGACGTTCTTGTTCGTCCAGTCCATTTCCGAGACGTGGACCAGGCCCTCGATGCCCGGCTCGATCTCGACGAAGGCGCCGTAGTCGGCGATGTTCGTGATCTTGCCGAACAGGCGCGTGCCGTTCGGGTAGCGGCGCGAGACGCCGTGCCACGGGTCGTCGCCGAGTTGCTTCAAGCCGAGGCTGACGCGGTTCTTCTCGGCGTCGAACTTCAGCACCTTGGCCGTCAGCTCCTGGCCGACGGTGACCACCTCGCTGGGGTGGCGCACGCGGCGCCAGGCCATGTCGGTGATGTGCAGCAGGCCGTCGATGCCGCCGAGGTCGACGAAGGCGCCGTATTCGGTGATGTTCTTGACCACGCCCTGGACGATCGCGCCCTCGGACAGGGTCTCGAGCAGCTTGGCGCGTTCCTCGCCCATCGAAGCCTCGACGACGGCGCGGCGCGACAACACGACGTTGTTGCGCTTGCGGTCGAGCTTGATGACCTTGAACTCCATCGTCTTGCCCTCGAAGGGCGTCATGTCCTTGACCGGGCGCGTGTCGAGCAGCGAGCCGGGCAGGAAGGCACGGATGCCGTTGACGAGGACCGTGAGGCCGCCCTTGACCTTGCCGCTGACGGTGCCGGTGACGAATTCACCCGATTCGAGCGAGTTCTCGAGCGACATCCACGAAGCCAGGCGCTTGGCCTTGTCGCGGCTGAGGATGGTGTCGCCGTAGCCGTTCTCGACGGCGTCGATGGCGACCGAGACGAAATCGCCGACCTGGACTTCGAGTTCGCCCTGGTCGTTCTTGAATTCCTCGATCGGGACGTAGCTCTCGCTCTTCAGGCCGGCGTTGACGACGACGTGGTTGAACTCGATGCGCACGACTTCGGCCGAGATGACCTCGCCGACGCGCATGTCGTTGGACTTCAGCGATTCCTCGAACAGCGCGGCGAAATCGCTCGCGCCACCCGGCGCGGTGACGGTGGTGGTGACTGCCATGGTTTTCCTGAGTGCCCGGAGGAGTTGTGCAGAGCCGGGCTTGCTTGCGGCGGATGCCGCGGGTTGGGTTGAGCCATCCAGGCGCCCGGTGGGTCATGCGGACCGCGGCGGGAGGGCGCCTGGAACCTGGGGCCGATCCTGGCTGCGTCGGCAAGCAACGAGCTTCAGAACGGCCGGCGCTGCTCCCACCAAGCCAGCACCTGCTGCACCGATTCTTCGATGCCCAGATCCGAGTTGTCCAGCAGCAGCGCATCCCCGGCCGGCCGGCAAGGCGACACGCTGCGATTCGCGTCGCGCGCATCCCGTGCCTCGAGATCGGCTCGAAGGTCGTCGATGTTAGCTGAAATCCCGTTTGAAATCAACTGCTTATGGCGCCTTTCCGCGCGCGTCGCGGCGCTCGCGGTGAGGAACACCTTGAGCTCGGCGGCAGGGAAGATCACGCTGCCCATGTCGCGCCCGTCGGCGACCAGCCCGGGCGCGCGCCGGAACGCCAGCTGCAGATCCTCGAGCGCCTTGCGCACGGCCGGCAGCGCCGAGACGCGCGACGCCAGCAGCCCCGCCTCCTCGGTACGCAGTTCGGCGCTGACCTCGCGCCCGCGCAGCCAGGTACGGCTGCCGTCGGGACCATGGCCGAAGCGCAGGTCCAGCAGGCCGGCCAGGCGCCCGAGGCCGGCCTCGTCGTCGGGCGCGACGCCGTCCCATCGAGACGCCAGTCCGGTGGCGCGGTACAGCGCGCCCGAGTCGAGCAGGTGGTAGCCAAGCTTATCGGCGACGGCCGCCGCCAGCGTGCCCTTGCCCGAGGCCGTGGGGCCGTCGATCGTCAGCACCGGCACGGCGGGCGGATCGGCGCTGGCGACGCCGAACAGCGCCTCGAAGTAATCGGGGAAGGTCTTGCCGACGCAGCGCGGGTCGAGGATGCGCAGCGGCCGCCCCGGCGCCGCGCCCGCCAGCGGATTGAACGCGGCCAACGACAGGCACATCGCCATGCGATGGTCGTCGTAGGTGCGGATCGTCGCCGCCTGCCACTGCGCGGGCGGCGTGACCTCGATGAAGTCGGGCCCCTCGACGACGCCGGCGCCGACCTTGCGCAGTTCGGCCGCCATCGCGCTGATGCGGTCGGTTTCCTTGACGCGCCAGCTGGCGATGCCGCTCAGCCGCGTCGGGCCCTCGGCGTACAGCGCCATCACCGCCAGCGTCATCGCCGCATCGGGGATGTGATTGCAGTCGAGCGCGATGCCCTGCAGCGGCCAGCGGCCGCGGTGCACCTCGAGCCAGCCGGCTCCGCTGCGCACCTGCGCGCCCATCGCCTGCGCCGCGTCGACGAAGCGAATGTCGCCCTGGATCGAATCGCTGCCCACGCCCTCGATGCGCAGCGGCGCGCCGCCATGCGCGGCGATGGCGCCGAGGGCGACGAAGTACGACGCCGACGAGGCGTCGCCCTCGATGTGGATCGCACCCGGGCTGGCATAGGTGGCGCCGCGCGCGATCGTGAAGCGCTGCCAGCCCGCGCGCGCGACCGCGACGCCGAAGCGCTGCAGCAGGTTCAGCGTGATCTCGATGTAGGGCTTGGAGATCAGCTCGCCGTCGACCTCGATCACGATGTCGCGCTCCTGCGCGACCAGCGGCAGCGCGAGCAGCAGGGCGGTCAGGAACTGGCTCGAGACATCGCCGCGCACGCGGATCGGCCGCTCGGTCGCGAGGCGGCCGCCGGCCGCCCCCGACAGGCGCAGCGGCGGGTAGCCGGGTTGGCCGAGTTCGTCGATGCGGCAGCCCAGCGGCCGCAATGCGTCGACGAGGTCGCCGATCGGCCGCTCGTGCATGCGCGCCACGCCCGAGAGTTCGAAGCGCCCGCCCTGCGTCGCCGCGAGCAGCGCGAGCGTGGCCGCCAGCGGCCGCATCGCGGTGCCGGCGTTGCCGAGGAACAGGGTCGCCTCGTGCACCGCGAGCCGGCCCGCGATGCCGGTGACGCGCAGCACCGCGCCGGCGCGCTCGAGACCGCAGCCCAGCTGCGCCAGCGCCGCCAGCATCACCTTCGTGTCGTCGCTGTCGAGCAGGTCGTGGACCTCGGTCGTGCCGCGCGCCAGGCCGGCGAGCAGCAGCACGCGGTTGGAGATGCTCTTCGATCCGGGCAGGCGCACGGTGCCGGAAGCGCCGATCAGGGGGGGCAGGTCGAGATGGGGGATGTCGTACATCGATGCGGCGGCGCCTGGGCCAGGAAGGGAAGGGCGCCCGATTCAGGGCTTGCCGGCCGGGGGGACGCGGGGCGTGTTCATCTGCCAGCCGGTGCGGCCTTCGGACGGGCCGCGGATCAGGCCCTCGAGCGCGTCGGCATTGCCTTCGCGCATCGCGTGCTCGATCGCATCGAGAGCGTGGCGGAAGCGCTGCGACTGCTTGAGCACCTCCTCGCGGTTCGCGGTGAGGATGTCGCGCCAGACCTCGGGGCTGCTGGCGGCGATGCGCGTGAAGTCGCGGAAGCCCGGTCCGGCGAGCGAGAGGAAGTCGCGCCCGGCGGGCTGGTTCGCGACGGCGCTGAAATAGGCGAAGGCCAGCAGGTGCGGCAGGTGGCTGACGGCGGCGAAGGCGGCGTCGTGGTTCTCGGGCGTCATCTTCAGCACCTGGGCGCCGATCGCCGACCAGACGTCGGTGGCCTTCTGCACCAGCTCGGGCGCCGTCTGCGGCAGCGGCGTGAGGATGACCTGGCGCCCGGTGTAGAGCGCCGCGTCGGCGTTCTGGATGCCCGAGACCTCCTTGCCCGCGATCGGGTGCGCGGGGACGAAGGAGGCGATGCGCCCCCGCAGCACGCGCCGTGCGGCGTCGACGACATCGCGCTTGGTGCTGCCGACGTCCATGAACAGCACGCCCGGCTCGACGAGGTCGCGGATGGCCTTGAACGTGGTCTCGGTCGCCGCCACCGGCACCGCGACGAGCACGATGTCCGAACCCGAGACCGCGAGCAGCGCCGATTCGGCCGCGATGTCGATCACGCCCAGCTTGCGCGCGCGTTCGGTCGTCGAGGGCGATTTGCTGTAGCCCATCACGCGCTTGACGAGCCCGGCGCGCTTGAGCGCGAGCGCGAAGCTCCCGCCCATCAATCCGCAGCCGATGACGCCGAGTTGCTGGAACATGTCAGTGCCCGCCCGGTGCCCTGTTCAGTGGACGTCTATCGGATAGGTGCCGAGGATCTTGAAGAAGGCGCAGGCGCCGCGCAGATCCTTGAGCGCCGCATCGACCCGGGGCTCGTCGGGATGACCCTGGAGGTCGATGTAGAAGTAGTACTCCCATTGGCCCGAGCGCGCCGGGCGCGACTCGAAGCGGCTCATCGACACGCCATGCGTCTTCAGCGGCACCAGCATGTCGTGCAAGGCGCCGGGCCGGTTCGTCACCGAGACGATGAGGCTCGTGCAGTCGTGCCCCGACGCCTTCGGTATCGGGTGCCGCTGCGGGTGCGTGACGATGGCGAAGCGGGTGCGGTTGTGGGCATCGTCCTGGATCGCCGGCGCGACCAGGTGCAGCCCGTATTCGCTCGCCGCGCGCTGGCTCGCGATCGCCGCCAGCGTCGGATCGGCGGCGGCCAGACGCGCGCCCTCGGCGTTGCTGGCCACCGGCCGGCGCTCGACCTGGGGCAGGTGATGGCTGAGCCAGCGGTGGCATTGCGCCAGCGCCTGCGGATGGGCGCAGACGGCGCCGAGGCTCTCGAGGCTGTCGCGCTGGCGCAGCAGGTTGTGGCGCACGAGCAGGCTCGTCTCGCCGATGATGAACAGCGGCGTCGTGAGGAACAGGTCGAGCGAGCGCGCGACCACGCCCTCGGTCGAATTCTCGACCGGCACGACGCCGAAATCGGCCGCGCCCGAGGTCGTCGCATGCATCACCTCGTCGATGCTGGCGCAGGGCAGGCGCACGATCGAGGTGCCGAAGAAGCCCAGCGCCGCCTCCTCGCTGAAGGTGCCGGCGGGGCCGAGATAGGCCACGCGCGTCGGCGTCTCGAGCGCGCGGCAGGCCGACATGATCTCGCGCCAGATCGGCGCCACGCCGTCGTTGCCCAGCGGGCCCGGGTTGAGCGCCTTCAGGCCGTCGATGACCTGGGCCTCGCGCTCGGGCCGGAACACGACCGAACCCTCGCGCTTCTTGATCTCGCCGACCTCGAGCGCGAGCGCCGCGCGCCGGTTCAGCAGCGCCAGCAGTTCGCGGTCGACGGCATCGATGCGGCCGCGCAGGGTCGGCAGGTCGGCGGCTGTCGGGTCGGGCTCGGCCATGGGCGGCTGGATGTCACTTCTTGGCGGGGGCCGCGCCGGGGGCGGCGGCGGACGGCTTGGGCAGGCCGAGGTGATTGCTCATCGCCAGCTCCATCGCCTTGAACTTGGGTTCGACCTCGCCGCGCATGTCGGCGACGAGCTTGGCCGACATCGCCTTCTGGATGTCGGGGCCCATCGACTGGTAGCGGATGTAGACGGGCGATTCGAGGATGGTCGCGATCTGGCGCAGCTCGTCCTCGCTGAAGCGCTCCTCGAGCATCGGCTCGATCACGCCCGGCGCGAGCTTGACGACCCGGGCCTTGGCCAGCGGCGTCACCTCGCCGATGTACTTGCGCGCATCGGCCTCGACATCGCGGGCCGCGGCCTCGCGCTTGTCGGCCGGCATGTTCTGCAGCACGCGGCTGGCGCTCTGCATGAGCTGGCCCGCGGGCTGCTGGACGAGCGCGGCGGCCATGTTCTCGAGGAAGGGCTGCTGGGCCTTGAGCACGCGCGCCGCGAGTGCCTTCTGCGTCGCGCTGACCTTGGCCGGTGCGGCCTTGGAGGCCGGCGTCGCAGCGGCCGGTTGCGCCTGCGCGCCGGCCACGGCGGCGATGAGGGCGGCGCAGACGAGGGACTTCTTCAACATCAGGATCCTTCCGTGCCGGCCGGGCCGGCGTTGTCGACGATATCTTCGGCATCGGAAGGCGCATCGTTCTCGACGATGCGCTGCAGACCCGAAAGCTTGGTTCCATTGTCCAGCGCGATCAGCGTCACGCCCTGCGTGGCGCGGCCGAGCTCGCGGATTTCGGCGACGCGCGTGCGAACCAGCACACCCTTGTCGGTGATGAGCATGATCTCGTCGGCCGGCCGCACCAGCGTGGCGGCGACGACGCGGCCGTTGCGCTCGGTCTGCTGGATCGCGATCATGCCCTTGGTGCCGCGGCCGTGGCGCGTGTACTCGACGATGCTGGTGCGCTTGCCGTAGCCGTTCTCGGTCGCGGTGAGCACGCTCTGCGTCTCGTCCTCGGCCACCAGCATCGCGATCACATGCTGGCCGTCCTCGAGCGCCATGCCGCGCACGCCGCGCGCGTTGCGGCCCATCGCGCGCACGTCGGCCTCGTCGAAGCGTACCGCCTTGCCGCCGTCGCTGAACAACATCACGTCGTGGCGGCCGTCGGTCAGCGCGGCGCCGATCAGGTGGTCGCCGGCGTCGAGGTCGACGGCGATGATGCCGGCCTTGCGCGGGTTGCTGAACTCGTCGAGCGAGGTCTTCTTCACCGTGCCCAGCGCGGTGGCCATGAAGACATAGTGATCGGCCGGGAAGCTGCGCGTGTCACCGGTGAGCGGCAGCACGACGGTGACCTTCTCGCCTTGCTGGAGCGGGAACATGTTGACGATGGGCTTGCCGCGCGACGCGCGCCCGCCCTGCGGCACCTCCCACACCTTGACCCAGTAGACGCGGCCGCGGTCGCTGAAGCACAGGATCCAGTCGTGCGTGTTGGCGATGAAGAGCTGGTCGACCCAGTCGTCTTCCTTCGTCTGCGTCGCCTGCTTGCCGCGCCCGCCGCGCTTCTGCGCCCGGTATTCGGCCAGCGGCTGGCTCTTGATGTAGCCGCCGTGGCTGAGCGTGACGACCATGTCGGTCGGCGTGATCAGGTCCTCGGTACCGAGCTCGAGCGCGTTGCGTTCGATCTGGCTGCGGCGCTCGCCGACCTTGGTCTGGCCGAACTCGGCGCGCAGGTCGGCGAGTTCGCCGGCGATGATCGCCGTCACGCGCTCGGGGCGGGCGAGGATGTCGAGCAGGTCGGCGATCTGCGCCATCACCTCGCGGTACTCGCCGATGATCTTGTCCTGCTCGAGCCCGGTCAGGCGCTGCAGGCGCATCTGCAGGATTTCCTGCGCCTGGTCGTCGCTCAAGCGGTACAGGCCGTCGGCCTGCAGGCCGTAGATCGCGGGCAGGCCCTCGGGACGGTAGGCCTCGCGCCCGCCCGAGGTGGATTCCTCGGCGCGCGCGAGCATCTCGCGCACCATCGAGCTGTCCCAGCTCCTGGACATCAGCGCCGCCTTGGCCACCGGCGGCGTCGGGCTCGTCTTGATGGTCTCGATGAACTCGTCGATGTTGGCCAGCGCCACCGCCAGGCCCTCGAGCACATGGCCGCGCTCGCGCGCCTTGCGCAACTCGAACACGGTGCGCCGCGTGACGACCTCACGCCGGTGCTCGAGGAAGATCTCGACCAGCAGCTTGAGGTTGCACAGTCGCGGCTGGCCGTCGATCAGCGCCACCATGTTGATGCCGAAGGTGTCCTGCAGCTGCGTCTGCTTGTACAGATTGTTCAGCACCACCTCGGGCACTTCGCCGCGCTTGAGCTCGATGACGACGCGCATCCCGGACTTGTCGCTCTCGTCCTGGATATGGCTGATGCCCTCGATCTTCTTCTCGTGGACGAGCTCGGCGATGCGCTCGAGCAGCGTCTTCTTGTTCACCTGGTACGGGATCTCGTCGACGATGATGGACTGGCGCTGGCCCTTGTCGATGTCCTCGAAGTGGCACTTGGCGCGCATGATCACCTTGCCGCGCCCGGTGCGGTAACCCTCGCGCACCCCGTTCAGGCCGTAGATGATGCCGGCGGTGGGGAAGTCGGGCGCCGGGATGATCTCCATCAGCTCGTCGATCGTCGCGTCCGGGTTCTTCAGCAGGTGCAGGCAGGCGTCGACGACCTCGTTCAGGTTGTGCGGCGGGATGTTCGTCGCCATGCCGACGGCGATGCCGGCGCTGCCGTTGACGAGCAGGTTCGGCAGCCGCGTCGGCAGCACCGTCGGTTCCTTCTCGCTGCCGTCGTAGTTGGGCGCGAAATCGACCGTGTCCTTGTCGATGTCGGCCAGCATCTCGTGCGCGATCTTGGCCAGGCGGATCTCGGTGTAGCGCATCGCGGCGGCGTTGTCGCCATCGACGCTGCCGAAGTTGCCCTGGCCATCGACCAGCATGTGGCGCAGGCTGAAGTCCTGCGCCATGCGCACGATCGTGTCGTAGACCGCCGTGTCGCCATGCGGGTGGTATTTGCCGATCACGTCGCCGACGATGCGCGCGCTCTTCTTGTAGGGCCGGTTCCAGTGGTTGGACAACTCGTGCATCGCGAACAGCACACGCCGATGCACCGGCTTGAGGCCGTCGCGCGCATCCGGCAGCGCGCGGCCGACGATCACGCTCATCGCGTAATCGAGATAGGAACGACGCATCTCTTCTTCCAGGCTGACTGGAAGGGTTTCTTTGGCGTAGACGGACATGCTGTACCTGG
>JAGWVB010000459.1 GCA_018971105.1 Burkholderiales bacterium
CGGCGCGGCGCCGATGTCATGGTGGCCGAGGTGGTGCCGGTGTGGAGCCGCCAGATGGAGGTCACGCGCGATGTCGCCAGCGACGGCCTGGCCAAGATACTCAACACATTCAGCGAGATCCTGGGCGCGCTCAACACGCTCGCCGAGGGGGCTGCCGAGGCCGGCGCGACGGCGACGCCGGGCGCGGTCGACGACGCCGTGCGCAGCCAGTCGCCGGCGCTGGCGGCGCTGACCTCGGCCAGCGCGCGCGCCTTCGCCGAGCGTGATGCCGCGGTGGCCGAGCTCAGCCGCTGCGCCGACGGCCTGGTCGAGCTGCAGCAACTCACCAAGCAGGCGCGCGAACTGGCGCGCCACACGCGCCTGGTGGCCTTCAACGCCTCGATCGAATCGAACCGCCAGCAGGGCGGCCAGGCCGGCGGCAGCCAGGCCGTGGCGAGCGAGCTGCGCATGCTCTCGGGCCGCATCGGCGAGACCGCCGAGCAGATGGAGCGCGTGATGCGCAAGCTCGCGGCCTCGATCGCCAAGGTCTGCCGCACGAGCGAGGTGCGCGACACCACGCCCGACGAGCTGCGCCTGGAGATCGAGATCAGCGCCCGCAACGCGCTGCAGGCGCTGCTGTCGGGGCTGGGCGGCGGGCTGCAGGGCCCGGCCGGACTGCAGCAGACCAGCCGCGCGATCGCCGACCAGGTCGAGGCCGCCTTCATGGACTTCCAGTTCGGCGACCGCGTGAGCCAGATGCTGTCGATCATCGCCAACGACATGAACAACTTCACGCGCTGGGTCGGCAGCAACCCGCGCGCGACCCAGAACGACGCTGCCGAGTGGCTGGCCTCGCTCGAGGCCAGCTACACGATGGACGAACAGCGATCCAGCCACCACGGCAACGTCAACGTGGAGGTGGGGACCGGTGTGGACTTCTTTTGACCTTCGGGGACTCTGATATGAGCAAGACCGTGATGATCGTCGACGATTCGGGCAGCTTCCGCACCGTCGTCAAGCTGGCGCTGCAGAAGGCGGGCTACGAGACCGTCGAGGCGGTCGACGGCAAGGACGCCGTCGGCAAGCTCGACGGGCGCAAGCTCAACCTGATCGTCTGCGACGTCAACATGCCGAACATGGACGGGCTGAGCTTCCTGCGCCATCTGAAGACGACCGGCAGCTACAAGTTCACGCCGGTGATCATGCTCACGACCGAGTCGCAGGACTCGAAGAAGGCCGAGGGCAAGGCGGCCGGCGCGCGCGCCTGGATCACGAAACCGTTCCAGCCCTCGCAGCTCGTCGACGCCGTCAACAAGCTCTGCGTCTAGGAGCCGCGATGACCCCCATCGCCAACCCCCTGGCGCTCGGCCCCGAGCTCACGATCGCGCATGCCGCCACCTGGCACGAGGCGCTGGCCGGCGCGCTCGCGCAGCGCGGCGGCGACCTCGCGCTGGACCTCGGCGGCGTGACCGATTTCGACAGCTCGGGCGTGCAGCTGCTGCTGGCGACGCGGCGCAGCCTCGTCGAACGCGGCGACGCGCTCGAACTCCAGCGCGCCAGCGCCGCCGTGCGCGACGCCCTGAACCGCTTCGGCCTGGCCGAGATGCTGCCCGCCGCCACCGCCTGACGGAGACCGCCCGATGACCCACCACGACGACGCAGAGATCATCGCCGCAGCGCGCGTCGGCTTCCTCGACGAGGCCGCCGACATGCTGCAACAGTTCGAACAGGCGCTGCTGGTGATGGAGACCGCGCCCGACGACGCCGAGAACCTGAACGCCGCGTTCCGCGCCGCGCACACGATCAAGGGCACGGCCGGGCTGTTCGGCTGCGACGCCGTGGTCGCCTTCACGCACGAGGTCGAGACCCTGCTCGAGTCGCTGCGCAGCGGCGAACTGGCGGTGAACGACGACATCGCCGCCGCGCTGCTCGACGGGCGCGACCAGATGGGCGCGCTCATCGACGAGGTGCGCAGCGGCCAGGCCG
>JAGWVB010000460.1 GCA_018971105.1 Burkholderiales bacterium
CGGCGGCGCGTCGCTGGCGGCGGCGTCGACGAGGGCGCGGATCTGGTCATTGCACTGCAGCAGCAGCGTGCTCAGCGCCGGCGTCAGCTGCAACCGGCCTTCGCGCAGCCGGTCGAGCAGGGTCTCGACATGGTGCGTGAACGCGACCACGGCGTCGAGGCCGAAGATCCCCGCCGAGCCCTTCACCGTGTGCGCGCAGCGGAACAGCGCGTCCAGCAGTTCGCGGTCGTCGGGCCGGTCCTCGAGCTGCAGCAGCAGTGCCTCGATGCCGGTGATCTGCTCGACCGCCTCGCTCACGAAGGCGGGCAGCGCGTCGTGCAGGAAATCGTCGTCGCTGAGGCCGCTCATGGCACGTCTCCGGCGCCGAGCAGCGCGCCCGCGCCGAGCGCGCTGCAGGCGCGGCGCAGCGCCTCGCTCGCGTCGGCCAGTGCGAAGTCGCGGCCGCGCCGCTGCGCCGCGCGGGCCAGCGCCAGCAGCAGCTGGACGCCGGCGCCGTCGACGACCTCGACACCGGCGGCGAGCACCGGGCCGGGGTCGGGTCGGTCGAGCCAGCTCAGGCAGGCGGCGCGGGTCTCCGCGGCGGTGCAGATGCTCAGTTCCAGGGGCAGGGTCAGGGGCATGACCGGTTCCTCTCGCTACCGTTCAGGGCTGGATCAGCTTGGCCACCGCGTCGAGCAGTTGCGGCGGATTGAAGGGTTTGACCATCCAGGCCTTGGCGCCGGCGGCACGGCCCTGCTGGATCTTGGCGTCCTGGCCTTCGGTGGTCAGCATCACGACCGGCGTGAAGCGGTGCGCGGCCTGCGCCTTGAGCTGGGTCACGAACGTGATCCCGTCCATGTTCGGCATGTTGACGTCGCTGACGATCAGGTTGACGCGGCCGACCTTGGCCAGCGTGTCGAGCGCCTGCTTGCCGTCGCCGGCCTCGATCACGGTGTAGCCTGCGCGCTCGAGTGCGATGCGCACGACGGTGCGCAGCGACGAGGAATCGTCGACGATGAGGATGGTCTTGGCCATGGGCGGGCTCTTCTAGAAGAAACGGGTTTCGACGGCCACCTGCGCGGTCGCGCTGCCGCCGGCATGGACGGCGCGCTGCTCGTCGGCGCTGTAGCCCTCGGCGAGCAGCGCGGCCCATTCGGCGGCGTCGGGCGCGCGGCCCTCGGCGAGCGCGCGCTGCAGCCGCGCGCTGGCGCTGGCCATCGAGCTGCGGACCTGGTCGACGATCTGGTTGACGCGGTCCTGGAACTGGAACGCGATCATCAGTTCGCCCACCTGCTCGCGCACGGCGGCGCCGCGGGCGCTGAGTTCGGCGGCACGCTCGTTGAGCTTGCCGACCGTCGAATCGACTTCCTGGACGACCCGGTTGATGGTCTCCTCGCTGCCCTGGATCAGCGTCGTGTCGGTCGCGGCATGCTGGGCCGCGTCGGCCAGGGTGCGCTGCACGCGCGCACCGAACTCGCCCACCGTGGTGCCGATGCGCCGCCCGGTCTCGCCCGATTCGGTCGACAGCCGCCGCACCTCGGTGGCGACGACGGCGAACGAGCGCCCGCTGTCGCCGGCGCGCGCGGCCTCGATCGCCGCGTTGATCGACAGCAGATTGGTCTGGCGCGCAAGCTGGGCCACGTCCTCCGCCATCTGCTGCAGCGTCGCCGACGCGCCGGCCAGGCCGCGCACCGATCCCAGCACCTCGTCGCGCGAGCGCACGAAACCGTGCAGCGTCCCGATGAGCTCGCGCAGCCGGTTCTCGCACAGCGCAAGCACGGCGGCGCGGGCGTCGATTGCGGCCGCACCGTCGCCGGCGCCGGCGCCGGGCTCGACGATCGCGTCGAGCTGTTCGAGGATCTGGCGGAACGCGTCCAGCAGCTGCGCCGTCGCGTCGTGCATCTGCGTCTGCGCCGTCGCCAGATGCTGGCCCCAGAGGTCGGAGGCCTCGCGCAGGCGCAGCCCGATGGCGGCCGCGGCCGC
>JAGWVB010000461.1 GCA_018971105.1 Burkholderiales bacterium
GCCGCCGCGCGCGCGACGCGGGCCGTGAACCAGAAGCGGCTGCCGGCGCCGGGCCGGCTCACGACCCCGCATTCGCCGCCCATCAGCGTCGCGAGGTGGCGCGTCAGCGCCAGGCCCAGACCGCTGCCGCCCTGGCGCCGCGTGTTCGAGCTGTCGGCCTGCACGAAGGCATTGAACAGCAGCGCCTGCTGCTCGGCGGCGATGCCGATGCCGGTGTCGCCGACCTCGAAGCGCAGCAGCACGTGCGCGCCCTCGTCGGCGATCGGCTCGGCATGCAGCGTGACCGAGCCCTGGTCGGTGAACTTGACGGCGTTGCTGAGCAGGTTGATGAGCGCCTGCGCGAGCCGGCGCGCGTCGCCGCGCAGGTGCTCGGGCAGGCGCCGGCAGTCGGCGCGGAGTTCGAGCCCCTTGGCCTGCGCCGCGTCGGCCACCATCTCGAGCGCGCGCCGGATCAGATCGTCGCGTTCGAAATCCGCCTCGTCGAGCTCGAACTTGCCGGACTCGATGCGCGAGAGGTCGAGCACGTCGTTGATGATCTGCAGCAGGTGACGCGCGGCGCCGTCGATCTTGCGCAGCCGGTCCTGCTGCAGCGCGTCGGCGCCGTCGCGCGCCATCAGGTGGGTGAGGCCGATGATGGCGTTCATCGGCGTGCGGATCTCGTGGCTCATGTTGGCGAGGAAGGCGCTCTTGGCGCGCGTCGCCGCCTCGGCCTCGTGGGCGCGCGCGGCGAGCTGCCGGTTCGCCGCCGCGAGCTCGGCCGTGCGGCGGTCGACGAGCGCCTCGAGCACGCCCTGCTCCTGTTCGAGCGCCTGCAGCGCCTGCTTCTGCGGCGTGATGTCGCGCGCGGCGACGACGGCGCCGACGATGGCGCCGTCGTCGCCGTGGATCGGCGCGTAGCTGTAGCTGCCGTACCAGGTCTGGCCGTCGTCGCGGCGTTGCAGCCGGTATTCGGCGCCGCTGGCGGTCTCGCCGTGCAACGCGCGCGCCAGCGGCTGGCGCGCCGGCGGCGCCGGCGTGCCGTCGGCCTCGCGCAGCTCGAACAGCTCGGCGTAGGCGTCCAGGCAGCGCGGCAGGTCGGCGGGGTCGGGGCAGCGGTGGAAGGTCGCGAACGCGGCATTGGCCCCGATCAGCCGGCCCTCGGCATCGGCGATGCAGACCGCGTCGGTCATGCTCGCCAGCGCCGCGTCCAGCCGCGCCTGGCTCGCCTGCGCGGCGCGCCCGGCCGCGCGGCTGGCGGCATGGGCGGCCTCGGCGTCGATGACGAGCCGCTCCTGCATGAGCCGGCCGGCCGCCAGCGCCAGCGTGACGACGGCGCCGAAGATCAGCGTCAGCGGCTGTTCGAAGGAGCCCGGGAAGGCGAGCTTGCACAGCAGCACCGACAGCGCCAGCGTGAGCCAGACGACGCCCCAGCGGCTGATCGCCAGCGCGAACACGAAGGGCATCCAGAATCCCTGCGGCAGCGCCGTGAGCAGGAAGGCGCGGCCGTCGAAGATGTAGGGGAAGGACAGCGTGAGCAGCAGCGGCGCATAGCCGGCGACGCGCTCGTGGCCGCGCCCGTAGAGCCAGGCGACGAGCGACAGCACGAGCGCGAGCGCGCCGAAGGCCGTCCCGCGCGTGTGCGGCGCGAGCTCGACGCTGCCGGTGTGGCCCGAGAATTCGGCCAGCGTCGCCGCGTACAGGAACAGCGCCACGAGCAGCATCAGCGCCAGCGTCAGCCGGCGCCGGTCGGGGCGCGGAAGGCGCAGTCGGGTTGCCGGCATCGAGGGTCTCGTTCGCGTCGAGGGTCCCGGCCATCCTAGCCTGAATGCCGGTGCGCTCCGCCGCGCGCGGGTACCGGGGTGCCGATTACCATAGTCGCCATGGTTCCCGTCATCCTGCCTGCCGCCGCCGCACCCCCGGTGTCGACGCGCCGGCGGCCGTGACGCGCCGGCGCTGGCTCGGCCACGGCGCCGCGCT
>JAGWVB010000164.1 GCA_018971105.1 Burkholderiales bacterium
CAGGTCGCCGGTGGACTGGGCGTTCGTCCAGGCGCCGCCGCGGTTGAAGTAGATCTGCCAGCTGCCGACGTCCCGCGTCAGCGTGAGCTGGCCCGGCTCGTTGCCGAGCAGCTGCTGGCTGCGCAGCCAGGCGTCCTGGAGGTCGCCGCTGCGCGTCAGCGCGGCCGAGGTCCAGCGCTGCCACAGGCCGTCGCGCACGGCCCAGGCGACGAGGACGACCCCGGCCTCGCTGCGCCGCGTCAGGCGCAGCGTCTGGCCGTCGAAGGCGATCGGCGGCACGATGCCGGTGTCGTAGATGGCGTGCAGGTCCTGCTCCCATTGCGTGAGCACGGTCTGCAGCAGCGCGGTGCGGTCGATCAGCGCGCGCCCGGCGTCGCGCCCGCGGATCACGCCGGCCAGCCCCTGCCAGGCCAGCGCCGCCATCACCGCCATGATCGCGAGTGCGACCAGCACCTCGATCAGCGTGAAGCCGGCGCGGCGCGCCTTCATAGCTGCGAGAGCACCGTCGACAGCGTCAGCAGTTGCCTGCCCTGCGCGTCGCTGACGATGGCGTCGACGCGGCGGAAGCTGGGGTTGGGCGTGGGCCGTGTGACGAGCTTGCCGAAGTAGCTGCGGCCCAGCTGCGAGCAGCTGAAGTCGGCGTCGCCGACGCCGGGGAAGTTGTGCGTCAGGCGCAGCGCGGTGAGCTCGTTGTCGGCGCACCACCCGGCCGCCGTCACCGCGGCCAGCCGCGCCGCGTTGTCGACCAGCACGCCGGTGGCGCGCAGTCCGGCGCCGAGCGCGATCGCGATCACCGCCATCGCCACCAGCACTTCCAGCAGCGTGAAGCCGCGCGGCGCCTTCATCGCGTCATCGCCTCATCGCGCCGCGGCGACTTCGGTGGCGGCGGGCGCGAAGGCCGCGAGGCCGTCGCTGACGAGTTCGAGGCTCTTGCCGTCGAGCTGCAGCACGACGCGCTGCGGCGGCAGGATCGCGTCGGGGCCGAGCACCAGCGCCGGCGCGCCGACGACCGCGGCCGTCGTCGCCGGATCGAGCCAGTGCAGCGGCAGCTTCTGCCCCGGCGGCAGGCCGATGAAGCGGAACTGGGCATCGGCATCGACACCCGCGGCCAGCGGCATCCAGTGCACGGCGCTGCCGCTGGCGCGCGATTCGGTGCGCGCCATCTCGAGCAGCGCCGACAGCCGGGCGCCCTCCTCCTCGAGCCGGGCGCTGTCGCTGTCGCGCAGCGACAGGCTCACCACCGCGACCGAGATCGCGATGATCGCGATCACGACCATCAGTTCGAGCAGCGTGAAGCCGCGCGCGCCGCCGCAACGACCGCTATTGCCAGGATCCGATGTCGGCATTCTTGCCTTCGCCGCCGGGCTGGCCGTCGGCGCCGAGGCTGAATACATCGACCTCGCCGTGCACGCCCGGGTTCAGGTACTGGTAGGGATGGCCCCAGGGATCGAGCGGCAGCTTCTCGACATAGGGCTTCCAGTTCGGCGGGATCTGGCCCGTCGTCGGCTTCTTCACGAGCGCTTCGAGGCCCTGGTCGCTGCTCGGGTAGCGCTGGTTGTCGAGCTTGTAGAGCTTGAGCGCCTGCATCAGGTTGTTGACGTCGGTCTTGGCCGCGGTGACGCGCGCATCGTCGGCACGGTCGAGCAGGTTGGGCACGATGAGCGCGCCCAGGATGCCGATGATCACGAGCACGACCATCAGCTCGATGAGGGTGAAGCCGGCGGCGAGGCGGCGGGGCATGGAGGGTCGGGTCATAGGGGGTGCGGCGCGGCGGACCGCGAGCCGCTCAGGCAGGGTGCTTGAATCATAATCCGCGCATGTCGACTCGCTGGTGGACCTTGATCGTCTGGGCGCTCGCCGCAGCCAGCGCCGTGTTCTGGGGACTCAAGCTCTTCGTCGCCCCGCAGACGCTGGCGGTGCCCGCGCCGCTGGCGCGCACGTCGCTCGTGGCGCGCGCCGACCTGACGCGGCTGCTCGGCGTCGATGCACCGCTGCCGCAGGCCGAGGAGCCGGCGGCCGATGCCCGCTTCCATCTGCTGGGCGTCGTCGCGCCGCGCGGCGCTGCCGCCGCCGCCCAGGGTCTGGCGCTGATCGCGATCGACGGCAAGCCGGCGCGCGCCTACCGCGTCGGCGCCGTCGTCGACGGCCAGAACGTGCTGCAGAAGGTCGGTCCGCGTGAGGCCTCGCTGGGCCCGCGCGGCGGCGCCGTGCGGGTGGCGCTGAACATCCCGCCGCCGCTCCCGGCGGCCACCGGCACGATGCCGGCGGCGGCACCCGAGACCGACGCGCCGCAGCCCGCGATGCCGGGCTACACGCCGCCGCAGACGCTGAACTACACGCCGCCGCCTATGGGCGTCAACCCGCCGCAGCTGGCGCCGCACGCGCGCCGGGGCCGCCTGGCGCCGCAGGATGCACCGCAGGCGCCGGCCGGGACGGTGGACGGCGACGGCGCCTCGGAGCGGGAAGACAGGCGCTGAGACGGGCCGCGCCGCCGCGCCCGCCGCCGCGGCGCCCCGGCCTAGTACAGCGGCGGATCGGCGAATGGCGGCGCCTCGGGCGGCTCCTCGATGAAGGGCTCGTGCGGCGCGTCGCCCATCTCGGCCGGCCGCGAGGGACCGGCGTCCTCGCCCTCGGCGACCTCGGTCAGCAGCGCGGCCGCGCTCTTGACGAGCGGCCAGGCCAGCGTCGCACCGGTGCCGTCGGTGCTCTCCATGCCGAGCTCGAGCAGGGCCGAGGCGCGGAACAGGTTCAGCGCCTGATCGAGGCCGAGGTGGCTGTGGCTGCGGCAGAACACGCAATAGTCGGTCACCGGCTGGGCGATGCGCGAGGCCACCATCAGCGCCGCGCAGGCCGGGATGCCGTCGATCATCAGCAGGTGGCGCTTGCTCGCCGCCATCAGCATCACGCCGACCATCACCGCGATCTCGAAGCCGCCGAGCGCGGCCAGCACGTCGAACGGCTCGGTCGCCTCGCGATGCCGGCTCTGCGCGCCGTGCAGCACGACCATCAGATGCGCGAGCTCGTCGCTGTCCATCTCGGGGCCGGAGACGATGAGGTCGCGCACGTTCGTCTCGGTCAGCCGCGCCAGCACCATCGCCGCGCTCTCGTTGGCGCCGACGCCGACGCCGGCCATGATGGTCAGGTTGCCCTTGAGCTTGTCGCCGATCTCCATGCCGGCGCGCATGCCGGCATGGGCCTGCTCGCGGCTCATCGCCGCGGTCACGCGCGCATTGCGCGTCGCATGGGCGATCTTGCGCGTCAGCAGCCGCTCGTGCGGCGCCAGGTTCTCGGCCATGCCGCAGTCGACGACGCTGAGCTCGAGCTGCTGGGCGCGCGCGAACACCGTCAGCGGCAGCTGGTTCGTCAGCAGCATGCGCACCGTCTCGTGGGTGGCGCGTCCATGCGGGTCGCGCAGGCCCTCGACGGCCAGGCCATGGTCGCCCGCGAACACGAGCAGGTGCGGATGGCGGAAACGCGGCTTGAGCGTGTTCTGCATCAGGCCCAGGCGGATCGCCAGCGGCTCGAGTTCACCCAGGCTGCCGCCGGCCTCGTTGCGCCGCTGCAGCTTCTCGTGCAGGGCCTTCTCGAGCAGCGGATGCGAGGTGGGCTGGACGAGCGAGCGGGTGGGCGCCGGCATTCAGTACCGCCCGGCCGTTCCGAAGCCGCCGCGCGCCCCCGGCGCCGAGCAGGGGCCGCGGCGGCTTCCTGGGGGCTGCGAGCGAAGTGAGCGCGGGGGCTGCATCTGCGCAGTGTACGGGGGGAACGCGCCGGCCGGACTAGCGGAGGAATAGGCGCACGACCGGGTTGTGCGTCTCCTCGACATGCGGGTAGTCGAGCGTGGTCAGGAAGGCGTCGAAGGCCGGCTCGTCGCCCGCGGGCACCTGGACGCCGACGAGGATGCGGCCATAGTCGGCACCCTGGTTGCGGTAATGGAACAGGCTGATGTTCCAGTCCGGGTGCATGGCGTCGAGGAAGCGCATCAGCGCGCCCGGGCGCTCGGGGAACTCGCAGCGGAACAGGCGCTCGTCGCGCGCGAGTTCGCTGCGCCCGCCGACCATGTGCCGCACATGCTCCTTGGCGAGCTCGTCGTCGGTGAGGTTGACGGTGGCGAAGCCCTGCTTGACGAACTGGCGCTCGATGCGCTCGGCCTCGTCGCGGCGCTGGATCGCCAGGCCGACGAAGACATGCGCCACGCGTTCGTCGCTGATGCGGTAGTTGAACTCGGTCACCGCGCGCGGGCCGAGCAGCTCGCAGAAGCGCTTGAACGAGCCGCGCTCCTCGGGGATCGTGACGGCGAACAGCGCCTCGCGCTGCTCGCCGAACTCGGCGCGCTCGGCGACGAAGCGCAGGCGGTCGAAGTTCATGTTCGCGCCGCAGGTGATCGCCACCAGCGTGCGGCCCTTGAGCTTGTGCTCGTGCACATATTGCTTGATCGCCGCGACGCCGAGCGCGCCCGCCGGCTCGAGCACGCTGCGCGTGTCCTGGAACACGTCCTTGATCGCGGCGCAGACAGCGTCGGTGTCGACCACGACATAGTCGTCGACGAGCGCGCGCGTGACGCGGAAGGTCTCCGCGCCGACGAGCTTGACCGCCGTGCCGTCGGAGAACAGCCCGACATCGGCGAGCTGGACGCGGCGGCCCTTGCGCACCGACTGCACCATGGCGTCGGAATCGGCCGTCTGCACGCCGATGACCTTGACCTCGGGGCGCACGGCCTTGATGTAGGCGGCCACGCCCGAGATCAGCCCGCCGCCGCCGATGGCGACGAAGACGGCGTCGAGCGGGCCCTGGTGCTGGCGCAGGATCTCCATCGCCACCGTGCCCTGGCCGGCGATGACGTCGGCATCGTCGAAGGGATGGACGAAGGTCAGGCCCTGCTCGAGCTGCAGCGCCAGCGCATGGGTATGGGCGTCGGAATAGCTGTCGCCGAAGAGCACGGTCTCGCCGCCGAGCGCCTGCACGGCGTCGACCTTGAGCCGCGGCGTCGTCACCGGCATCACGATGACGGCGCGGCAACCGAGCTTCTTCGCCGCCAGCGCGACGCCCTGGGCATGGTTGCCGGCCGAGGCGCAGATGACGCCGCGCGCCAGCGCCTCGGGCGCCAGCCGCACCATCTTGTTGTAGGCGCCGCGCAGCTTGAAGCTGAACACCGGCTGCTGGTCCTCGCGCTTGAGCAGGACCTGGTTGCCGAGGCGGCGCGAGAGCACGCGGGCGGGCTCGAGCGCGGTCTCGCGGGCGACGTCGTAGACGCGGGCGGTGAGGATGCGCTGCAGGTATTCGCTCGCGATGCGGCGCGCCTTGGGCGACGGCGGCGTGGGGTCGGCAGCTTCGACCGCGCGGGGTGCGGCAGACATCGGGGGGCTTGGGGGGGGTTGGCGGGGCCGCGGATGATACGGCAGGGTGCGCCGCCCACCGTATGAGCCGCATCCTGCCGGGGCCGACCAGAAAAAGGGCCCGGAGCCTTGGGAGCCCCGGGCCGAATCCACCGTTGATGGAGGTGGAGGAGACAATCGGCGGGTGGCGCTGTTTGCAGCGACCACCCTTGAGACCAAGTCTATCACCGCTTTGTTGCGGTGCAATATCCTTCGGTCGCGGCCAGACTAGGGGGCCGCGTCCAAAATTTCATACGACTTCACACAAGGCCCCGCAACGGGGCAGATGCACCATGGAATGCACCATCGACTGGATGCCGGGCACCGGCATGGGAATGATCGCCGAGACCGGCAGCGGGCACCTGATCGCGATGGACGGCGCGCCCGACGGCGGTGGACGCAATCTGGCGCCGCGGCCGATGGAGACCGTGCTCGCCGGCGCCGGCGGCTGCACCGCCTACGACGTGGTGCTCATCCTCAAGCGCGGGCGCCAGGACGTGCGCGGGTGTCGTGTCCGGCTCAGCGCCGAGCGCGCCGAGACCGAACCCAAGGTCTTCACGAAGATCGCGATGCACTTCGTCGTCAGCGGCGCGAACCTGAACGCGGCGGCGGTCGAGCGCGCGATCGCGCTCTCGCACGAGCGCTATTGCTCGGCCAGCATCATGCTGGGCAAGACGGCCGCGATCACGACCAGCTACGAGATCGTCGCCGCTTGAACGCGGGCGGGCCGAACGCTCCCCGGGGCGACCCTCGCCGCGCCCGCGCCCGGCGCGCCGCACAGCGGCTCAGATCCGCGCCGCGGTGGTCGTCATGACCTTGGCCGCGGCACGCATGGCCCAGCGCACGGGGGCGGGCAGCGGGGTCGCGCCAGCGGCCTGGGCGAGGTCGCCGTGGCGGCTCTCGTCGTCCTTCATCGCCGCGACGATGGCGCGCGAGCGCGCATCGTCGGCCGGCAGGCGCTCGAGATGGCCGGCCAGGTGCTGCTCGACCTGGCGCTCGGTCTCGACGACGAAGCCCAGGCTGACGCCGTCGCCCAGGCGCCCGGCGAGCAACCCGATGCCGAAGGCACCGGCGTACCAGAGCGGGTTGAGCCAGCTCGGGCGGTCGCCGAGCTCGGCCAAGCGCACGCGCGTCCAGGCCAGGTGATCGGTCTCCTCGCGCGCCGCCCCTTCCATCTGGCGCCGCAGTTCGGGACTGCGTGCCGTCAGCGCCTGGGCCTGGTAGAGCGCCTGGGCACAGACCTCGCCGACATGGTTCACGCGCATCAGCGCACCCGCCGCGCGGCGCTGCGCGGCGTCGAGCGGGTCCGCGGGCTGCCCCGCGGCAGGATAGGGGCGCGCCGCATGGGCGATGCCGCCGACGGCGCGCAAGGCCGCGTCGACACTCGCCAGGGCTCGATCGAAACCGTTCATGGTGCACGAGCATAGACGATGGCGAACCATTCCTTTTCAGGGGTGTGACGTTGTTGACAGACAACAGGCTGCGGGCTTTTCTGGTCCAAGTCTTGGCACTTCGAGGCCCCGGATGGTGCAATACGGGCAACTTCCGAAGCGGTGGTGGGCTCGACCACCCGCCCCGCCGGGTCGCATTCCCGATCGGGACGTCTTGTTCAACCTAGGAGAAAGATGCAATGAAGAAATCCCTGCTCGCCCTGGCGGCGCTGACCGCGTTCGCGGGTGCAGCCTCCGCGCAATCGTCGGTGACCCTGTTCGGAATCCTGGACTTGGCCGCGACGAGCGTGGACAACGCCAACGCCGGTACCCTGCGTACGCTGAGCCCGAGCGGCAACGCCACCAGCCGTCTCGGCCTGCGTGATGTCGAGGATCTCGGCGGCGGCCTGACGGCTGGCTTCTGGCTCGAGGGCGAACTCGCTCCCGACGTCGGCGGCGGCATCCACACGGCGCCCGGCACGACCGCGAATGCGATGAACTGGCAGCGCCGCGCGACGGTCCAGATCGCCGGCAATTTCGGTGAGGTCCGCATGGGCCGCGACTACACGCCGACGTTCAGCAACATCAGCACGTACGACGCCTGGGGTTATGTCGGCGTCTCGACGCTGGCCAACATCCGCGCTGCCGCGCTCAACTCGAAGGCCGGCACCGCGGTGCGCGCCAGCAACGCGGTCGAGTACTTCCTGCCCTCGCTGGGCGGTCTGTACGGCAACGTGATGGTCGCTGCGGGCGAAGGCTCGCTGGGCAACAAGTACGTCGGCGGACGCCTCGGCTATGCCGCTGGCCCGTTGAACGTGTCGGCCGCCTACGGCAAGACCTACAAGACCTGCATCAACGGCACGATGACCTGCATGGTCGACGACCTGAAGACCGCGAACGTCGGCGCGTCCTTCAACGCCGGCTTCCTGCAGGTGATGGCCGGTTTCGAGAAGTCCGACTACTCGACGGCCACGCAGAAGCTCGCCACCGCCGCCGTCCTGGTGCCGTTCGGCGCCAGCACGCTGAAGCTGAGCATCACGTCGACCACGGGCGGCGTCGCCGGCAACAACGCCTACAAGGCCAAGGTGTACGGCCTGGGCTACCAGTACGACCTGTCCAAGCGCACGGCGCTGTACGCCCAGTACGGCCGCGTCAGCAATGGCTCGGGTGCGACGTTCACCGCGTCGGATTCGGGCAACAGCGGCATCGCTGCGGGCCAGACCTCGACCGGCTACCAGTTCGGCATGCGTCACAACTTCTGAACGATGGGTCGGCAACCCGGCAACGGGTTGTCTGCCTGCACAAAGGCCGCCCTCGGGCGGCCTTTTTTCTTGGGGCGCGCGGGCTCGGCCAATCCAGGCGCGCCGCGCGCCTCAGGTGTCGAGCAGGCGCTCGCGCGCATAGAGCTCGGGCAACGCCTCGCGCTCGCGGATGAGCTCGGCGCGCTCGCCGTCGACCATCACCTCGGCCGCGCGCGGCCGCGAGTTGTAGTTGCTCGACATCGACATGCCGTAGGCGCCGGCCGAGAGCACGGCCAGCAGATCGCCGCGCCGCAGCGCCAGCTCGCGCTCGCGCCCGAGCCAATCGCCCGATTCGCAGACCGGGCCCACGATGTCCCAGCGCCGTGTCGCGTCGGCGCGGCGGCGGCAGGGTTCGATCGCCATCCAGGCCTCGTACATCGCCGGACGCACGAGATCGTTCATCGCCGCGTCGACGATGCAGTAGTCGCGCCCGCCGTGCTCGGCGCCCGGCTTGAGCACCAGCACTTCGGTGACCAGCACGCCGGCATTGCCGACGAGCGAGCGCCCGGGCTCGAACAGCAGCTCGCGCGCGCCATGGCCGCGTTCGTCCAGGCGCTGCAGCAGCGCACGCACGAGCGTGCCGGCAGGCGGCGGCTCCTCGTCGGCGTAGGTGATGCCCAGGCCGCCGCCGACATCGACATGGTGCAGCGGGATGCCCTCGAGCTCGACCGCCTCGACGAGGTCGAGCAGCCGGTCCAGCGCCTCGACATAGGGCCCGACCTGCGTGATCTGCGAACCGATGTGGCAGTCGATGCCGACGACGCGCAGCCCGGGCAGCGTCGCCGCGCGGCGGTAGGCGGCGAGCGCGCGCGCATGCGCGATGCCGAACTTGTTGTCCTTGAGCCCGGTCGAGATGTAGGGATGCGTGCGCGCATCGACATCGGGGTTCACGCGCAGGCTCACCGGGGCGCGCAGCGCGAGCGCGAGCGCGACCTCGTTGAGCGTCTCCAGCTCGTCCTCGCTCTCGACGTTGAAGCAGCGCACGCCCGCGCGCAGCGCGCGCGCCATCTCGGCGCGCGTCTTGCCGACGCCGGAGAACACGACCTTCGATGCCGTGCCGCCGGCGGCGAGCACGCGCTCGAGTTCGCCGCCCGAGACGATGTCGAAGCCGCAGCCCGCGCGCGCGAAGAGTTGCAGCACGGCGAGGCTGGAATTCGCCTTCATCGCGTAGCAGACGAGATGCTCGCGCCCCTGCAGCGCCTCGACGTAGGCGGCGAGCGCGCTGCGCATCGCGCGCGCCGAGTAGACGAACAGCGGCGTGCCGTGGCGCCGGCCGAGTTCGGCCAGATCGTGGCCATCGAGTTCGAGGGCGTCGCCGCGGCGCGCGACGAAGGGCGCTCCGGGCAGCGTCATCGCGCGCCCGCCGAAGCCGTGCTGGCGGGACCCGGCGCGGCGCCCGGCGCGGCCTGCGCGGGCGCCGGCAGCACGAGCGGCCCCTTCTGGCCACAGCCGGCCAAGGCCGACAATGCCGCCACCGCGACGGTGGCGATGCGCGCCAGGACAACGACGCGGGGTCGCACTACACTCGACATCGAAGCCATCTGCATGACCCGGATTCTATGAGCACCGCCCCCGACGACACGGCGCTGAGCGACGCGCGCTATCACGCCGAGACCGCGGCGCTGCTGGCCCGCATCGAGGCCGCGGCCGATCGCTGGCTCGAAGAGGACATCGTCGATGTCGACACGCATCGCACCGGCGGCCTGCTCGAACTCGGCTTCCCCGACGGCAGCAAGATCATCGTCAACACCCAGCCGCCCCTGCACGAGGTCTGGCTCGCGGCGCGCGGCGGCGGTTTCCATTACCGCTGGAGCGCCGGCCAGTGGCTGGACACGCGCGACGGCAGCGAATTCATCGCCGCCCTCACCCGCCACGCGAGCGCGCAGGCCAACAAGGCGCTCACGATCGACTGAGGCGCCCTCTGGCGGACGCGGACGCCGCGGAACCGGCTTCGCCGGGCCGCTGGCTGCTCCCTGGGGGGAGCGCCGAAGGCGCTTCGGGGG
>JAGWVB010000165.1 GCA_018971105.1 Burkholderiales bacterium
TGCGCAGCGCCGCCGGGTCTTCGTCGCGGCAGCAGGCCGCGCCCTGGACGACGACGCGATGCGCGCGCTGCGCGGCGGTGGCGTTCACCGCCGCCGCTTCACCGGAACAGGCTGATCATGTGCGAGCGCGACCGCACGTCCAGCGCCAGCAGCAGCGACGACACGTAGTTCTTCACCGTGCCCAGCGAGAGCCGAGTCGAGCCGCTGATCTCCATGTTCGTGCAGCCCGAGAGCACGAGCTCGAGGATCTCGAGATGGCGCGGGCCGAGTTCGGCGACGCGGTCGTAGACCGACGACTTGGCCATCTTGGGGAACAGGATCGGCGACGCGCTCGGGGCACGGATGTCGCTGCGGCCGCCGGGCTGGATCAGCGCCATCAGCGCTTCCTTCATCTGGCAGCCGACGCTGCCCTTGCAGACATAGCCGACGGCGCCCAGCGCGCGCGCCTGGCGGATGACGAATTCGTCCTGGGTGGCGCTGAACACGGCCACGCGCGCCTTGGGATGCGCGGCCAGGAACAGCCGCAGCCCCTGCAGGCCCTTGCAATCGGCCAGATTGAGGTCGAGCAGCACGGCCGAGATGTCGGGCTCGGCGGCGTAGATCTCGATCGCGTCCTGCAGGCAATCGGCCTCGATCCATTCGATGCGCACGTCCAGCAGTTCCGGATAGCTGGCCTTGACGCCGACGCGGACCAGTTCGTGATCGTCGACGAGCAGAACCCTCGGTGTGTGCGCCATGATGTCGATCCTCCGGGCTCGAGTCCGCGCGCGCCCGAAAGAGCCGGCGAACTTCGGATGTCAGATTCTGCGGGGCGGGGTCGATCGCTGGCATCCCCAATACGACGGGCAAAGCGACCGCAGCGGTCGCGAAATGGTTTCCAACGGTTGCGCGTATCCGCAGCGTCGCCGGTAACCCCCTAATTTGAAGGTCAGCTGCGGGCCGCCGGCGTCCGGCGTCCCGCTCGGTCGCCGCGGTACGCGCGCGCGACGGCGGCGGCGGCGATCTGCTATCTCGCGCCGGCTCATCGGCGTGTCGACCAAGCCCGGTGCGAGCGCATTTGCGCGCAGCCCCGGAGCGCCGTAGGCCGGCGCGGCGCTGCGCGTGAGCGCGATCACGCCGGCCTTGCTCGATGCATAGCTGACGCCGCCGCCGCTGGCGTTGAAGGCGGCGACCGAGGCGCGCACCGCCGCCTCGTTCGGGACGTCGCTGGCGAGCGCCAGCGCACCGATCTCGCCCGCCGGCGCGACGCGGCCGGCAAGCCGTTCAGCGACCATGGCGCACCGAATCATGTTCCAGCACCTGCTCCACCGGCACCGGCGTGGAGCCGGGCACGCGCCGCACCAGCAGCGTAGAGACGAGCGCGTGGACGGCGGCCAGCGCCGGCATCCAGCCGAAGGGCGCGTAGATCCCGCGCGCCTGCAGCGTCGGCGGCGTGACGTAGAACATGGCGATCGCGATGCCCACCGACGTCAGCAGCTGCGGCAGCGGCCCGAGCGCCCGAACGCCCGAACGTATTCGCCGGCTGCTCGCCCGCGGTCGCCCGCCTCGGGGACTCTGCATCCGGATGAGCCATGGAGCAAGCGCGCTTGTCGTCGCTCCAGTGAAGGCAGCGGCGACCTGGATCGCCCAGAAGTCAAGGCCATGGGCATCCGGGTTGGATCGGCACAGCCCGAATCAGCATCGCCATCACCTCCCTGGACCCACCGTTGGAGGCGAGGCGCCCGGACCCAGGCCGTCGGCTGCAGGAACCCCCCGCGGCCAGCCGTCAGCCGACTGACAGGGACCGGCTACTGCCCGCAGGCGACGGCGCGCGAGACGACGCTCACTGCACTGTCATCTTGACGACCTCGCCGCTGTCCCGCTTGAGGTAGAGATCGTGGCCATCGACCCGAACCTCGTTGCAGCTGGCTTTGATGTACCTTCCTTCGGAACACAGCGCGCTGTCCTTGACGCTCCACTTGCCGCTGTCGCTGAAATTGCCGACGTTGATGAAGAAATACCCGTCCGCCTTGAATTGCCAGCGCCAGTCAGGTCCCTTTGCAGGCTTTACCGAATAGACCTTGCCGGCCAGCGCCGCGGTCAATGCTTGCGGCGCCATCGGCGCAGCTTGCTGGGGAAATTCGGTCGGGACCGACTGCGCACAAGCCAGGGTCGAAACAAACCACAGCGACAGGACCGAACTCTTCATGGGCTGCTCCGGCAACGTTCCATCCTGTCTGCAGTTTCGATGGGGTACGCTGCCCGTGTCAAGCGACGATCCGGGGCACGCGCATCATCCGGATTGCCGGCAAGCGAATGGCTGCGCCCACCAGACACTGTTCCGCTGGCGTCAGGACCGTTGCACCGTCCATCCGGAAGAGAGGACGCACGCCGTCCAGAAATATAAGTTTACAGAACGAGTTCATAAACGACTCGCATTTGCTGCGCGTGACCCCCCTAATTTCGAGAATTGGAATGCGATGCTGCCGCGTGAGAATTGCGCGCATCGGGCCGCTCCGACAGGCCGCCTGCGCGAGAACCGTGGAGGTATCCCCAGCGCGGTCGGGCGAGATCCCCGCCCATCGGCATGAAGCGCTTCGTGCAAATGCCCGGCGCAGTCAAGTCCAGGCCGGATGAAGTCCACGATCGGCTCGTTGCACAAAGTGCCGGCCTGAGAAGCATCACCGATGCGCTGCCCGCGAGAGAACTGGATAGCGCATCTGTCGAATCGATTAACACCACTTTAGTATAGTTTCTGGGCGCAACTCACGGGAATGCACTTCCGAATGTCCTATCGAGGATCGAAGGAGCAGCACGCCTGGCGCCGCGAGAAGCGACCTCTTGGGTCGATTTCGCCACCTCGCCTGGAGGTGCGCACCAGTTTGCAATAGCGTGAAGGCTGAGATCGATCGACCATGTCATTTACCGTCACGATTGACTGCGCGTCGATGCTCTGCGCTTCCCGCTGCGTTCGACGCGCGGATTTGCAGACACGGAATCTCCTCGTGCGCCGGAGCCCAGAGCGAGGAAGTGAAGACGTGGAATCGCAAGCGGCTCAATGCGAGTCGACAATTTTTACGCCTGCTGGCGTCGCCCGCCAAAATGATCATGTAAATCAACAGCCTGCTCCAACGGCATAACATTTGCCGCAATTTAACGGGTGGCGACCGGCGCATGGTCCATCGGTAACGACTAAAGGAACGCTCAGCCGAGCAAGGAGGATCTGCAATGAAAAATTCGACACATTGCAACGACAAACTCACCCGTGTAATCGCCCCCCAGGCATCGGGCGCCGAATGCGCCGATGTCCCGGCGCTCCCAGGACGCGGAACCGCGATGCTGCGGGTCGGGCGCCGTTGGGCGCTGGCAGGTCTCGTGCTGAGCCTGGTTTCGGGTTTCGCCCACGGTAGCGCCGTGGTCGTCCCGGACGCAAGGTTCACCATGGACGCCAGCTTCGCAACCCCGGCCTGCGTTGCAACCTACAGTTGTCCGAACGTAGTCGGGTCCGCCGCCGGCACGATCACGGACGGCAGCGACACCGCACAGATCGTCCCCGGTTCCAATCCCGGCGTGTCGGTGACGGTAGCCGCCCCAGCCATTGATCTATCGGCGGCAACTGCGCAGGCCAATTTGAATTATTGGTTCTCGGTGGTCCCGAACGCCAATGCCAACGCCGGTCCCGCCCCGATCGTCATCAGCGGATACTCGGTCATACCGTTCACAGTCTCCGGCAACTATTCCTACCAGTTGGGCCTCGGTCTGTTGCCGTGCGTTGGTCAGGGTTGCGGCACCTGGGCTCTCTCCATAGACCTTAATGCGTTCGGCTACGATGCTTTCTCACAGTCCGGCAATTCAACGGCGGCGCCGCAGACATGCGGTGGCGTCGGATGTCCATTCGCCACCTATCAGGAGGCGATCGTCAACGGGGCTTCCGAGGTTGGGTTGACGACCTTTTGCGAGCTATACGCTGGCCAAACCTGCTCCTTGTACATCGACCCGACGGTCACGCTCGACCCGAGTTACGCGCCCTATTATTCGGTCGTCCTCTCGCCCAATCTGTTCACTCCGGCGGGCGGCGGCCCAACCTCCGTGCCCGAGCCCGCAACCCTGCCCTTGCTCGGCCTCGGCCTTGCCATCTTGCGATCGCGGCGGAGGAACTCGGCGGCCGCCGCGTAGCCCGAAGTCGGCCGGGCATGCGCTCCGCGCGCCACGCTCCAGCCTGACGGGAGGTGACGGGACTGGGGCGTAGCGGCCGCCGTTGCCGTTCGCCCTGCGGCGCGGCTTGCCCGGATCCGGGCCCTGGCCCCCCCCAAGCCTCCCCCGTCACCGCAAGGATTCGGGCCTCGCCCCCTCCTCCGGCGGTTCGAGCGCAGCGCCGAACGAGGCCGTCGATTTCTCGTGCGCCGTCTGCGGCGAGGATGGCGCGGCAGGCACCGACTCAGGCTTTCAGCAGGGTAAACCGTGACCGCGGCAACAGCCTCTTGAAGTCGCGATCAAAGCTGACCAGATGCTCGGCCTGGTGATCCACCGCCGCAGCCAACCAGCCGTCGGGCAGCTGGTGATCAGCAGGGAGAGCAACGTGAACGCGGCTCCGGCCTCGGCTGCCGACAGCGCGGCCTCCAACCAGGATCGGGCAAGGTCGTGGTGCGGGTGGTCGCTGCGTGACGCCGCGACCAGAACATTGACGTCAGGTGTCATCGCCCAGGGCCTCGAGCAGTGCCTTGTTGCTGCGCGGCTCCACCCCTGCAACCAGGCCACCACGACCCCTGAAGCCGGGCAGTCGCTTCCGCGATCGTGCAGGATCAACCGCCTTGACGCGCAGCCGCAACTGCAGCCCTTCCTCGATCAGCCGCGTCAAGCTGGTTCGCTGCTGCGCCGCCAGCGCCTTGGCGTTGGCGAGCAACTGGTCGTTCAGGTCGAGCGTCGTTTTCATGGCAAACGTATACAGAAATCTGTATTCTTATGGGCCTCGCCGATCCCCTCCGGCGGCCCGGCCGGACGGTAGGCAGCCAGCCCTGTGCAGAGCGCAGGCGACAGCGCGACCGGCATCCCGTGCGTTCAAGGGCTTCGAACGCCTCGCCTCAGAAGCTCGATCCGGGCTGCTTCAGGAACTCGATCTCCTCGGCCGTCGATGCGCGGCCGAGGATCGCGTTGCGGTGCGGGTAGCGGCCGTAGCGATCGACGATGGCCTTGTGCCTGAGCTCGAATTCCAGGTTGTCCTCGCAATCGTTGGCGCGGAACAGCGGCACTGCCGTCTCATGGATGGCGCGCGATTCGCTGTGAATATAGGGCATGTAGACGAAATTGCGCCGCAGCGGCGCGAGGGCAGCGTCGGCGCCCGCGGCCACCGCCTCCTGGGCGAGCGCAAGCGCCAGAGGGTCGCTCGCGAAGGCGGCGGGACGGCCGCGGTGGATGTTGCGCGAGAACTGATCGAGCACGATGATCTCGGCCAGCCGGCCCTCGGGGCTGCGGCGCCATGCGAACAATTCGCAGCGGCCGGCGGCGGCTAGCAGCGCGCCGTAGCGCTCGGCGATCAGGCGGTCGAAGGCGGGATCGACCTTCCACCATTGCGCGGGGGCGATCTCATCGAACCAGAAACGCAGGACGTCTTCGTGCATGGCGGGCTCCGAGGGTCGGCGACGCTCTTCAAGCGGGCGGCGGCGCCGGTGCCGCAGTTCGGCGCGTGGACGCACAGCCCATGGCGGCCGAATTCGCCGCCGAGCGTGACGTCGAAGAGCTGGACATGGGCCCAGCCGACATCGCGCCGCAGCCATTCCTCGACGATGTCGACCAGGAAGCGGCCATAGGCCAGCGGTTCGACCGGGCGCTCGGGTCTGCGGTCGCCGCACTGGCTGTAGAGGATGCGCGGCACGCGGGCGGCGCGGTGCCGGGGGCTTCGTTCATCGCCGCATCATGCCCGATGACGCGGCGATGGGCTGCGTCACATCGAGACGCCCAGTCGCAGGCCGTAGGTGCGCGGCGCGCCGTAGCTGCCGTGGATCTTGGGCAGCGCTTCCCGCACGCCGTTGAGGCAGACCTTGTTCGTCAAGTTCTTGCCCCAGAGTTCGACGAACCGGCGCGTACGCCAGCGCGGCCAGGTCGGGCTGGGCAGCTACGGCTTCGGGCTCGCGGTGGGCCGCGGCGGCGAACTCTTCACGAGCGGCCATGCGGTGGCGACCGACGCGGTCATGGTCCGCCGCAGCGAATTGCTGGACATGGGCTGCCCGGACGATTTCCGCATCCTCGCCACCATCGTCGATGGCCCCGTGCTGGCGGGGCTGTGGCAGGACCTGCTCGGGCGCGGACGAACGGCACCCGCCACCCGACCGGCCATCCGACCGGACATCCGATCGGAAATCGAACGCATCGACCGACCGATGCGCTGCGTCGGTCGCCCCGCGTTTTCCCGCAGCCCATCAATCAAATCAAGAACTTGGCGCCATCGCCAGGGCCTGGCACAGACGCTGCAATGAAGGCAGCAGGCGACCAACCAACGCCCACGCGGCGTCCTCCCCCCGGCGGACACCCTTACTGACCCGAATGGAGACGATTCATGCAAGCGCAATCCCAGGTGCAGGTCTTGGGCATCGATGCCGGCGGCACGATGACCGATACCTTCTTTGTCCGCGAGGACGGCCGGTTCGTGGTGGGCAAGGCCCAGAGCAATCCGGGCGACGAATCGCTGGCGATCTACAACTCGTCGCGCGACGCGCTGGCCCATTGGGGCCGCGATGTCGACGAGGTCTACCCCGAGCTCGTGACCTGCGTCTATTCGGGCACCGCGATGCTGAACCGCGTCGTCCAGCGCAAGGGCCTCGACGTGGGCCTGATGGTCAACAAGGGCTTCGAGCATGTGCACTCGATGGGGCGCGCGATCCAGAGTTATCTGGGCTACGCGCTCGAGGAGCGCATCCACCTCAACACGCACCGCTACGACGAACCGCTGGTGCCGCTGTCGCGCACCCGTGGCGTCACCGAGCGCACCGACGTGCAAGGCCGCGTCGTGATCCCGCTGCGCGAGGCCGAGGTGCGCAGCGCGACGCGCGAACTCGTCGAGGCCGGATCGAAGGCCATCGTCATCTGCTTCCTGCAATCGCACAAGAACGGCGTCAGCGAAACGCGCGCCCGCGATGTCTGCCGCAGTGAATTGAAGAAGCTCGGCGCCGACATCCCGGTTTTCGCCTCGGTGGACTATTACCCGCAGCGCAAGGAAAGCCACCGCATGAACACGACGATCCTCGAGGCCTATGCGGCCGAGCCGTCGCGGCAGACACTGAAGAAGGTCAGCGACCGCTTCAAGAAGCATGGCGCGAAATTCGACCTGCGCGTGATGGCCACCCATGGCGGCACGATCAGCTGGAAGGCCAAGGAACTCGCGCGCACCATCGTCTCGGGCCCGATCGGCGGCGTCATCGGCTCCAAGCTGCTGGGCGAGGCGCTCGGCGACGAGAACATCGCCTGCTCCGACATCGGCGGCACCAGCTTCGACATGGCGCTGATCACCAAGGGCAGCTTCGCCATCGCCTCCGACCCCGACATGGCGCGGCTCGTGCTGTCGCTGCCACTGGTGACGATGGACTCGGTCGGCGCCGGCGCCGGCAGCTTCGTGCGCCTGGACCCGTACAGCGGCTCGATCAAGCTCGGCCCCGATTCGGCGGGCTACCGCGTCGGCACCTGCTGGCCCGAAAGCGGACTCGACACGGTCTCGGTCTCGGACTGCCATGTCGTGCTCGGCTATCTGAACCCCGACAACTTCCTCGGCGGCGCCATCAAGCTCGACGTGCAGCGCGCACGTGACCACATCAAGGCGCAGATCGCCGACCCGCTGGGCCTCAGCGTCGAGGACGCCGCCGCCGGCGTGATCGAACTGCTGGACCTGCAACTGCGCGAATACCTGCGCAGCAACGTCAGCGCCAAGGGCTACAGCCCGACCGACTTCGTCTGCTTCAGCTACGGCGGCGCCGGCCCGGTCCACACCTACGGCTACACCGAGGGCCTCGGCTTCAAGGACGTCGTCGTGCCGGCCTGGGCTGCCGGGTTCTCGGCCTTCGGCTGCGCCTGCGCCGATTTCGAATACCGCTACGACAAGAGCGTCGACCTCGCCGTGCCGCAAGGCGCGTCGGACGTCGACAAGGCGGCCGCCGCCTCGACGATCCAGCAGGCCTGGACCGACCTCGCGACCAAGGTCATCGAGGAATTCCGCATCAACGGCTTCGAGCCCGAGGACGTGATCCTGCGCCCGGGCTTCCGCATGCAGTACATGGGCCAGCTCAACGACCTCGAGATCAATTCGCCGGTGGCCTCGGCCGCGACGGCCAAGGATTGGGACCAGATCGCCGATGCCTTCGAGAACACCTACGGCCGCGTCTACGCCAGCTCGGCGCGTTCGCCCGAACTCGGCTTCTCGGTCACCGGCGCCATCATGCGCGGCATGGTCGTGACGCAGAAGCCGGTGCTGCCGGAAGACCCGATGAGCGGCCCGACGCCGCCGCCCGAGGCCCGCGGCGGCACGCGCAAGCTGTACCGCCACAAGCAGTGGTTCGACGCCGTGATCTGGAAGATGGAATCGCTCAAGGCCGGCAACGAGATCACCGGCCCGGCGATCGTCGAGTCCGACGCCACCACCTTCGTCGTTCCCAAGGGTTTCGCGACCACGCTGGACAAGCATCGCCTGTTCCACCTGCGCGAAGTCCAGTCCGCCAAGTAAATCAAACCGGAGACATCACCATGAACATGATGAGCCAGAAAGAAATCGGCTTTGCCGATCTGATGGGCAACGGCATGACGCTCAAGGAATACCGCGACGGCATCCTCAAGCGCACGGCCGAGACCGGCCATTACAACGGCCTCGAACGCCTGGCGCTGCGCGAGAAGGACCCGATCGGCTACGAGAAGCTGTTCTCGAAGCTGCGCGGCGGCCTCGTCCACGCCCGCGAGACGGCCAAGAAGATCGCCGCCAGCCCGATCGTCGAGCAGGAAGGCGAACTCTGCTTCACGCTGTACAACGCGGCCGGCGACTGCGTGCTCACGTCGACGGGGATCATCATCCACGTCGGCACGATGGGCGCGGCGATCAAGTACATGATCGAGAACAACTGGGAAGGCAACCCCGGCATCAATCCCGGTGACATGTTCACCAACAACGATTGCGCGATCGGCAACGTCCACCCCTGCGACATCGCCACCATCGTGCCGATCTTCGTCCAGGGCAAGTTGATCGGCTGGGTCGGCGGCGTCACGCATGTCATCGACACCGGCGCGGTGACGCCCGGTTCGATGTCCACGGGCCAGACCCAGCGCTTCGGCGACGGCTACATGATCACCTGCCGCAAGACCGGCATCAACGACACGCCGCTGCGCGACTGGCTGCACGAGAGCCAGCGCTCGGTGCGCACGCCCAAGTACTGGATCCTCGACGAGAAGACCCGCATCGCCGGCTGCCACATGATCCGCGAGCTGGTCGAGGAGACGATCGCCGAGGAGGGCCTCGAGACCTACATGGAGTTCGCCACCGAGGTCATCGAGGAAGGCCGCCGCGGCCTGCAGACGCGCATCAAGGCGATGACGCTGCCGGGCAAGTACCGCAAGGTCGCCTTCGTCGACGTGCCCTACAAGCACGAGGACGTGCAGACCAGCAACGCCTTCGCCAAGCTCGATTCGATCATGCACGCGCCGGTGGAAATGGAGATCCGCGCCGACGCCTCGTGGCGGCTCGACTTCGAGGGCGCGAGCCGCTGGGGCTGGCACAGCTACAACGCGCACCAGGTGGCGTTCACGAGCGGCATCTGGGTCATGATGACGCAGACCCTGGTGCCGACCCAGCGCATCAACGACGGCGCCTATTTCGGCACCGAATTCCACATGCCCAAGGGCGGCTGGAACAACCCGGACGACCGCCGCACCGGCCATGCCTATGCCTGGCATTTCCTGGTCTCGGCCTGGACGACGATGTGGCGCGGCCTCAGCCAGGCCTATTTCAGCCGCGGCTATCTCGAGGAGGTGAATGCGGGCAACGCCAACACCAGCAACTGGCTGCAGGGCGGCGGCATCAACCAGGACGGCGAGAT
>JAGWVB010000166.1 GCA_018971105.1 Burkholderiales bacterium
CGCGCCGAGCGCTGGCGCCGCCCGGGCGTGCGCGCCGCGCTGGGCCTGCTGGCCCTGCTGCTGCTGCTGACGCTGGGCGCCCAGGCCGGTTACGTCTACCGCGACGTGATCGGGGCGCGCGCGCCCCTGCTGCGCCCGTTGCTGGCCGCGGCCTGCCAGCCGCTCGCCTGCAGCGTCGGCGCGCCGCGCGCGATCGAGCACCTGACGGTCGACAGCAGCGGGCTCGTGCGGGTCGAGAAATCCAATCTCTACAAGCTCTCGGTCACGCTGCGCAACCGCGACGATGTCGATCTGCGGCTGCCGGCGATCGACCTCGCGCTCACCGACAGCCGCGGCAAGCTGCTGGCGCGGCGCGTGCTCAACCCGAGCGACCTGGGCGCGCCGCGCGACGCGCTCGCCGCCGGGCGCGAACTCGCGCTCCAGGCCACCCTGCAATCGGCCACCGCTCCGGTGGCCGGCTACACGGTCGAACTGTTCTATCCCTGACCCCCTGACTGGAAGTTCCCGCCCATGCCGGCCCTGATCTGCGGTTCCCTCGCCTTCGACACCATCACGACGTTCCCCGGTCGCTTCGCCGACCAGATCCTGTCCGACCAGGTGCACATCCTCAACGTCTCGTTCCTGGTGCCGACGCTGCGGCGCGAGTTCGGCGGCTGCGCCGGCAACATCGCCTACACGCTGCACCGGCTCGGCGGCGCGCCGGTCGTGATGGCGGCGCTGGGCAGCGACGGCGCCGACTACCTCGCGCGCATGCAGGGCTGGGGCGCCGACACCTCGCTCGTGCGCGTCGACCCCGACCTGCACACGGCGCAGGCCATCATCATCACCGACCGCGACAACAACCAGATCACGGCCTTCCACCCCGGCGCGATGACGCATGCGCACCTCATCGACGACCCCACGCCGGCGCTGGCCGCGACGCTGCGCATCGGCATCGTCGCGCCCGACGGCCGCGACGCGATGTGGAAGCACGCGCACCGCATGCACGCGCTGGGCATCCCCTTCGTCTTCGATCCCGGCCAGCAGCTGCCGCAGTTCAACGGCGACGAGCACCGCGAGATCCTCGGCCTGGCGAGCTGGGTCGCCGTCAACGACTACGAGGCGCGCATGCTCGAGGAGCGCACCGGCGAATCGCCGCAGGCGCTGTCGCGGCGGCCCAACCTGCGCGGCGTCGTCGTGACGCTGGCGGCCGAGGGCTGCGAGGTCTGGGTGCGCGGCCAGCGCCAGGCCGTGCCCGGGGTCCAGGCCACCGGCGTGATCGACCCCACCGGCTGCGGCGACGCCTTCCGCGGCGGCCTGCTCTACGGGCTCGAACGCGGCTGGAGCCTGGAGCGCAGCGTCGCGCTGGGCAACCGCATGGGCGCGCTCAAGATCGCGCAGCGCGGGCCCCAGCACCACGAGCTGGACGACGCGGTGCGCGCCGAGCTCGCGCGCTGAGCCGGCTGCGGCGGGGCCCAGCGGCGCCGGCGCCGCGCGCTACGCCGGTGCCAGCTTGAACACCGAGACGGCGTCGACGAGCTGTCCGGCCTGCTGCTTCAGGCCCTCGGCGGCGGCGGCGCTCTCCTCGACCAGCGCGGCATTGCGCTGGGTCGCCTGGTCCATCTGGCTCACCGCCGCGCCGACCTGACCGACGCCGGCGCTCTGCTCGACGCTGGCGGCGCTGATCTCGCCCACGATGGCGGTGACGCGGCGGATCGCGCCCACGACCTCGGTCATCGTGGTGCCGGCCTCGTCGACCTGCGCCGTGCCGGCCTCGACGCGCTCGACGCTGGCGCTGATCAGGGTCTTGATCTCGCGCGCCGCCGCGGCGCTGCGCTGCGCCAGGCTGCGCACCTCGGAGGCGACGACGGCGAAGCCGCGCCCCTGCTCGCCGGCACGCGCCGCCTCGACGGCGGCGTTGAGGGCGAGGATGTTGGTCTGGAAGGCGATGCCGTCGATGGTGCCGATGATGTCGGCGATGCGGCGGCTGCTCGCGTTGATGTCCTTCATCGTCTCGACCACGCGCGCGACGACCTCGCCGCCCTGCACGGCCGTGCTGCTCGCGCCCTGGGCCAGCCGGTCGGCCTGGCGCGCGTTGTCGGCGTTCTGCTTCACCGTCGCGCCCAGCTCGTCCATCGAGGCCGCGGTCTGCTGCAGCGCCGCCGCCTGCTGTTCGGTGCGGCTCGACAGGTCGAGGTTGCCCTGCGCGATCTGGCTCGACGCCGCGGCGACGCTCTCGGAATTGCGGCGCACCTCGGAGACCACGCGCTGCAATGATTCCTGCATGCGCTGCAGCGCCGCCAGCAGGCGCCCGGCCTCGTCGCGCGCGCCGACCTCAAGCTGCTGCGTCAGGTCGCCCTCGGCGACGCGGTTCGCGGCCGCGAGGGCCGCGCCCAGCGGCCGCGTGATCGAGCGCGTGAGCGCGACGGCGAACACCAGGCCCACCAGCGCCGCGCCGCCGGCGACCAGCGCCAGGATCAGATCGCCCCGGCGGTAGGTGTCGCGCGCCGCCACGATGCTTTCCTCGAGCTGCTGCTCCTGGTAGCGGTTCAGCTCCGTCAGCGCCGCCAGGTAGGCGGCCTGGGTCGCATGGCGCGGACCGAAGAGCAGCGCCGTTGCCGCGGCCGCCTGGCCCTGCTTGGCGAGCGCGAACACGGCGTCGTTGAAGCCCAGGAAGGCCTTGCGCGCGGCGAGCAGGCCCTCGTAGCGCGCGCGCCCCTCGGGCGACTGCAGCGACTGGTCGAGATAGGCCAGCAGGTCGCGGATCTGCGCGCGGTCCTGCTCGTAGGCCTGCACGTTCTGCTGCCGCGCCTGCGCGTCGTCGAGCAGGATCAGGTTGCGCACGATGCGCGCCTCGTCCATGACGCCGTACGAGATCTTGCGCGTCGCATTGACCTTGGGGTAGCGGCCGCGCCCGATCTCGTTCACGGCGCGGTCCAGGCTGGCCATGCGCGCCGCGCCGACCCCGGCCAGCAGCAGCAGCAGCGCGATCATCAGACAGAAGCCCAGGCCCAGCCGGACGCCGATGTTCAGGTTCTTCAAGCCATGTTCCCCGGTTGTCGCGCGGCCTGCGCGGGCACCGGCGCGACACGGCCCGGGCCGGAGCCCGGGCGGCCACGTCGCGGCCACGCTGCGCCCGACGGTTACAGAATTACCCTACACATCGGATGGTCGGCCGCGAACTTGAGCCCCGCCATCGCGCATGGCGCGTGCCAGCACCGCCGGCACGCGAGGCCGGACGCGCGACCGGGAAGCGCGCGCCCGCAGTGGCCGCCGCGGCGGCCCGCCCTTACTGGACGACCTGGGCCAGCCGGCCGCTGGCGTAGCGCTGCGCGACCTCGCCCAGCGCCAGCGGCTTGATCTTCGCCGCCTGGCCCTCGCAGCCGAATTCGAGATAGCGCTGCCTGCAGATCGCCTTGGCCGCCTCGCGCGCCGGCTTGAGCCAGTCGCGGGCGTCGAACTTCTCGGGGTTCTCGACCAGGAACTTGCGCACCGCGGCCGTCATCGCGAGGCGGATGTCGGTGTCGATGTTGACCTTGCGCACGCCGTACTTGATCGCCTCCTGGATCTCGCTCACCGGCACGCCGTAGGTCTCCTTCATCTGGCCGCCATGGGCGCGGATGACCTCGAGCAGCTCCTGCGGCACGCTCGACGAGCCGTGCATCACGAGGTGGGTGTTGGGGATGCGGGCGTTGATCTCCTTGATGCGGCTGATCGCCAGCGTCTCGCCCGTGGGCTTGCGGCTGAACTTGTAGGCGCCGTGGCTGGTGCCGATGGCGATCGCCAGCGCGTCGAGCTGGGTGCGCTTGACGAAGTCGGCCGCCTGCTCGGGGTCGGTCAGCAGCTGCTCGCGCGTCATCGTCGCCTCGGTGCCGTGGCCGTCCTCCTTGTCGCCGCGCATCGTCTCCAGGCTGCCCAGGCAGCCGAGCTCGCCCTCGACCGTGACGCCCTGCCGATGCGCCATCTCGACGACCTTGCGCGTGACCTCGACGTTGTAGTCGTAGCTGGAGATCGTCTTGCCGTCGGCCTCCAGGCTGCCGTCCATCATCACCGACGAGAAGCCGAGGTCGATCGCGCCGCGGCAGACGTCGGGGCTCTGGCCATGGTCCTGGTGCATCACGAGCGGGATCTGCGGCCAGGACTCGATCGCGGCCAGGATCAGGTGCTTGATGAAGGGCTCGCCGGCGTATTTGCGCGCGCCGGCGCTGGCCTGCAGGATCACCGGCGCGCCGACCTCGGCCGCCGCCGTCATCACCGCCTGCACCTGCTCGAGGTTGTTGACGTTGAAGGCCGGAATGCCATAGCCGTGCTCGGCGGCGTGATCGAGCAGCTGGCGCATCGAAACGAGGGGCATCGGGATCTCCGAGTGGTTGGGATGACGGCCGGCGCCTTCCGTACCGCGCCGTAATCGGACGATTTTAGGCCCAGCTCCGGGCCGTCCCGCGGCCCGGTCGCGGCCCCGCCCGGCCGGCAAATGCACCGGCTATCGCCCGCTTTTCGGCGCCCGCGGCGGCGCCGGACGCAGCGACACTCGCGCCGACCTTCCTACCGAAAGCTCGGCCATGGCCCGCATCGACCTCAACGCGACGACGCACTGGATCACCGCCGCCGCGATCAGCGACGGCCATCGCCTGCCCGACCTGCTCGCCGAGCGGCTCGGCGTGACGCGGCGCAGCGCCTGCAACGCGCTGCGCCGCCTGGTCGCGCTGCAATGGCTGACGGTGCACGGCAGCGCGCGCCGCCGTGCATACCGCCCGGGCGCGCTGCGCCAGGTCGTGCGCCGCTACCCGATCGCCGGGCTCGAGGAGGACGCGCCCTGGCGCCACGACTTCGCGCCCTGCTTCGAGCTCGCGCCCGAGCTGCTGCGCATGGTCCGCCATGCCTACACCGAGCTGCTCAACAACGCCGTCTCGCACAGCGGCGGCACCCGCGTCACGGTGTCGATGCGGCAGACGCCGCTGCAGGTGCAGCTGCTGATCTCCGACGACGGCTGCGGCCTGTTCGAGCGCATCCAGCAGGGCCACGCGATCGCCGACCCGGCGCTGGCGATGTTCGAGCTCGCCAAGGGCAAGCTGACGACCGCGCCCGAGCGCCACCGCGGCCATGGCCTGTACTTCAGCTCGCGCCTGGCCGACGTGTTCGACATCCACGCCAACGGCGTCGCCTACCAATGCCGCAACTGGGACGAGCGGCGCTGGCATGCCGGGCGCCCGGTGGCGCGCGTCGGCACGACGGTGTTCCTGGCCTTCGCCATCGGCACGCCGCGCACGCTCGACGAGGTCGCGCGGCGCCACAGCGCCGATGGCGCCGGCACCCGCTTCGACTGCACCGAGGTGCCGCTGCACCTGCTCGCCCAGGGCGGCGGTGGCGGTCTCGCGCTGGTCTCGCGCGCCGAGGCGCGGCGCGTCGTCGCGCGGCTCGCCGGCTTCGAGCGCGCCGAGCTCGATTTCGGCGGCATCACCGAGATCGGCCAGGGCTTCGCCGACGAGCTGTTCCGCGTCCTGCACCGCGAACTGCCGCGGCTGGAACTGGTGCCGCGCCGCATGAGCGAGCGCGTCGCCGCGATGGCCGCGGCGGTCTGAGCGGTGGTCTGAGCGGCGGTCAGGCGACGATCAGCCGGCGGCCCGATGCGGCGCCGGCGCGCGCCGCGGCTCTTCAGCGGACCTGCGCCACCTTCAGCATGTTGGTGCCGCCGGGATAGCCCATCGGCTCGCCGCAGGTGATCGCATAGGTGTCGCCGGGCTTGAGCACGCCGCGCTCGACGAGCAGCGCCTCGGCCTGGGCGAGCGCGGTGTCGCGGTCGGCGACCTTGGGCATCAGCAGCGGCCGCACGTTGCGGTACAGCGCCATGCGGCGCTGCGAGTTCAGCTGCGACGTCAGGCCGTAGATCGGCACCTTGATGTTGTGGCGGCTCATCCACAGCGCCGTCGACCCCGATTCGGTGAGCGCGATGATGGCGCGGCAGCCGAGGTGGTTGGCCGTGAACAGCGCGCCCATCGCGATGCTCTGGTCGATGCGGCCGAAGCGCTTGTTCGTGAAGTCGGCATCGAGCAGCACCTCCTCGGCGCGTTCGGCCTCGAGCGCGATCTGCGCCATCTGCTCGACCGTCTCGACCGGGTACTTGCCGGCGGCGGTCTCGGCGCTGAGCATCACGGCGTCGGTGCCGTCGAGCACGGCGTTGGCGACGTCGCTGACCTCGGCGCGCGTGGGCACCGGCGCCAGGATCATGCTCTCCATCATCTGCGTCGCGGTGATGACGACCTTGTCCATCTCGCGCGCCATGCGGATCATCTTCTTCTGCAGCGCCGGCACCGCGGCGTTGCCGACCTCGACCGCGAGGTCGCCGCGCGCGACCATGATGCCGTCGCTGGCGCCCAGGATGGCCTCGAGATGCGGGATCGCCTCGCTGCGCTCGATCTTGGCGATCAGCGCCGGCTTGTGGCGCGTCGCCTCGCCGGCGACATAGGCGAGCTGGCGCGCCATCTCCATGTCGGTGGCGTTCTTCGGGAAGCTGATCGCCAGGTACTCGCACTGGAAGGCCACGGCGGTCTTGATGTCCTCCATGTCCTTGGCCGTCAGCGCCGGCGCCGTGAGCCCGCCGCCAGCCTTGTTGATGCCCTTGTTGTTCGACAGTTCGCCGCCGAGCACGACCTGCGTGTGCACCTGCTCGCCGCGCACGCTCTCGACGCGCAGCTTGATGAGCCCGTCGTTGAGCAGCAGGATGTCGCCCGGGCGCACGTCGCGCGGCAGCTCCTTGTAGTCGAGGCCGACGATCTCGACGTCGCCGGGCTCGCTGCGCTGGGCGTCGAGCACGAAGGACGCGCCCGGCACGAGCATCACCTTGCCCTCGGCGAACTTGCCGACGCGGATCTTCGGCCCCTGCAGGTCGGCCATCAGCGCCACCGTCTTGCCGACCTTGTCGGCGACGGCGCGCACGAGCGCGGCGCGGTCGATGTGGTCCTGCGCCTTGCCGTGGCTGAAGTTCAGCCGCACGACATCGACGCCGGCGCGCAGCAGACGCTCGAGCACCTCGGGGTCGCTCGACGCGGGTCCGAGGGTGGCGACGATCTTGGTGGCGCGGGTCATGACGGTGTCTCCTGTGGCGCGCGATCATATGTCGCGCCGCGCGCCGCAGGTTACATCCGCGTTACCGCGCGCGCGCTCAGCCGGCGGCCGTCGCGGCCGCCGCGTCGGCCACCGCCAGCGCCGTCATGTTGACGACGCGGCGCACCGTCGACGAGGGCGTCAGGATATGCGCCGGCCGCGCCGCGCCGAGCAGGATCGGCCCCACGGTGACGCCGTTGCCCGAGGCCATCTTGAGCACGTTGAAGAGGATGTTGGCGGCGTCGAGGTTGGGCAGCACGAGCAGGTTCGCGCTGCCGGACAGCGTCGTCTCGGGCAGGTAGCCCTGGCGCACGCTCTCCGAGAGCGCGGCATCGCCCTGCATCTCGCCGTCGCTCTCGATGCCGGGCGCGAGTTCGCGGAACAGCGCCTGCGCCTGGCGCATGCGCCGCGCCGCCGGCCGCGACGACGAGCCGAAGATCGAATGCGAGAGGAAGGCGACCTTGGGCGGCAGGCCGAAGCGCGCCACCTCGTGCGCGGCCATGAGCGCGATCTCGGCCAGCTCCTCGGCGCTGGGCTCCTCATTGACGAAGGTGTCGGTGATGAACAGCGTCTGGTGCTCGAGCATGAGCGCGTTCATCGCCGCCAGCGTGCGCGCGCCGGGACGCACGCCGATGACCGAGCGCACATGGTCGAGGTGGGCGTCGTAGCGGCCGACGAGGCCGCAGATCATCGCGTCGGCCTCGCCGCGCTGCAGCATCAGCGCCGAGATCAGCGTGTTCGAGCGCCGCACCGTGGCCTTGGCGACATCGGGCGTCACGCCCTCGCGCGCCATCCGCTTGCGGTACTGCTCCCAGTAGGCGCGGAAGCGCGGGTCGTTCTCGGGGTCGCAGAGCTCGAAGTCGCGCCCGGCCTGCAGCCGCAGCCCGGCGCGCTCGATGCGCATCTTCACGACCTCGGGCCGACCGACGAGGATGGGCCGCGCCATGCCCTCGTCGAGCACGACCTGGACCGCGCGCAGCGTGCGCTCGTCCTCGCCCTCGGCGTAGACGACGCGCGCCGCGCCTTTCGCGCAATGCGCCTTCGCGGCCTCGAACACCGGCCGCATCACCATGCCGGTCTGGTAGACGTAGCGGCCGAGCGACTGGCGATAGGCCTCGAGGTCGGCGATCGGCCGCGTCGCCACGCCCGATTCCTGCGCCGCCTTCGCCACCGCGGGGGCGATGCGCAGGATCAGGCGCACGTCGAAGGGCGTCGGGATCAGGTAGTCGGGGCCGAACTTGAGCTCGCGGCCCTGGTAGGCGGCGGCGACCTCGTCGCTCGTCTCGGCCTTGGCCAGCGCGGCGATCTCGCGCACGCAGGCGAGCTTCATCGCCTCGGTGATCTTGGTCGCGCCGCAGTCCAGCGCGCCGCGGAAGATGTAGGGGAAGCACAGGACGTTGTTGACCTGGTTCGGGTAGTCGCTGCGCCCGGTGGCGATGATGCAGTCGGGGCGCGCGGCCCGGGCCAGCTCGGGCCGGATCTCGGGCTCGGGGTTGGCCAGCGCGAGGATGATGGGCCGCGCCGCCATCGTCCGCACCATCTCCACCGACAGCACGCCGGGGGCCGAGCAGCCGAGGAAGACATCGGCGTCCCGGACCACGTCGGCCAGCGTGCGCGCCTCGGTGCGCTGGCAATAGCGGTGCTTGCTCTCGTCGAGCTTGCCGGCGAGCACGTCCTCGCGGCCGGCGCGGATCACGCCCTTGCTGTCGCAGACATAGACGTTCTCGCGCCGCACGCCCAGGCCGACCATGACATCGAGGCAGGCGATCGCCGCCGCGCCGGCGCCCGAGACCGCGACCTTGACCTCGCCGATCGCCTTGCCGACGATCTCGAGCCCGTTGAGCAGCGCGGCCGACGAGATGATCGCCGTGCCATGCTGGTCGTCGTGGAAGACCGGGATGTTCATGCGCTCGCGCAGCTTCTTCTCGATGTAGAAGCACTCGGGCGCCTTGATGTCCTCGAGGTTGATGCCGCCCAGCGTCGGCTCCATCGCGGCAATGATGGCTATCAGCTTGTCGGGGTCGCGCTCGGCCAGCTCGATGTCGAAGACGTCGATGCCGGCGAACTTCTTGAACAGCACCGCCTTGCCTTCCATCACCGGCTTGGCGGCCAGCGGCCCGATGTCGCCCAGGCCCAGCACCGCGGTGCCGTTGGTGACCACGCCGACCAGGTTGCCGCGCGCCGTGTAGCGGAACGCCTTCACCGGGTCGGCCGCGATCTCCTCGCAGGCCGCCGCCACGCCCGGGCTGTAGGCCAGCGCCAGGTCGCGCTGGTTCAGCATCTGCTTGGTGGCCGAGATCGCGATCTTTCCGGGCACCGGAAACTCGTGGTATTCGAGCGCCGCCTGCCGCAGCTCGGCGGCCTTTTCGAGGTCGGTGGACATCGCCCGCGTCTCCTGATCTTTGGCCCGGCCGATTCTAGGCGTCGACCCCTGCGGCGCCGGGCTGGGGCCGAAAGCGGCGACACTCGGCGCCGACCTCGCACCGACTTCACGCCGCCCCCCAACGCCGCCCCCAGACCCGTGAGCGCCGAGTTCGACCTCATCGCCCGCCACTTCACGCGCCCGCCGCGCCGCGCGATGCTGGGCGTGGGCGACGACTGCGCGCTGCTGCCGCCCCCCGCCGGCCAGCAGCTGGCCGTGTCCAGCGACATGCTGGTGGAGGGCCGGCACTTCGTCTCCACCGTGGCGCCCGAGCGGCTGGGCCACAAGGCGCTGGCGGTGAACCTCAGCGACCTGGCCGCCTGCGGCGCCGAGCCGCTGGCCTTCACGCTCACGCTGGCACTGCCGCGGGCCGACGCGGCATGGCTCGACGCGTTCTCGCGCGGCCTGTTCGCACTGGCCGATACGCACCACATCGCGCTCGTGGGCGGTGACACCACCAAGAGCGTGCAGCCCGACGGCGTGTCGCCCGGGCCGCACTGCATCGGCATCACGGTGCTGGGCGACGTGCCGCA
>JAGWVB010000462.1 GCA_018971105.1 Burkholderiales bacterium
CGCGAGCCGGCCGTCGCGGCGACGGATGCGCACGAGGCCGACGCCGCATTGCTGGACGACCATGCCGGCCTCTTGCGGCCGCCCGCCGGCCGCGAGCCAGGCATGGCAGCTGCCCAGCGTCGGGTGGCCGGCGAAGGGCAGTTCGCCGCCGGGGGTCCAGATGCGCACGCGGTAGTCGGCCGCGGGGTCGGTCGGCGGCAGCAGGAAGGTCGTCTCCGACAGGTTGGTCCAGCGCGCGAAAGCCGCCATCGTCGCGTCCGGCAGGCCTTCGGCGGCATGGACGACGGCGAGCGGATTGCCCTTCAGCACCACCGCGCTGAAGACGTCGAGCTGGTCGTAGCGGCGCTTCATGCGCAGGCCTCCAGCGCCTGCTCGAGCACGCCGGCGAGCCGCGCGACGGCGGCGTCGATCTGCGCCGGCGCCACGGTGACGAAGCTCAGCCGCAGCGTGTTCGCGCGCCCCGCGCCGGGGTAGAAGGTGGCGCCGGGCACATAGGCCACGCCGGCGGCGACGGCCTGCGGCAGCAGCGCCGTCGCGTCCAGGCCCGGCGCCAGCTCGACCCAGAAGAACATGCCGCCCGCGGGCGTGGTCCAGCGGCAGCCGGGCGGCAGGTGGCGCGCGAGCGCGGCGCGCATCGCGTCGCGCTGGACGCGGTAGCGCGCGCGGATCGTCGGCACATGGTCGGCGAGGAAGCCGTCGCGGATCACCTCGTAGACGAGGCGCTGGTTGAAGCCCGGCGTGTGCAGGTCGGCCGCCTGCTTGGCCTGCAGCAGCTTCGGATAGAGCGCCTTCGGGGCCACGAGGTAGCCCAGCCGCAGCCCCGGTGCGAGCACCTTCGAGAACGAGCCCAGATAGACCGCGGCGTCGCCGGCCAGCGCCGCCAGCGGCGGCGGCGGCGGCGCGTCGTACCAGAGGTCGCCGTAGGGGTTGTCCTCGACGATGGGCAGGGCGGCGCGCGCGGCGGCCTGCACCAGCGCCGCGCGCCGCGCGGCCGTGATGCAGCGCCCGCTCGGGTTCTGGAAGTTCGGCAGCAGGTAGGCGTAGCGCGCGCCGCGCGCCGCCTCGAGCGCCGCCGGCAGCGGTCCGTCGTCGTCGCCGGCGACGGCGACGAACTCGGGCTCGTAGGGCGCCCAGGCCTGCAGCGCGCCGAGGTAGGTCGGCGACTCGACGGCGACGCGGCTGCCGGGGTCGATCAGCACCTTGCCGACGAGATCGAGCCCCTGCTGCGAGCCGGTCGTGATCAGCACCTGCGCGGCGTCGCAGTCCAGCCCCTGCGCCGACATCTGCTGCGCGACCCACTCGCGCAGCGGCGCGTGGCCTTCGCTGGCGGCATATTGCAGCGCCTCGCGCGGCTGCTCGCGCAGCACGCGCGCGGCGGCCTCGCGCATCGCCTCGACCGGGAAGGTGTCGGCCGCGGGCAGGCCGCCGGCGAGCGAGACGATGCCCGGCCGCTCGGTGACCTTGAGGATCTCGCGGATCGTCGAGGGATTCAGCCGCTCGGCGCGGCGGGCCATCTGCCAGTTCATCGGGGTCTCCATCGGGCCGGGGTGGCGAAGCCAGTCTAGGGCGGTGATCAGCACAGAAGGGATACAGTTATCGATACAGTTCGGCAATCTGTATCGATGACGACGACCGCACAGATGGCGGGCACCGATCCCGGCTCCGCTCCGCCAGCCGCTCCGCCAGCCGCTGCGCCCGCCACGCGGGCCGAGCAGCTGGCGCGCCATTACGCCGAGCGCATCGCGCGCCGGCTCATCAATCCCGGGGCCCGGCTGCCGTCGGTGCGCGACTGCGCGGCGCGCCACCGCGTCAGCCCGGGCACCGTCGTCGCCGCCTACGACCTGCTGCAGGCGCGCGGCCTCGTGCAGGCGCGGCCGCAGCGCGGCTACTACGTGCGCGACGCCGCGGCGGG
>JAGWVB010000167.1 GCA_018971105.1 Burkholderiales bacterium
GAACAGGCGCAGCAGCGCCGCCGCGCCGAGCGCGCCGCTGCCATGCACGTGGCCATGCTCGCGCGCGACGACGTCGGCGAGTTCGCGGCAGGCGTTGGGCACGCGCAGCCGCTCGGCCAGCGCCGCCGCGAGGCGCGCGCTGCGCCCTTCGTGGCCGCGGTGGCGCGGCAGCTCGGCCGCCGGCGTCGTGCCCTTGCCCAGGTCGTGGCACAGGCAGGCCCAGCGCACGGCCAGCGGTGCCTCCAGCGCGGCCGCCTGGTCGAGCACCAGCATCAGGTGCACGCCGGTGTCGATCTCCGGGTGGTGCTCGCTCGGCTGCGGCACGCCCCACAGGCGGTCGACCTCGGGCAGCAGCCGCGCCAGCGCGCCGCAGCCGCGCAGCACCTCGAACATGCGGCTCGGGCGCGCCGCCATCAGCCCGCGCGCGAGTTCCTGCCAGACGCGCTCGCTCACCAGCGCGTCGACCTCGCCCGCGTCGACCATCGCGCGCAGCAGCGCCTGCGTCTCGGGCGCGAGCGTGAAATCGGTGAAGCGCGCCGCCAGCCGCGCCACGCGCAGCAGCCGCACCGGGTCCTCGGCGAAGGCGTCCGAGACATGGCGCAGCAGCCTGCGCCGCAGGTCGCCCTGGCCGTCGTACGGGTCGATGAGCGTGCCGTCGCGGGCCTGGGCGATGGCATTGATCGTCAGGTCGCGGCGCGCCAGGTCCTGCTCGAGCGTGACCTCGGGCGCGGCGTGGAAGGTGAAGCCGTGGTAGCCGCGGCCGCTCTTGCGCTCGGTGCGCGCGAGCGCCACCTCCTCGCCGCTGGCCGGATCGATGAAGACCGGGAAATCCTTGCCGACCGGGCGGTAGCCGAGCTCGATCATCCGCGCCGGCGTCGCGCCGACGGCGACCCAGTCGCGATCGGCCGCCGGCAGGCCGAGCAGCGCATCGCGCACCGCGCCGCCGACGACATAGAAATCCATCAGCGGTGCCGGCGGTAGGGCTCGTCGAAGGCCAGGAAATCGTGCTCGACGAGCGCGTCGGCGATCCAGGCCGCGACGCCCGGCGCGGCGGCCACATGATCGATGTAGGTGCGCGTCGTCGCCGGCATCGGCAGCCCGTAGGTGCGCAGCCGCATGCACACCGGGGCGTACATCGCGTCGGCGGCGCAGAACGCGCCGAACAGGAAGGGCCCGCCGCTGGCCAGCAGGGCCTCGGCCCACATGATCTCGATGCGCGCCATGTCGGCGCGCACCTCGGGCTGCTCGTCCCAGACGCGCTCGCCGACCTCGCACAGGTCGGCCTCGATGTTCATCGGGCAATGCGTGCGCAGCGCGGTGAAGCCGGCGTGCATCTCGGCGGCGATGCTGCGCGCGCGGGCGCGCTGCTGGATGTCCTCGGGCCAGACGCCGCGGCCGGGGAACTTGTCGTGCAGGTACTCGTTGATCGCCATCGTGTCCCAGACCGCGAAATGATCGTCGACCAGCACCGGCACCTTGCCGGCCGGGCTGTGGTGGGCGAGGGTGCGCTTGAACAGCGAATGCGGGTCGAAATCCAGGCGCAGCTTGACCTCCTCGAAATGGATGCCGAGCTGGCGCATCAGGACCCAGGGCCGCATCGACCAGGACGAGTAGTTCTTGTTGCCAATCACGAGCTGCATGGAGGTCTCCGACTTGCGCATGTGCCCGATGCTAAGTCGTTATGCGCCGCCGGCCCGCGCGCGCCAGCGATCGAAGCGCGTGCAATCGTCGAGCGCGGCGAGATAGCGCGGCGCGACGGCCTCGAGCGCGGTCGCGCCGATGCCGAGATCGGCAAGCCCGGGCAGCGTGCCGCTGCCGACATTGGGCACCCGCATCGAATCGAGGTTGTCGCGCGAGAGCAGCGGCGTGCCGGGCAGGCATTCCAGCGCCAGCGCCTGCAGCTTGCCGAGCGCCAGCGGCAGCGGCAGCTGCGGCCGCTCGTGCCCCGACCAGCGCCCGGCCAGAGCGACCAGCTGCGCCAGCGTGTATTCGGCCGGGCCGACGCATTCGTAGGTGCGGCCGATGGTCGTGTCGTCGGCGATGCAGCGCACGATGGCGGCCGCGACATCCTCGACCCAGACGGGCTGGAAGCGCGCGTCGCCGCCGGCCAGCGGCAGCAGCGGCGCCAGCGCCTGCAGTTGCGCGAACAGGTTGAGGAAGCGGTCGTCGGCGCCGAAGATCACCGAGGGCCGCAGCAGCGTCAGGTCGAGCCCGGCCGCCTGCAGCACCGCTTCGCCCTCGGTCTTGCTGCGCAGGTAGTGCGAGGGCGCGTCGGCGCCGACGCCGATCGCGCTGACATGCACCAGCCGCCGCACGCCGGCGGCGCGGCAGGCGGCGGCGAGTCGGCGCGGCAGCTCGACATGGACCCGCGCGTAGGCCTGGCGGCTGCCGTGCAGGATGGCGACCAGGTTGATCACCGCGCCGGCGCCGGCCACGAGCCGCGCCAGCGTCGCGTCGTCGTGCAGATCGGCGACGACGACGTCGACGCAGGGCAGCGAGCGCACGGCGTCGGCATGGCGGTCGCGCCGCGTCGGCACCCTGATGCGCGTGCTGGCGCTGCGCTCGGACAGCGCCTCGCAACAGGCACGGCCGACGAAGCCGGTGCCGCCGAGGATGAGGATGGAGCCGGGCTTCATGGCTGATCGGCGGCGGCGCCGCCGGCGTCGGCCGCCTCGAGACGGTCGCCCAGGCGCGAGCGCAGCGTCGGCAGCGGCTGGGTGCCGAGCCGCTCGGCGTAGTAGAGACTGTTCACGAGCACCTTCTTCACGTAGTCACGGGTTTCGCTGAATGGAATCGTTTCGGTCCAGGCGGCCGGGTCCATGGCCTCGGCGCCGTCGCGCCAGCGCCGCGAGCGGCCCGGGCCGGCGTTGTAGGCGGCGGCGGCCAGCGGCAGCGAGCCGCCGAAACCGTCGAGCACGCGCTTGAAGTAGGCCGCGCCGAGCAGCAGGTTGGTGTCGCGGTCGGCCAGCATCGAGTCCTGGAACGGCAGGCCCAGGCGCCGCGCCGTGATGCGCGCGGTGTCGGGCATGAGCTGCATCAGCCCGGTGGCGCCGACGCCCGAGCGGATGTCGGTGACGAAGCGCGATTCCTGGCGCATCAGCCCGTACAGCAGCGCCGGGTCGACGCCGGCCGCGCGCGCCTGCGCCAGCACCTCGTCGCGGAACGGGGTCGGGTAGCGCTGGGCGAGGTCGACCTCGGCGCGCGTGCGGTCGCTGGTGCTGATGCAGCGGTCCCAGACCGCGCGCTCGCAGGCCCAGGCGGCGGCGGCCAGCAGCTCGCGCTCGGGCATGCCGCGCAGCGTGAAATTCCATTCGCGCACGCCCTCGCTGCGCAGGCCGAGCGCGATGAGCTGGAGCGCGCGCTCGAGACCCGGGTTGCCGTGCACGCTGGCGATCTCGGCCGGCGTCGGCGCCGCCGGCGCCGGCGGCGGCGCATCGCCGCGGCCCAGCGCCTCGGCCGCGAGGCGGCCATAGAAGTCGGCCTGGTCGGCGATCGACGCGAGTGCCCGGCGCGCGCGCCTGCGCTGCGCCTCGCCCGCCGCGCCATGGGCGGCGAGGGCGGCCTCGGCCTGGGCGCCCCAGTAGACCCAGGTCGAATCGGCCTGTCGCGCCGGCGTCATGGCCGCGATCGCGCGCCGCGCCAGCGTCCAGCGCCGGCGCGCGCCATCGCCCTCGCGCAGCGCGGCGCGCACCTGCCAGGCCAGCAGGTCCTCGCTCCAGGGCGGCGCCTCGTGGCGGCGATGGGCGCGGTCCCACAGATACCAGGCGCGGCGCGCGTCGGCGGCGGCGCGCGGCATCTGCTTGATCGCCGCCTGCTTGCCGATCTGGGCCCAGGCGGTGGCCGTCAGCGCCGGGCCGAGGCGGCGCGACCAGCCGCGGCCGAGTTGCGCCGCGGCGGCGTCGGGATCGGACTGGGCCAGCCGCATCAGCGCCAGCAGGCCCTGTTCGCGGCCGCGCACGCCGCCGCCAGGGCGCCGCTGCTTCAGATAGCGCAACGGGTCGTCGAGCAGCGCGGCCACGCTGCGCGCCGTGTCGGCGCCGATCAGCCCGGCCGCCATGCGCGCCATCGTCCAGCGCCTGAATTCGACGTGGCGCTGCGCCGCGGCCCAGGCATCGGCCGCCTTGAGACGGTGCGTCGCGTACAGGTCGCGCCCGAGCAGGGCGCAGCCGTCGTCGGGTTCGCGCTGCGCGGCCCAGGCCTCGCGCGCCGCCGCGACGACCTTGCGGCCGTCCTGCAGCAGGGCCTCCATCGCATAGCAGGCGACTTCGCGGTCGTCGTCCATGCGAAAGCGCGGGTACTCGGCGCGCACGCCGGCCCAGTCGCGACGCTTGCCCAGTTCGAGCAGCCAGTCGTTGCGCAGCCGGTCCTCGACATAGGTGCCGGGCCAGCGCGCGGCGAAGGCGTCGAAGTCGGAGCGTTGGGCCTGGTCGAGCCGGTTCGACAGTTCCCAGTACTCGACCCACATCGCCAGCGGGTGGGGCGGGTTCTGCACCGCGGCGCGCGCGGCGGCCAGGGCCGCGGCGTCCTTGCGCCGCAGCGCCTCGCGCGCCTGGACGATGATGTCGTCGGGGGTCTGGGCGCGCGGCGCGACCGCGGGCAACGCCAGCATCAGCGCGAGCGCGCACTGGCCGAGGAAACGGAGGTGGGCCATGGGTGGAATTTAGCGCAGTGCGTGCCGCCCCTTGATGTCGGGACCGTCACCGGCGCCGGCGCCGTGCGCGCCCGGCCGCGGTTCAGGCCTGCTCAACCGGGCGCGGCGCGCCGCGCCTTGCGCCTGCGCGCCGCGAGCAGCTCGGTGCAATGGTCGACCAGGGGCGGCGCGGACATGGGCCGACAATACTGCCATGACAGCCTCCAGCCCACATCGTTCGCGCCCCCAGGGACCTGTTGGGGCCCCTGGGTGTCCGCGGGGTACCTCGGGACCTTCGGCTAGGCCGGGTGGTGATCGATGAACCGCCCCCTGCCACCGCTGGAACCCTCGCGCGACAGGAAGGTGCTGCGGCGCCAGTTGCAGGCCGAACGCCAGTCGCTGATCGACCGCCATCGCCGCGCGATGCACCTGCAGGAGGTGCTGCGCGTGTGGCTGGTCGGGCGCGACGACAGCGCCATCGGCGCCTATTGGCCGATCAAGGGCGAATTCGACGCGCTGCCGGCGCTGTTCCGCTGGAGCGAGGCGCATGACGAGCGCCGCATCGGCCTGCCGGTGATGAACAAGGTGAGCAAGCACCTCACGTTCCAGGTCTGGTACCCGGGCTGCGAGATGGAGGACGACGCCTACGGCATCCCCAAGCCCAAGGACACGCCCACGTTCGCGCCGACGCTGCTCGTCGTGCCCTGCGTCGGCTACGGGCCCCGCGGTCTGCGGCTGGGCTATGGCGGCGGCTTCTACGACCGCACGCTGGCGGCGCTGACGCCGCGCCCGACGACGGTGGGACTGGCCTACAGCAACGGCTACGTGCCCTGGCTCGAGGCCGAGGCGCACGACATCCCGCTCGACGCCGTGCTGACCGAGGAGGGCGTGGCCTGGCAGGCCACGCCTTAGCGGCGCCGCGGGCGCGTCCGCGGGGCGGTTCAGAACCGCAGGCCGACGCCGACGCTGGCGAGCAGCGGATCGACCTTGAACTGGCCCTGGTCGACGCCGTTGAGGTAGACGTGGGTGCCGATCTGAACCTTCTTCACGTCGACGTTGAGGAGCCAGCCGCCGCCCAGCGGCACGTCGAAGCCGGCCTGCGCGGCCAGGCCGTAGCTGCCATGCTTGAGGCCGACGGCGCCGTTCAGGATGTTGACGGCCGAGATATTGGTGTAATTCACGCCGACGCCGAGGTAGGGGCGCAAGCCCGGGATGTCGGTGAAGTGGTACTGCGCCAGCAGCGTCGGCGGCAGGTGCTTGAAGCTGCCGATGGCGGCGCCGTTCGAATAGACCGTCTGCTTCTGCGGATAGGTCAGCACCAGTTCGGTCGCGAAATTCGGCGTCACGAAATAGCTGATGTCGAATTCGGGAAACGTCTTGTTGTCGATCGTCAGGCCCAGGCCCGTCGAATCGCTGTTGGCCGAATGCAGATTCGTGGCGCGCAGGCGGACCAGCCAGGAACCGGCGTCATTGCCCTGGGCCTGAACGGCGGGCGCCGCGAGCGCCAGCGCGAGAGTCGCAAATCCAATCAGTTTCTTCATGTGAATCTCCGGTCATGCGGGAATGGGGATCGATCGCCCCCGACCCATTGCACTACCGGAATTCAGCGCTGCGAGGACGCAGCGCGACGCGCCCGCGGCTCGGTTGACTCAGGTCAAACCCTGGGACGCCGGTTGTTGCGTCGCAGCATCACCGAGCCCGAGGCGCTGGCAGATCTCGAGCACCAGCGCCGATTGGTTGAGCGCATAGAAATGCAAGGCGGGTGCGCCGCCGGCGATCAGGCGCTCGCACAGGCCGGTGACGACATCGAGGCCGAAGGCGCGGATCGACGCCTGGTCGTCCAGATAGCCTTCCATCTTCAGCGCCACCCAGCGCGGGATGTCGATGCCGTCGCGCGCGGCGATCTGGGCGATGCGGCCGAAATTGTGGAACGGCATGATGCCGGGGACGATCGGCACCTCGACGCCGAGCTTGCGCACCTCGGCGACGAAGTGGAAGTAGGACTCGGGATTGAAGAAGAACTGCGTGATCGCGGCGTCGGCGCCCGCCTTCACCTTGGCCGCGAAATGCTCGAGGTCGCGCCGCACGTAACGCTGCTGCGGGTGGTACTCGGGATAGGCGGCGACCTCGATCGTCCAGTCGCCGCCCTGGTGCTCGCGGATGTACTCGATGAGCTCGCTCGCGTAGCGGAACTCGCCCGCCGTCGCCATGCCGCTGGGCAGGTCGCCGCGCAGCGCGACGAGGCGGCTGATGCCCTGCGCGCGGTAGGTCGCGAGGATCTCCGAGATGCCGGCCTTCGTGCTGCCGACGCAGGACAGATGCGGCGCCGCCTCGAAGCCCATCGCCGCGATCTGCCGCACCGTCGCCAGCGTCTTCTCGCGCGTGCTGCCGCCGGCGCCGTAGGTGACGCTGAAGAACTCGGGATCGAGCGTCGCCAGCTCGCGCACCACGCCCACCAGCTTGTCGCTGCCGACCGGCGTGTTGGGCGGGAAGAACTCGATGCTGACGGGGACGGGCTGGCTCATCCGCGCCTCAATAGCGGTAGGTGTCGGGCTTGTACGGGCCTTGTTTCGGCACGCCGATGTACGCGGCCTGCTCGTCGCTGAGTTCGGTCAGCATCGCGCCGACCTTCTTCAGGTGCAGCCGCGCCACCTTCTCGTCGAGATGCTTGGGCAGCACGTAGACCTTGCCCGGCTCGTAGTCGCCGCTGCGCGTGTAGAGCTCGATCTGCGCGATCGTCTGGTTCGCGAACGACGAGCTCATCACGAAGCTCGGGTGGCCGGTGCCGCAGCCCAGGTTCACGAGCCGTCCCTTGGCGAGCAGGATGATGCGCTTGCCGTCGGGGAAGATCACATGGTCGACCTGCGGCTTGATCTCCTCCCAGCTGCAGCCGGCGAGCTCGGCGACATCGATCTCGTTGTCGAAATGGCCGATGTTGCAGACGATGGCCTGGTCCTTCATCGCCGCCATGTGCGCGCGCGTGATGACGCTGCGGTTGCCGGTGCAGGTGACGAAGATGTCGGCCTTGTCGGCCGCGTATTCCATCGTCACGACCTTGTAGCCCTCCATCGCCGCCTGCAGCGCGTTGATGGGGTCGATCTCGGTCACCCAGACCTGGGCCGAGAGCGCGCGCAGCGCCTGCGCGCTGCCCTTGCCGACATCGCCGTAGCCGGCGACGCAGGCGACCTTGCCGGCGATCATCACGTCGGTGGCGCGCTTGATCGCGTCGACCAGGCTCTCGCGGCAGCCGTAGAGGTTGTCGAACTTGCTCTTCGTCACCGAGTCGTTGACGTTGATGGCGCGGAACATCAGCGTGCCCTTGGCCGACATCTCCTTGAGGCGGTGCACCCCGGTCGTCGTCTCCTCGGTCACGCCGATGATGTGCGCGCCCTTGCGGCTGTACCACGTCGGGTCGACGGCGAGCTTGGCCTTGATCGCGGCGTAGAGGATGGTCTCCTCCTCGCTCGTCGGGTTCGCCAGCACCGAGGCGTCGGTCTCGGCGCGCTTGCCCAGGTGCATCAGCAGCGTCGCGTCGCCGCCGTCGTCGAGGATCATGTTCGGGCCTTCGCCGGCGGCGCCCTTGCCGGCGAACTCGAAGATGCGATGCGTGTAGTCCCAGTAGTCGACCAGCGTCTCGCCCTTGTAGGCGAACACCGGCGTGCCCTGGACGGCGAGCGCGGCCGCCGCATGGTCCTGGGTGCTGAAGATGTTGCACGAGGCCCAGCGCACCTGTGCGCCCAGCGCCTGCAGCGTCTCGACGAGGACGGCGGTCTGGATCGTCATGTGCAGGCTGCCGGCGATGCGGGCGCCTGCCAGCGGCTGCTGGGCCGCGAATTCCTCGCGGATCGCCATCAGACCGGGCATCTCGGTCTCGGCGATGCGGATTTCCTTGCGGCCCCAATCGGCCAGTTCGAGGTTGGCGACGAGGTGGTCGGCGGCGGGCTTGAGGACGGCATTCATGTCGGGCTCCAGAGGTTGGGGCCTGCACGATGCGGCGGCGAGAGACTCACCCGCGCACGACTCGTGCAGGTGAGCGCGGTTGCATCAGAACCCGCCGAGCCTGGCCTTCGCGACGAAGGTTGCAACGCTCCTCGACAGGAACGCACATTCTAGCCGCAGAGCCTCCGCAACCGGGGGGCGCCGGTTCAGGAGCGCGCGATGTCGGGCGTGAACTCCTCCGCGGTGCCGGCGACCAGCGAGGCGCGGCCGACGAGCAGCGGATCGACGGCGCCGATGATGGCCGCGTCCTTGTTCGCGTAGGGCAGGCGCTGCAGCAGGTAGCGCATGGCGTTGAGCCGCGCGCGCTTCTTGCAATCGGACTTGATCACGGTCCAGGGCGCGTCCGAGGTGTCGGTGTGCACGAACATCGCCTCCTTGGCCTGGGTGTACGAGTCCCATTTGTCGAGCGACGCGAGGTCGATCGGGCTCAGCTTCCACTGCTTGAGCGGATGCGCCTTGCGCTCCCTGAAGCGGCGCCGCTGCTCGGCGCGGCTGACCGAGAACCAGAACTTGAACAGCCGCACGCCCGAGCGCACGAGATGGCGCTCGAATTCGGGCGTCTCGCGCAGGAACTCGTCGTATTCGGCATCGCTGCAGAAGCCCATCACGCGCTCGACGCCGGCGCGGTTGTACCAGCTGCGGTCGAAGAGCACGATCTCGCCGGCCGTCGGCAGATGCGAGATGTAGCGCTGGAAGTACCACTGGCCGCGCTCGACATCGCTGGGTTTTTCCAGCGCGACGACGCGCGCGCCGCGCGGGTTCAGGTGTTCCATCATGCGCTTGATGGTGCCGCCCTTGCCGGCGGCGTCGCGGCCCTCGAACAGCACCAGCAGGCGCTGGCCCGTCTCCATCACCCAGCGCTGCACGCGCAACAGCTCGGCCTGCAGTTTTTCCAGATGTTCGGCGTAGTGCGGCTCGCTCATGGGCGTGCGCGTCCGAATGGGCGCGCCGAGCGTAGCGCCGAATGGCCGCAGGGGCGTAGCGCCGGCCGCCTTATCCGAGATCGGCGGGCAGCTGCCCGGCGCGATGGCGCTGCGCCATGCGTTGCAGCAGCGCGGCGAAATCGCCGGCACAGCCGCGCATGTCGAACAGTGGCGAGGTCGCGCGGAGGGCGGCGAGTTCCGCGCGCAGCGCGGCGCGGGCGGCGGCATCGCGGCCGAGGCGGATCGCGGTGGCCGTGTACGCCGCGTCGTCGGAGGCGTTGAGCGCGTCGAGACCGAGATGATGGTTGAGGCTGCCGGCGACGCGTGCAGCGAAGGTCGCACCCGGTGCGGTCAGCACCGGGCAGCCGGCCCACAGCGCGTCGCTGGCGGTGGTGTGGGCGTTGTAGGG
>JAGWVB010000168.1 GCA_018971105.1 Burkholderiales bacterium
GGGCGGCGTTCTCGATATGGCCGGTCTGGTCGTCGAAGAAGAAGTCGGGTTCGAACTCGCGCAGGAAGGCGCCCTTGGGCAGGCCGCCGAGGAACATCGCCTCGTCGACCTCGATCTGCCAGTCCATCAGCGTGCGCACCGCGCGCTCGTGCGCCGGCGCGCTGCGCGCGGTGACGAGCGCGGTGCGCACGCGCATGCCGGCCAGCGGCGCGCGCTGCAGCCGGTGCAGCGCCTCGAGCAGCGGCTTGAACGGCCCCGGCGCCAGCGGCATCGCGGCGCGTTCGCGCTCGTGGCTCTGGAAGGCGTCCAGGCCCTGTGCCTGGTAGACGCGCTCGGCCTCGTCGCTGAAGAGCACGGCGTCGCCGTCGAAGGCGATGCGCACCTCCTGCGGATGGGCCTCGGACGCATGCGCGCTCTCGGGGTACACGCGCGCCGCGGGCACGCCGGCGGCGAGCGCCGAGCGCACGTCGGCCTCGTTCGTCGACAGGAACAGGTTCGCCGCCAGCGGCCGCAGGTAGCGCCAGGGCGGCTGGCCGCGCGTGAAGACGCCGCGCTGCACCGGCAGCGTGAAATGCTGCGCCGAGCGGAACACGCGCAGCCCCGAGACCGGGTCGTTGCGCGACAGGATCACGACCTCGACGCGCGGCCGCCCGGCGTTGAAGGCGAGCAGCTTGTTGACGAGCGAGAACGCGACGCCGGGGCGCGCCGGCTGCTCGAGCCGCTCGAGCTGCAGGCGCATGTAGGCGCGGTCGTCGGCGGCCTCGAAGACGCGGTTCTCCTCCTCGAAATCGAACAGCGCGCGCGACGAGATCGCGACGACGAGCTGGCCTTCGAGGGTGGCGGGCATGGGACGCATGTTACGTCGCCGCCACAGCGCCGGATCGACCGCGGCGCGACCGTCGCGGCGTCACGCGGCTGCCATATGCGCCGGCCAGACTGGCGCCATCCGCATCGAAGGCGCGCCCTGCGGCGCGATCGCCCATGTTCTTCCGCGCCCGACCCGAGAACCGCCAGCGCAGCAGCGAGACCAGCCTGGCCTGGCGCGACACCGTGCCGACCTGCTTCCGCAGCGAGGCCTTCGCCGAGGACCTGGCCGTCGAATGCGTCGAGCCGCCGCGCGAGCGCGGCGTGGGCGCGGCGCACTGGCTCTGGCGCGACACGCTCGCCGACGGCTCGCGGCTGCGCTGAGGCGGGCGCGCCGGCGCCGCCGCTGCCGCGTCGGCGCCCGGTTATGCTCGTGCCTGTCGCGCGCCGCGGATCCCCCGGCAGCGCCGACGGGCCCCAGGCCCGCGCCCCGGAGACCGGCATGGACCCCATCGAGATCGACAGGCCGACGCGCGCGGCAGCGCGGCGCCGATGAGCGCGCCGCGCCCCGACATCGCCCGCACGACGCTGCTCGTGCTCTTCCTCGGCGCCATGATGGCCGCCGCGCTGTGGGTCGTGCGGCCCTTCCTGGGCGCCGCGATCTGGGCCACGATGGTCGTCGTCGCGACCTGGCCGATGATGCTGCGCGTGCAGCAGCGGCTGTGGAACCGGCGCTGGATCGCGGTGCTGGTGATGACGCTGCTGCTGCTGCTGGTGTTCCTGGTGCCGCTGGCGACGGCGGTGGTGACGATCGTCGGCAACGCCGACCGCATCTCGGCCTGGGTCCACCTCGCCACCAGCTACCGCTTCGACGACAACGCGCCGGCCTGGCTCAGCGGGCTGCCGCTCGTCGGCGCCGGCATCGACGCCGGCTGGCACCAGCTCACGGCGCTCGGCATCCAGGACCTGCTGCCCAAGGTCACGCCCTATGCCGGCGACGTCACGCGCTGGATCGTCGGCCAGGTCGGCGGCGTCGGCTTCCTGCTCATCCAGTTCCTGCTCACGGTGCTGATCGCGGCGCTGCTGTATGCCAGTGGCGAGGAGGCGGCGCAACTCGTGCGGCGCCTGGCCTTGCGCCTCGCGGGCGAGCGCGGGCTGGCGGTGGTCGACCTCGCGCGCGGATCGATACGCGGCGTCGCGCTCGGCGTCGGCGGCACCGCGCTGGCGCAGGCGCTGCTGGCCGGGATCGGGCTGGCGATCGGCGGCGTGCCGGTCGCCGGGCTGCTGACGGCGCTCGTGTTCATGTTCTGCATCGCCCAGATCGGCCCGCTGCCGGTGCTGGTGCCGGCCATCGTCTGGCTGTTCTGGAGCGGCGCCTTCGGCCACGGCGTGTTCCTGATCGTCATCGCGACCATCGTCTCGACGCTGGACAACGTGCTGCGGCCGATGCTGATCCGCATCGGCGCCGACCTGCCGCTGCTGCTGATCTTCGTCGGCGTCGTCGGCGGGCTGCTCGGCTTCGGCCTCGTCGGCATCTTCGTCGGGCCGCTCGTGCTGGCCGTCGCCTACACGCTGCTCGAGGCCTGGATGGCCGAGGGCGAGGCGACGCCGGCCATGCCGCCGCCGCACGAGGCCGGCGCCGAAGCCGACCGGCCGGCCGCCTGAGGCCGGCTCAGATCCAGCCGCGCTCGCGCAGCTCGCGCTCGGCGCGCGCGGCGTCGGTGAACTGCAGCGCCTGCCAGCCGCAGGCGCGCGCGGCGACGACGTTGGGCTCGTGGTCGTCGAGGAAGACGAGCTGTTGCACCGGCGCGCCGAAGCGCCGTGCCGCGAGCTCGTAGATCGCCGGCTCGGGCTTGACGAGGCCGACGCGGCCCGAATACACGCCGCTGGCGAAGCAGCCGAGGAAATCATGCGTCGCGTCGAGATGGTCGGCGTAGGGCGCCGGCATGTTCGACAGGAAGTGCAGCGCATGGCCGGCGCCATGCAGGCGGCGCAGCAGCGCCACCGTGTCGGTGCGGGGCTGGAGCTCGTCGGCGATGGCGGCGATGACGCCGCGCACCTCGTCCGCCGCGAGTCCGGTGCGCGCGGCGATGCGCGGCACCAGTTCCGCCAGACCGAGGCGGCCGCGGTCGAACTCGCCCCAGTCGCCCTGGTAATCCTGGAAGAAGCGCCGCGCCCAGAGGGCGGCGCTGGCGTCGTCGACGGCATGGTGCGGCAGAGCGCGCTGCAGCAGCCGCGCCGGGCGCCATTCGAACAACACGCCGCCGAAATCGAAGACGATCGTCTTGCTCATGCTTTGAGCCGGCGCAGCAGCGCCGCGGTCGAGCCGTCGAGCCCGGCCGCGTCGCCCGACTCGAGGCGCGGCAGCAGTTCGTTGGCCAGCGCCTTGCCCAGCTCGACGCCCCATTGGTCGAAGCTGTTGATGCCCCAGACGACGCCGGCCGCATGCACGCGGTGTTCGTACAGCGCGATGAGCGCGCCCAGCGAGCGCGGCGTGAGCGCGTCCAGCAGCAGCGTCGTGCTCGGGCGGTTGCCGGGGAAGCGCCGGTGGCGCGCCAGCACCGCGGGCGCGATCGCGTCCGAGGCCGTCGGCGCGCGCTCGGTCGCCGCCTCCGCGGCCGTCTTGCCCTGCATCAGCGCCTGGCTCTGCGCCAGGCAGTTGGCGAGCAGCATGCGATGCTGGTCGAGGCGGTCGTGCGCCGGATGCTTGACGGCGATGAACTCGACCGGCACGACCTCGGTGCCCTGGTGCAGCATCTGGAAATAGGCATGCTGGCCGTTCGTGCCCGGCTCGCCCCAGACCACCGGGCTGGTGCCGTAGGGCAGCGCATCGCCGTCGAGGTCGACCTGCTTGCCGTTGCTCTCCATCTCGAGCTGCTGCAGATAGGCCGGCAGCCGCGCCAGCCCCTGGTGGTAGGGCGCGACGCTGCGGCTCGTGTAGCCGCGGAAATTGCGGTACCAGACGTCGATCAGGCCGAGCAGCGCGGGCAGGTTGCGCGCCAGCGGCGTCGCGGCGTAATGGCGGTCCATCGCATGCGCGCCGGCGAGGAAGTCGCGGAAGTTCGCCGCCCCGATGGCGATCGCGATCGGCAGCCCGATCGCGCTCCACATCGAGTAGCGCCCGCCGACCCAGTCCCAGAAGCCGAAGGTGGTCGTGATGCCGAACGCTGCCGCGGCGGCGACGTTCGTCGTCGTGGCGGCGAAATGGCGCGCGATGTCGGTGCCGCCGGCGGCGGTGAACCAGTCGCGCGCGGTGCGCGCATTGGCCATCGTCTCCTGCGTCGTGAAGGTCTTGCTCGCGACGATGAACAGCGTGTGCGCCGGATCCAGCCGCTGCAGCAGCGGCACGATGTCGTGGCCGTCGACGTTGCTGACGAAATGCAGCCGCCGCCCCGGGTCGCCCCAGGCCTGCAGCGCGCGCACCGCCATCAGCGGGCCGAGGTCGCTGCCGCCGATGCCGATGTTGACGATGTCGGTGATGGCGGCGTCGGCGCGCACGCGCTCGGCGTAGGCCAGCATCGCGTCGAGCTCGGCGTGGACCTCGTCGCTGAACGGTCCCGCGCCGCGCGGCGCGCGCAGCGCCGTGTGCAGCACGGCGCGGCCCTCGGTCGCGTTGGCGACTTCGCCGCGCAGCATCGCGTCGCGGCGCGCCGGCAGTTCGCATTCCTGCGCCAGCTCGACGAGGAAGCGCAGCGTCGCGAGGTCGACGAGGTTCTTGCTCAGGTCGGCGTAGACCTCGGGCGCCTCGAACGAAAGCGCGGCGGCGCGGCCGGGGTCGCGCGCGAAGGCCTCGCGCAGGTCGAGATCGCGGCCATGGGCCTCGTAATGGCCGGCCAGGGCGGCCCAGGCGCGGGTGCGGTCGCAGCGCGTCATGGCAGGCCCCGGGCGCGGGGAGGTTCGGGTTTCCGATGCGGATGCGGATGCGGAGGCATGGCGAGTCGCTTGCGCTGTGGCGGCAACGGCGGATTAGAACCGACGCCGCCCTCGCGTGGTTTCCGAAGCGGTTACAGCACTGGCCGGGGGGGGCTGGCGCAGGCGCCGCGCTCAGTCGCGGTGGATCGGGTCGATCCAGCGCACGGCCTCGGGCGCCTCGGCCGGCTCGATGTCGAGGTTCACCGCCACCGCCTCGCCGTCGCTGCGCACGAGCACGCATTGCAGCGTCTCGGTCGCACTGGCGTTGATCTCCTGGTGCGGGACATAGGGCGGCACGTAGATGAAGTCGCCCGGCCCGGCCTCGGCGGTGAATTCGAGCCGCTCGCCCCAGCGCATGCGGGCGCGGCCGGCGACGACGTAGATCACGCTCTCGAGCGGCCCGTGGTGGTGGGCGCCGGTCTTGGCCCCGGCATGGATGTGGACCGTGCCGGCCCACAGCTTCTGCGCCCCGACGCGCGCGAGGTTGATCGCCGCCTTGCGGTCCATGCCCGGCGTCTGCGCCGTGTTCGGGTCGAGCTGGTCGCCCGGCACCACGCGCACACCGTCGTGCTTCCAGCGTTCGTTCTCGGTCATCGTGGCCTCCGGCCGGGTGTTGCAGGTGCGTGCAGCGGCGCTGGTGCTCGAGCGCGATCGCCGCGGCGCTCGCTAGGGGACCGCCGGCTCGCGCAGCGCGAGCGCAAGCGCGAACATCGCCGCCATCACGAGCGCGACGCCGACATAGGCGCGGCCGAAGCCGGGCGCGCCGCCGCCGCCGAAATCGGCAACGGCGCCGATCGCCGCCGCCGCCAGCAGCGTACCGATGCTGATGCCGATATTGATCAGGCCCTGGGCCGAGGCGCGCAGCGCCTGCGGCGCCTCGTCGATGGCGATCGTGCGCAGCGCGCCGCCGACGAGGATGCCCACGCCCAGGCCCACCGGCATCGAGGCGAGCAGGAAGCCGGCCAGGCCCCAGCCGGTCTGCGACGTCGCCGCATAGCCCAGGGCGAGCAGCGCGAAGCCGGCCAGGATCTGGCGCCGCGGCCCGGCGCGGTTCAGCATGCGCCCCGAACCGGCCGAGCCGACCATCGAGCACAGCACCAGCGGCAGCAGCGCGAAGCCGGCGTTGCGCGCCGAGACGCCATCGGCGAGCTGGGCGATCGAGGTCAGGAAGCTCACGCCGCCCATGCCGAAGCCGCTGCCCAGCGTGAGCCCGTAGGTGATGACGAGGCGCCGGCGCCCGAACAGCGTGGGCGGGATCATCGGCATCGCGGCGCGGCGCTCGACGGCGATCAGCAGCGGCGTCAGCAGCAAGGCGGCGCCGAGGAAGGCCGGCCACAGCTGCAGCCCGCTCAGGCCGTCGGCGACGCGCGTGATGCCGAGCACGAGCGAGCTCAGCAGCGCGAACACGAGGACGATGCCGGCGAGGTCGAGCGGCGCGTTCGCGGCCGGCTGCACGCGCCGGCGCGGCAGCGCCTGGTGGCCGAGCCAGAGCACGGCGGCGGCGATCGGCAGGTTGATGAGGAAGATCCAGTGCCAGCTCGCGACGACGAGCAGCGCCGCCGCCAGTGGCGGCCCGAGCACGAAGGCCATGCCGTAGGTGGCGCCGATGAGGCCGAGCGCGCGGCCGCGCTTGTCGGGCGGCAGCTGGTCGCCGATGACGGCGCTGGCGGTCGGGATGATGCCGCCGCCGCCGGCGCCCTGGATCGCGCGCCCCACGAGCAGCATCCAGAAGCGCGGCGACGCCGCGATCAGCAGCGACCCGAGCGCGAACAGCGTGACGCTGCCGAGGAACACCGGGCGCCGGCCATGGCGGTCGCTCAGGTTGGCCATCAGCGCCGTGCTCGACAGCGAGCACAGGATGAAGACGATCATCACCAGGCCGACGCGCCGGTTGTCGACGCCGAAGGCCTCGCGCAGCGCCGGGATCGCCGGGCCGATGATGGCGGTGTCCAGCGCGGCCATGAACACGCCTATGAAGAGCACCGGCAGCAGCCGGCGCGGCAGCGCCGGTGCGGCCGCCAGGGTGGGGGCAGTCATGGAGTCCTCGTCGCGGCGGTAGTGGCCAGGGGTGCTGCGCTGCAGCAGCGCCTATGGTAGCCGGAGTCGCGGCCCGATCGCGCGGCGCCGCAGCGGCTTCGGCGCCGCGCGCGGCCGTGCCGGACGCCGCGCCGCGTCAGGCCGTCGGCAGCCGGTAATCGCGGAACTGCTCGCGCAGCCGGTTCTTCTGCATCTTGCCGGTGGCGCCGATCGGGATCGATTCGACGAAGACGACATCGTCGGGCGTCCACCACTTGGCGATCTTGCCCTCGAAATAGGCCAGCAACTGCGCACGCGTGAGTTCGGAGCCGGGCTTGCGCACGACGACCAGCAGCGGCCGCTCGTCCCATTTCGGATGCTTGGCGGCGATGCAGGCCGCCATCGCGACCTCGGGATGCCCCATCGCGATGTTCTCGATGTCGATCGAGCCTATCCATTCGCCGCCCGACTTGATCACGTCCTTGCTGCGGTCGGTGATCTGCATGTAGCCGTCGGCGTCGATGCGGGCCACGTCGCCGGTCGGGAACCAGCCGTCGACCAGCGGGTCGCCGCCCTCGTCCTTGAAGTAGCGCGACGCGATCCAGGGCCCGCGCACGAGCAGATCGCCCGCGTGCTCGCCGTCCCAGGGCAGTTCGGGGCCGTGGAGGTCGTCCTGGCTCACGATCTTCATGTCGACGCCGTAGATCACGCGGCCCTGGTGTTCCATCACGCGGTAGCGCTGTTCCCGGTCCAGCCCGAGGTGCTTGAGCTTGAGCGTGCCGACGGTGCCCAGCGGGCTCATCTCGGTCATGCCCCAGCCCTGGATCACCTGCACGCCGTACTCGTCGCCGAACTTGCGCAGCATCGCCGGCGGGCAGGCCGAGCCGCCGATCACGGTGCGCTTCATCGAGCTGAACTTGAGGCCGTGCGCGTCGACATGCGCGAGCAGGCCCTGCCACACCGTCGGCACGCCGGCCGAGAGCGTGACCTGTTCCGCCTCGAACAGTTCGTAGAGCGACTTGCCGTCCAGCCCCGGCCCCGGGAACACGAGCTTGGCGCCGACCATGCAGGCCATGTAGGGCAGGCCCCAGGCGTTGACATGGAACATCGGCACCACCGGCAGGATGCAGTCGGCCGAGCCGCAGTTCAGCGCGTCGGGCAGCGCCCCGCCGTAGGTGTGCAGCAGCGTGCTGCGGTGGCTGTAGAGCACGCCCTTGGGGTTGCCGGTCGTGCCCGAGGTGTAGCACAGCGAGCTGGCCTGGTTCTCGTCCAGGACCGGCCAGGTGTAGCGGTCGTCCTGGGACTCGATCAGATCCTCGTAGCACAGCAGGTTCGGGATCGTGGTCGAGGCCGGCATGTGCGCGCGATCGGTCATCGCGACGTAATGGCGGATCGTCGGGCAGCGGCCGGCGACGGCCTGCACCAGCGGCAGGAAGGTCAGGTCGAAGCACAGCACGCGGTCCTCGGCATGGCCGGCGATGTATTCGATCTGGTCCGGGTGCAGGCGCGGGTTGATCGTGTGCAGGATCGCGCCCGAGCCGCTGGCCGCGTAGTACAGCTCCATGTGGCGGTAGCCGTTCCAGGCCAGCGTCGCGACGCGGTCCGAGTCGCCCACGCCCAGGGCCGCCAGCGCCTTCGCCAGCCGGCGCGCGCGCGCGCCCAGCTCGCGATAGGTCTCGCGGTGGATGTCGCCCTCGACGCGGCGCGAGACGACGACCTGCTGGCCGTGGTGGCGTTCGGCGTGGACGATGAGGGATGAGATCAGCAGCGGCAGCTGCATCATCTGGCCGTTCATGAGGGGCTCCAGGGTCGGTACGGTTGCCGGGCCCCGATTCTGGCGGGAGCCGCGGGCGTCGGGCGTCGGGCTAAACCCCGGTCGCGGGCACCGGTCGACGGCCGCGGCGGCGGCGGCGCGTCAGGGCCGGGGCGGGTCGCCGGGCGCGCCCGCCGCGTACCAGCGCCCGATCAGGTCGCGCTCGGCGGGCGTGATCTGGGTCGCGTTGTTCAGCGGCATCGCCTTCAGCACCACGGCCTGCTGCACGATCTGCTGCGCGTGCGCGAGGATGAGCGCGGGGCTGGAGAGGTTGACGTTCTTCTGGTGCACGACCGCGTTGTGGCAGGGCTGGCAGCGCTGGCCGACGACGGTCTCGACCTCGGCCAGCGTCGCCGGGCGCAGCGGCCCGGTGGCCGCCGGCGCCGGCGCCGGCGCGAGCCAGGCCACCAGGCCGACGATGATCGCCAGCCCCGCCGCGGCGTATTCCCAGGGCACGCGGCGCCCCTGCACGAGCGCCTTGTGGCGCGCGACGAAGCTGTGGCGGATGAGCGCGCCGGCCAGCATCAGCAGCGTCAGCACGGCCGCGTTGTGCGCCGATTGCGTCAGCCAGCCGTAGTGGTTGCTCAGCATCGCCACCAGCACCGGCAGCGTGAAATAGGTGTTGTGCACGCTGCGCTGCTTGGCGCGCTGGCCGTGGATGGCCTCGACCGCCGCGCCCGCCTGCATCTGCGCGATCACGCGCCGCTGCCCCGGGATGATCCAGAAGAAGACGTTGGCGCTCATGGCCGTGGCGAGCATGGCGCCCGTCATCAGGAACGCCGCCCGGCCCGGGTAGAGGCTGCACGCGGCCCAGGAGGCGGCGGCGACGTAGACCAGCACGAGGGCCCCGACGAGGGCGTCGCCGCCGACGCCGCCGCGGCGCTCGCCGACCCAGCGGCAGATGCGGTCGTAGACGAGCCAGAACAGCACCAGGAAGCCGATCGCCGTGCCCGCCGCCGCGCCCGCCGACCAGGCGTGGACATGGGGGTCGACGAGGAAGGTCCCGGCGTTGAACAGGTACAGCACGCTGAAGAGCGCGAAGCCGGTGAGCCAGGTCGAATAGCTCTCCCAGTAGAACCAGTGCAGGTGCGCCGGCAGCGACTTCGGCGCGACGAGGAACTTCAGCGGGTGGTAGAAGCCGCCGCCGTGCACGGCCCAGAGTTCGCCGGCGACGCCCTGCTCGCGCAGCACGGGGTCGACGGGCGGCGTCAGGCTGCTGTCGAGGAAGACGAAGTAGAACGAGCTGCCGATCCAGGCGATGGCGACGATCACATGGGCCCAGCGCAGCAGCAGGTTGGCCCAGTCGAGCAGGTAGGTTTCCATGGCGCGGTCAGTCGGGGCTCGCGGCGGCGGCGCGAATTCAGGAGCCGCGGTAGGTGCTGTAGCTCCAGGGGCTGACGAGCAGCGGCAC
>JAGWVB010000463.1 GCA_018971105.1 Burkholderiales bacterium
GCTGCCGGCGCCGATGCGCGAGATGGTGATCGACCGCGCCGTCGCCGTCGGCGCCGGCAAGCTCGACCTCGAGGACCTGAAGATCATCGTGCTGATGGTGTTCTGGAGCCTGGGCGAGGAACCCGACGCGCTCGTCCTCGACGAACTCTTCGTCGACCCGGGCGACCGGATAATTCATTGACCCCCCCGGAGCGCCTTCGGCGCCTCCCCAGGGGACTGCAGGGTCCCCTTCGGGGCCCTTGGGGCGACCCCAGCGGCCCGGCCAAGCCGGTTCCGCGGCGTCTGCTTGGTTAGTTCAGTTCAGTTCAGAAGCCGCGAGCCGTCGACGTCGAGCTTGGCGAGCGCGCTGCGCGTGGCGCGCACCGTCAGCGCCTCGTCCTGCGCCGGCAGCATCAGCCCGGCCTGCAGATACGACGCGAGCCGGTGCTGCTGGAACAGCACGCAGCGTCCATGCGGGGTGACGAAGAGCGAGAGCTGCTTGCGCATGCCGTGCCAGGCCAGCTGCACCGCCTCGCTGTGGCCGCCGCGGTCCAGCATGTACCAGCTGCCGACCTGCAGCTCGCGCGCCCAGGCCACCATCGCCGGCGTCGGCATCGAGCCGCCGTCGAGCACGACGTCGAGCTCGCTGCTCTGGTGCCCCGAGAGGTCGAGCACCATCGACTCGTCGATGTCGACGTCGTCGGCCTCGGGCAGCAGCTCCTCGAGCGTCTCCAGCCGCTCCATCAGCTCGCGCAGCCGGTCGTCCGGGATCACCGCCGCCTTGGCCGTGAAGGCGGCGGCGAGCGAGTTGTTGAGCTGCTGGATGTTCTCGTCCTGCTTGGCGGCGTCGATGCCGGCCGAGACCATGCCCTCGCGCAGCGATTTCAGCAGCACCGGCAGGCGCCGGATGACCTCGGCGCGCTCCTCGCGCGTGACCTTGGCGCTGGCGCTCCAGATCAGGTCGGCGGCGGCGCGCTTCATCGTCTTCGTCTGCTGGTCCTGGGCGCCGTAGCGCACCGCCGTCGTCGCCAGCACGTCGGCCCAGGTATGGAACAGGAACTGGCGCACGCCCTCCTGCACCGGCACCTCGTTGAGCATGCGCCGCAGCTCGATCGTGTACTGGATCGCCAGCGTCTCGCGCTGCTCGACCTGCTGCGCCAGCGAGACGCCGCGCCGCGTCGCCTCGTTCTCGGTGCTGAAGTAATGCTCGAGGAACTTCTCGAACTCGGTGAGCACGGTCTGGAACACGCGCCGGCCGGTGTCGGGGTAGGCCTCGACGACCTGGACGATGCGCTTGATCTCCTTCTCGAGCGCGCCCGAGCCGTCCTGCGCGGCGCCGCCGGCGGCGCTGTCGAAGCCCATGACGCAGGCGCCCATGCGGTCGATCAGGCGCCGCGCCGGGTGGTCGATGGTGGCGAAGAAATCGGGCTCGGTGACGGCCACGCGCAGCACCGGCATCTGCAGCCGCGCGAACCACACGCGCACCGTCGCCGGGATGCGGTCCTCGGTCAGGATGCTCTGGAACAGCAGCGCGACGATCTCGATCGTCGCCCGCTCCTCGGGCGTCGCGGCGGCCTTCTTCAGCGCCTGCTTGCGCTGGTGCAGTTCCTCGAGCATCACCGGCGCCGTCAGCGCGGCGCCGACATCGCCGCGCGTCGACAGCCGGTGCTGCAGGTCGACCTGCGCGGTGTCGATCGCGTGCGCCAGGCCCGGCGACATCGGCGCGCGCGGCGCCAGCGTCTGCGAGCGCGTCGACGCGCCAAACGCCGGCACATGGCGGCCGATGAGCCGGTTCAGGCGCCCGAGCACGGCCTCGGCATGCTCGCGGCTGCGCGCCAGCGGCGCGCCGCGCGTCATCATGCGCGTCTCGTCGGCCACGTCGCCGCGCACCGACGCCGGCGACCAGGCGCTGTAGCCGCCCGGCG
>JAGWVB010000464.1 GCA_018971105.1 Burkholderiales bacterium
CCACGCCGGCAGCGGACGCCGCCGACGGCACCGCCGACAGCGCCGACAGCACCGACGCCGAGCGCCTCGGCGTCGCCGCCGACCACCCCGCCTTCGCAGGCCATTTCCCGGGCCGGCCGCTGCTGCCCGGCGCGTTGCTGCTGGCGCTGGTGCTGCAGCAGCTCGACCGCCGACCCGGCCTGCGCAGCCGCCTGGGCGCAGCGCCGCGCATCGCGAGCGCGAAGTTCCTGGCCCCGGTCGGCCCCGGCGCCGAGCTGCGCGTGCGGCTGCAGGCGCAGGGCCGCGGAGTCGCCTTCGAGATCGAGTCGGGCGGCGCGCCGGTGGCGCGCGGCACGCTCGACGCCGGCCCCGCCTGAGCCGCATGACCTCCGCCCCCGAATGGGCGCAGCGCGCCGAGCAGGGCCATGCGCTGGCGCTGCGGCTGATGGCCTGGATCGCGGTCACGCTGGGGCGGCCGGCGGCGCGGCTGCTGCTGCATCCGATCACGCTGTACTACCTCGCCTTCGCGGCGCCGGCGCGGCGCGCCTCGCGGCGCTACCTCGCGCGCGCCTTCGGCCGCCCGGCACGCTGGCGCGAGGTCTACCGCCACCTGCATGCCTTCGCCGCCACCGTGCTCGACCGCGTCTACTTCGTGCGCGGCGAACTGCAGTCCTTCGACATCGCGCTCACGGGCGGCGAGCTCGTCGACGCCCAGGTCGCCGCCGGCGGCGGCGCCTTCCTGCTCGGCGCCCACATCGGCAGCTTCGAGTCGCTGCACGCCATCGGCGCGAGCCGGCCCGGGCTGCGCGTGGCGATGGCGATGTACCCCGACAACGCGCGCAAGATCCACGCCGTGCTGCGCGCGCTGGCGCCGGCATTCGAGCTCGGCATCATCCCCATCGGCCAGGCCGGATCGACGCTGGCGATCCGCGAATGGCTGGCCGGCGGCGGCCTCGTGGGCCTGCTCGGCGACCGCCAGATCGGCCCCGAGGGACCGCGCACCGGCAGCATCGAGCTGCCCTTCCTCGGCCACCCGGCGACGTTCTCCGAGGGCCCGCTGCGGCTGGCGCTGCTGCTGCGCAAGCGCGTGATCTTCATGGTCGGCCTCTACCTCGGCGGCCGGCGCTACGAGGTGCGCTTCCTGTCCCTGGCAGACTTCAGCCTCGCCGCCGACGCCGCCGCCCGCGAGACCCTGCTGCGCGAGGCGCTGGTCCGCTACGTGTCGATGCTCGAAGCGCTGGTGCGCGAGGCGCCCTACAACTGGTTCAACTTCTACGACTACTGGTGTGAAGACCCGCCTGCCGCCACGCCCTGATCGACGCGCCTTCTGCCGCGGCGCCGCCGCCACCGCCCTGGTGGCGGCGCTGCCGCGGGCCGGCGCCGCCGCGCCCTTCGACCTCGCGCAGCTGACGGCGCTGCTGGCGCAGCGCAAGTCGGCGCAGGCGCGCTTCACCGAGGAGCGCTACGTCGGCGGCCTCGACGGCCCGCTGCGCGCCAGCGGCACGCTCAGCTACACCGCGCCCGATCGCTTCACGCGCCGCACGACCGAGCCGCTGGCCGAGACGATGAGCGTCGAGGGCAACACCGTGACGCTCGAACGCGCGGGTCGCCGGCGCTCGATGGCGCTCGACGCGGTGCCCGAGCTGACGGCGCTGATCGACGGCGTGCGCGGCACGCTCTCGGGCAACGCGGCGCTGCTGCAGCGGCATTTCGAGACCCGCGTCGAAGGCGACGCCGCGCTCTGGACCCTGAAGCTGACGCCGCGGCGCACCCACGGCCAGGTGCGCGAGATCCAGATCGCCGGCACCGGCGGCGATCTGCGCAGCGTCGAGCTCTGGCTCGCCGGCGGCGACCATTCGCTGATGATCGTGACGCCGGTGCCGGGCGCCGCGGCGGCCGCGTCGGCGCCGGCCGCGGCCAG
>JAGWVB010000465.1 GCA_018971105.1 Burkholderiales bacterium
GGCCGCGCTGGCCCCAGCGCTGGAGCAGGCCGGCGAACAGCAGCGGCCGGTACGCGACCTCGACGCTGCAACCCTCGAGCACCTGCGGCAGCCGCTCGAAGGCGAGGTAGGCGTAGGGCGAGACGAAGTCGAAGTGGAAGACCAGCCGCTTCATGGCCTGAGCCGCCCTCAGGCCGGGTCCGGCGCCGGGCCGGGCGCCGCCCGGCGCCGCCACTCGACGCGCCGCCTGCCGAGTTCGCGCCAGACCTCGCGCTTGCCGGCATCGTCCAGCACCGACCATTGCGCGATCTCGTCCAGCGTGCGCAGGCAGCCCGCGCACAGGCCGCGGGCCTCGTCCATGCGGCAGACGCCGATGCAGGGCGAGGGCACGGTCGAGGCCGCGGCCGCACCGGCGTGCAGCGGACGCGCATCGGCGCGAGAGCGGTCCGGCGGAATCATGCGAAGGCCAACCCGCGCTTGGCGAGCAGCGCCCGGCCCGCGCGCGAGACCGGCGGCCGGCCGAGCACGCCGCTGATGAAGGCGCCGGCATCGACGAGTGGATCGAGGTCGATGCCGGTGGCGATGCCCATGCCGTGCAGCATGAAGACCACGTCCTCGGTCGCGACGTTGCCGGTCGCGCCCTTGGCGTAGGGGCAGCCGCCGAGTCCGGCGATGCTGGTGTCGAAGGTCGCGATGCCGAGTTCGAGGCTGGCGTAGATATTGGCCAGCGCCTGGCCGTAGGTGTCGTGGAAATGGCCGCTGACCTCGGCGGCCGGGAAATGGCGCAGCGCGCGCGCCAGCGCCGCCTGCACGCGCCGCGGCGTGCCGACGCCGAGGGTGTCGGCGATGCCGCAATGGTCGACGCCGATGCCCCGCATCAGCAGCACCACGCGTTCGACCTCGTCGGCGCTCACCTCGCCCTGGTAGGGACAGCCGAGGGCGCAGGAGATCGCGCAGCGCACCTTGATGCCGGCCGCATGGGCCGCGGCGACGACGGGGGCGAAGCGCTCGATGCTCTCGGCCACCGAGCAGTTGATGTTGCGCCGGCTGAAGGCCTCGCTGGCGGCGCCGAAGACGACGATCTCGTCGGGGCGGCCTGCCCGCGCGGCCTCGAACCCCTGCAGGTTCGGCGTCAGCACCGCGTAGCGCACGCCGGCGCGGCGCTCGATGCCCGCCATCACCTGCGCGTTGTCGGCCATCTGCGGCACCCACTTCGGGCTGACATAGCTCGTGACCTCGATCTCGCGGCAACCGGCCGCCTGCAGCCGCCGCACGAGTTCGATCTTCTGCGCCGCCCCGACGGGCACGGACTCGTTCTGCAAGCCGTCGCGCGGACCGACTTCGACCAGGGTGACGCGGGATGGAATCATGGTGGCGTGGCCGTGCAATCCTGCAAGCTTAATTCGAAAGAATGACGCAAGTTGTCGCGAAAATGCCGTTCAACAGTCTTGGGGATGGTGCGCCGGCCGCATGGACCGGCACACTGGCGCCCTCGATGAACAAACGCCGCTGCCACCGCGTCGCCGGCCGCATCCACCTGCGGTTGATGGCCGAACTCGGCGAGGGCATCGACACCGAACGCATGGTCGAGGAGCCACTGTACGCCCGCGACGTGCTGCTCGTGTGCGACGCGCTGCGCGGCAGCGACCTGGCCCAGCTGGCGGTGATGTACCGCGCCGCCGAGCGCGCCGAACCGCGGCCCGATCCGACCCCCGCGCCGCTGCCCGAGGCCGCCGCGGCCGAGTCGACGCCGCCGTCGACCTGGGGCTCGATCTTCAACTCGGTCTTCGGCGCCAGCTCGACCTCGCCGGCGCCGCTCGACGGCCCGGCGCCGCCGCCGCGGCGGCGCTGGTTCGGCGCCCGCCGCTGAGGTCCGGCCGGGACGTCAGGAGGCGGTGAGTTCGCGCGCC
>JAGWVB010000466.1 GCA_018971105.1 Burkholderiales bacterium
CGCCAGCACGACCTGCTGCACGACGGCCAGGCCGAGGCCGATGCCGCCCTCGCGCCGCGTCACGAAGGGATCGAAGATGCGCTCGGCGATCTCGGGCGCGATGCCCGGGCCGTCGTCGTCGCAGACCACCGTCAGCGCCTCGCCGTCGGCGGCCGTGGACAGGCGCACGCGACCCTGCGGCCCGGCGCTCTGGATCGCGTTCTGCAGCAGGTTGAACACGGCCTGCATCAGCTGCTCGGGGTCGGCGTCCAGGCGCGCGTCGGCGGCCGCCAGTTCGAGCTCGATCCCCGCCGCCGGCGCGCCGCCCGGGCGCAGCGCCTGCATCTGCGCGCAGCGGCCCAGCAGCTCGTGCAGGTCGCAGGCGCTGAAATTCGGCCGCCGCGGCCGCGCCGTGTCGAGCATCGCCGAGACGAGCCGGTTCAGCCGCTCGGTCTCCGATTCGATGAAGCCCATCAATTCACGTCCCTCCGCACCCAGGCCGGGGTCGCGGCGCAGCATCTGCGCCGACGAGCGCAGGATACCCAAGGGCGTGCGCACCTCGTGCGCCAGCACCGCGCCGACCTCGCCCAGCATCGCCAGCTTCGACGCGCGCACGAGTTCGAGGCGCGAGCGCTGGACGGCGCCGATCATCTCGGCCTGGGCCTGGTCGAGTTCGGCCAGCTCGGCGATGAACCAGGCGCGCGTCGGCGCTGCCGGCGGCGTGCCCTCGAGCTGGAAGCGGCGCGCGGTGCCGATCAGCGACGCGATCGGCCGCGCGATGACGCGCGCGAACAGCGGCGCCGCCACCAGCGAGGCCAGCAGCACCATCGCCAGCAGGGCGGCGAAGATGACGGCGATGCGATGCACCGGCGCCAGCGCCTCGTCCAGCGGCTCCAGCACCACCGTCGTCCAGCCCGACCCGGCGAAGCCGTTCTCGGGCTGCGAGCGGCCGATGCCGACGATCACCGGTGCCGCGAGCCAGGGCGCGCCCGCGCGCACCGCGCCGCTGGCGCGGTCGGCGATGAACGCGAGCGCGGCGCGGCGCTGCGCGGCATCGGGCAGCGCGCGGCCGCGCAGGCCATGCGAGCCGGCGACCCAGCGTCCCTGGGCGTCGACGATGGCGATGAGCTGGCCGCGCGTCGCGTAGCGGTCGAGCAGACGGCTCACGCGCCCGGCGTCGAATTCGAGATGCAGGCGGCCGAGCGTGGCACCGGGGCCGAAGTCCGAGGGGATGTTCGTCTCGATCACCAGCGGCCGGCTGTCGTCGAGCCGCCGCGCCGGCGGCAGCAGCAGCCGCGCGTCGCCGGCGTCGAGCCGGGCGTCGATCGACACCGGCGCCGCCGCGTCGTCGACGGCGCGATGGCCGATCGCGTCGACGCGGCTGCTGGCGACGATGAGGCCGTCGTCGGTGCGGCAATCGAGCTCGCGGTAGACGCCGCCGTAGCCGCGCGCCAGGCCGACGAGATAATGCGAGACCCGCTTGTCGACATCGCCCACGCGCAGGTCCTGCATCAACTCCGAACGGCTCCAGACGAACGCGTTCTGCATGCGCTCGAAGATCATGCGGTCGATGTCGGCCTGCAGCGTCGAGGCCTCGACGTCGATGCTGCGCGCGATCTGCTGGGTCATGGCCTGGCGCGCGCGGCTGAAGCTCAGCCAGGTGACCGCGATGCACGGCAGCAGGCCGAGCAGCACGAACGCGAACATGAGGGCGCGACGGAGGGTCACGTGGGCATGGGAAGTTGGAGAAAGGCGGCCGGGCGGACCGGGGCACGAGTCTTGCGCCGACACCGCCGTCGAATCGACCCCACACCATGACTAGCAATGCACATGCCCACCGCGGCCCGCAGCGACGCGCCGGGCGCCGCCTGCGCGCCGCCTCATTGTGCATCGCGCTCGCGGCCGGGCTG
>JAGWVB010000169.1 GCA_018971105.1 Burkholderiales bacterium
AAATGCCCCGCCATCGCCTGCAGGCCCGGGATGTTCTTCTCCAGGTACTTCAGCGGTTCGCGCAGTTGCAGCGACACCAGCCGGCGCAGGCCGGCGCGGTGCCGGGCGGCGGCCAGCGCCGGCTCGTCGAAGACCTCGACCTCGACATGCGTGCCGCGGTCGATCAGCGCCGGAAAACCGACCAGCACCTGCGCGCCGCGCCGGATCTCCATCAGCTCGGGCAGCTCGCCGAAGGTCCAGGCCATGTATTTCGCCGGTTCGGTCGCCACGGCTTCGGGCGCCGGCGCAATCACTTCGGCGCGCACCCCGCCACGGCCGCTGCCCGCGACCGGCGCGCTCACCGCAGCGGCGGGCGCCGCGGCCGGTGGCCGCGCCTTCAGGGCCGCCAGCGCCTGGAACGCGCTGCGCGCCTGCACGCCGAGCTCGGCCTTCAGGCCCGCCAGGTCGCGTCCCATGCCGAGCTGCCGGCCGTGCTCGTCGACGACGCGGAAGTTCATGAACAGGTGCGGGCTCAGCTGTTCGAGCTTGAAGTCGTTGCGCTGGATCGCGAGCTGGGTGCGCTCGCGCACGGCCTTGAGCAGCGCGTCGACGAGGCCGCCCTCGCCGTAGCGCGTGAGCTCGCAGAACTCCGCCGCGAACTCGGGCAGCGGCACGAGGCGCGACCGCGGGCGCTGGTGCAGCGTCTTCACGAGTGCCAGCACCTTGGCCTGCAGCATGCCGGGGACGAGCCATTCGCAGCGCGCGTCGCTGACCTGGTTGAGCGCGTAGATCGGCACCGTCACGGTGACGCCGTCGCGCTCGTCGCCGGGCTCGTGCAGGTAGGTCGCGGCGCAGTCGATGCCGCCCAGGCGCAACTGGCGCGGGTAGGCGTCGGTCGTGATGCCGGCGGCCTCGTGCCGCATCAGCTCTTCGCGCGTGAGCTGCAACAGCCGCGGCTGGCGCCGGACCTCGTCGCGGAACCAGCGTTCGAGCGTCGCGCCGCTGCAGACATCGCGCGGCAGCTGCTGGTCGTAGAAGGCGTGGATCAGTTCGTCGTCGACGAGCACGTCCTGGCGCCGCGCCTTGTGCTCGAGCTCCTGCACCTGGCGGATGAGCTTGCGGTTGTGGGCGAGGAACGGCAGCTTCGTTTCCCATTCGTCGCCGACCAGCGCCTCGCGGATGAAGATCTCGCGCGCGGCGGCCGGGTCGAGGTTGCCGAAATTCACGCGCCGGTTGTTGTAGATGACGATGCCGTACAGCGTCGCACGCTCGAGCGCGATGACCTCGGCCGCCTTCTTCTCCCAGTGCGGCTCCAGCAGCTGGGTCTTGAGCAGCGCGCCGGCCAGCGGCGGGATCCATGCCGGCTCGATCGCCGCCAGGCCGCGGCCGAACAGCCTCGTGGTCTCGACGAGTTCGGCGGCGACGATCCAGCGCCCCGGCTTCTTGCTCAGGTTGGCGCCCGGATGGCGCCAGAACTTGATGCCGCGCGCGCCCAGGTACCAGTCCTCGTCGTCGCTCTTGCAGCCGATGTTGCCCAGCAGCCCGGCGAGCAGCGACAGGTGCAGCTGCTCGTAGGTCGCAGGGGCCTGGTTCAGGCGCCAGCCATGCTCGGCGACGACGGTGTGGAGCTGGCTGTGGATGTCGCGCCACTCGCGCACGCGGCGCGGGCTGATGTAGTGGTCGCGCAGCCGCTGCTCCTGCTGGCGGTTGGTGAGCTTGTGCGCGTGCGGCTGGCCCTGCGCATCGCTCTCGCCGTGGCCGCGACCGACCTCGATCCAGTTCCACAGCTTGAGCATGCCGACGAATTCGCTGCGTTCGTCGTCGAAGGGCTTGTGCTTCTCGTCGGCCGCCTGCGCCTTGTCGAGCGGGCGGTCGCGCACGTCCTGGCCGCTGAGCGCGGCGGCGACGATCAACACTTCAGAGAGCGCCTGGTGGTCGCGCGCGGCGAGGATCATGCGGCCGACACGCGGGTCCAGCGGCAACTTCGAGAGCTCGGTGCCGATGGCGGTCAGCTCGTAGTCCTCGTCGACGGCGCCGAGTTCGGCCAGCAGCGCGTAGCCGTCGGCGATGGCCTTGCGCGGCGGCGCTTCGACGAAGGGGAAATCGTCGACGTGGCCCAGGTGCAGCGCCTTCATGCGCAGGATCACGCCGGCGAGCGAGCTGCGCAGGATCTCGGGGTCGGTGTAGCGCGGCCGCTTGTTGAAGTCGTCCTCGGCGTACAGGCGGATGCAGATGCCGTTGGCGACGCGGCCGCAGCGGCCGGCGCGCTGCTGCGCCGCGGCCTGGCTGATCGGCTCGATCTGCAGCTGCTCGACCTTGTTGCGCCAGCTGTAGCGCTTGACGCGGGCGAGTCCGGCGTCGATGACGTAGCGGATGCCCGGCACCGTGAGCGAGGTCTCGGCGACGTTGGTCGCGAGCACGATGCGGCGCCCGTTGCCGGACTCGAACACGCGGTCCTGCTCGGCCTGGCTCAGGCGCGCGAACAGCGGCAGGATCTCGGGCTGCGGCCCGCCGCGCGCGCCCTGCGCGAGGTGGCGGCGCAGATGGTCGGCGGTCTCGCGGATCTCGCGCTCGCCGGGCAGGAAGACGAGGATGTCGCCGGACGCGCCGCGCCAGAGCTCGTCGACGGCGTCGGCGATGGCGTGGTCGAGGCCGTAGTCGCGGCTGTCCTCGTACGGCCGCCAGCGCTGCTCGACCGGAAACAGCCGCCCCGAGACCATGATCACCGGCGCCGGCCCGCGCGCCGACTCGAAATGCTTCGCGAAGCGCTCGGCATCGATCGTCGCCGAGGTCACGACGATCTTCAGGTCGGGCCGGCGCGGCAGCAGCTGGCGCAGGTAGCCGAGCAGGAAATCGATGTTCAGGCTGCGCTCGTGGGCCTCGTCGATGACGATGGTGTCGTAGGCGCGCAGCAGCGGGTCGCGCTCGGTCTCGGCGAGCAGGATGCCGTCGGTCATCAGCTTGACGGAAGCGCCGGGCTGCAGCCGGTCCTGGAAGCGCACCTTGTAGCCGACGACCTCGCCCAGCGGCGAGTTCAGCTCCTGCGCGATGCGCTTGGCGACGCTGCTGGCGGCGATGCGCCGCGGCTGCGTGTGGCCGATCAGCCCGCGGCCGCCGGCGCCCAGGCCGCGGCCGAGTTCGAGCAGGATCTTGGGCAGCTGGGTCGTCTTGCCCGACCCGGTCTCGCCGCAGACGATGACCACCGGATGCTCGCGGATGGCGTGCGCGATCTCGTCGCGACGGGCCGAGACCGGCAGCGATTCGGGATAGGTGATGGGCGGGACGGGATGCGCCGGGGCGGCGCTGCGCGGAGTCTTCGGCACGGGGCGCGAATTATGGTCGAGCGCTGCCGCCGCGCGCCGCGGCGACGCCGGCCGGCGATCCGGGCCGACCGTTCGGGCATGCCCGGCCGCATCCCCCGCTGCGGCACAATGCAGTGCAGCATGAATCTCGTCTTCCCGCATACCTTCGTGCCCTGGTTTCGCGCCGTGGCACCGTACATCCACGCCTACCGCGGCAAGACCTTCGTCGTCGCGCTGGCGGGCGAGGCGATCGCCGCGGGCAAGCTCAACACCTTCGCGCAGGACCTGGCCATCCTGCATGCGATGGGCATCAAGCTGGTGATGATCCACGGCTTCCGGCCCCAGGTCACCGAGCAGCTCGCCGCCAAGGGCCATGTCTCGCGCTACTCGCGCGGCATCCGCATCACCGACGAGGTCGCGCTCGACGCGGCACAGGAGGCCGCGGGCCAGCTGCGCTTCGAGATCGAGGCCGCCTTCTCGCAGGGACTGCCGAACACGCCGATGGCCAACGCCACGGTGCGCGTCGTCTCGGGCAACTTCCTCACCGCGCGCCCGGTCGGCATCGTCGACGGCGTCGACTTCATCCACAGCGGCCTCGTGCGCCGCGTCGACGCCGCGGCGATCCGGCGCGCGATCGAGTCCGGCGCGCTCGTGCTGCTGAGCCCGTTCGGCTTCTCGCCCACCGGCGAGGCCTTCAACCTGACGATGGAGGACGTGGCGACCTCGACCGCGATCGCGCTGCAGGCCGACAAGCTCGTCTTCATGACCGAGATCCCCGGCATCCGCGAGCAGATGGACGACGCCGAGAGCGCCATCGACACCGAGCTCGAGCTCGCTCATGCCAAGCGGCTGCTGGCGACGCTGCCGGCGCCGGCCCTGCCGACCGACCCGGCCTTCTACCTCCAGCATTGCGTCAAGGCCTGCGAGGGCGGGGTCGAGCGCTCGCACATCCTGCCCTTCGCCACCGACGGCGCGCTGCTGCTCGAGGTCTTCACCCACGACGGCGTCGGCACGATGGTCATCGACGAGAAGCTCGAGAGCCTGCGCGAGGCCGCGAGCGACGATGTCGGCGGCGTGCTGCAGCTGATCGAGCCGTTCGAGCGCGACGGCACGCTGGTGCGGCGCGAGCGTACCGAGATCGAGCGCGACATCGCCAACTACAGCGTCGTCGAGCACGACGGCATCATCTTCGGCTGCGCCGCGCTCTACCCCTACCCCGAGGCGCGCACCGGCGAGATGGCCGCGCTCACCGTCTCGCCGCTGTCGCAGGGCCAGGGCGACGGCGAGCGGCTGCTCAAGCGCGTCGAGCACCGCGCCCGGGCGATGGGGCTGGCGAGCATCTTCGTGCTGACGACGCGCACGATGCACTGGTTCCTCAAGCGCGGCTTCGTCCACGTCGACCCCGACTGGCTGCCCGAGGCGCGCAAGCGGAAATACAACTGGGACCGGCGCTCGCAAGTGCTGGTCAAGAAGCTGAACTGAACCTGGAGAAGACGATGGCTCGCATGGTGCAATGCATCTACCTGAAGAAGGAAGCCGAAGGGCTGGGTTTCGCGCCCTACCCGGGCGAACTCGGCAAGCGGATCTACGACCAGGTCAGCAAGGAGGCGTTCGAGCTCTGGAAGAAGCACCAGACCATGCTCGTCAACGAGAACCGGCTCAACCTGGCCGATGCGCGCGCGCGCCAGTACCTGGCGCGCCAGATGGAGCAGTTCTTCTTCGGCGGCGAGACCGACCAGCCGGCCGGCTACGTGCCGCCGGCCCCCTGAAGCGCGGGGGGTCCTCCGCGCCCTCCCGGGTAACTCCGCGACGCCGGCGCCCGGGCCCGGGCTACCATAGGCACCAACCGGACCGATAGGCCTAGCCCCGCATGTCACCGAAGTCACTGACCGAACTGCTGGCCCAGAAGGCCGCGATCGAGAAGCAGATCGCGCTCACCCAGCGCGAGCAGCGGGCGGAGGCGATCGCGAAAGTACGCGCCCTGATGGCCGAATACGGGCTCTCGCTGGCCGACATCTCGGGCCGGTCGGCCGCCGCGCCGCGGCCGCGCGCCGCGTCCAAGGTGGCCGCGAAGTACCACGACAGGGCCAGCGGCCAGACCTGGTCCGGACGCGGCCTCAAGCCCAAGTGGCTGACGGCGGCGCTGGCCGCGGGCCGGTCGCTGTCGGAGTTCGAGGTCTGATGCCGATGCCGCGCCTCGCCCCGGGGCCCGGGCCGGGGGTGGTGCGTTGATCGGTCCGCTGCTCGAACGCGCCGGGTTGGGCACGGGTTGGCGCTTCACCGCCGAATCCAGCCTGCGCGCGGCCGCGATCGCGGTGGCGGCGCTCTTGCTGGCCTACGCGGGTGCACTGGCGGCGCCTTACCCGCCTTGGTCCGCGCTCGCGCTGCCGGCCGGCCTGGCGCTGGCCGGCACCTGGCGCTGGGGCCGCAACGCGCTGGCCGGCGCGGCCGTGGGCCTGCTCGCGGCGCTGATCGGTCTCGGCCATGGCTGGTCGGCTGCGCTGGGCGCGACGCTGACCGTCGTCGGCGCCGTGCTGCTGATCCAGACGGCGCTGCTGCAACTGCATTTCGATGCACGGCTGCAGCGCGCCGTCGACGTCCTGCGCCTGGTGCTGGCCGTCGCCTGCGCCGGCGCGCTGCCGGTGGCCGGCGTCGTGGCCCTGGGCCGGGCGCTGAGCGGACGCGACGGATTCGACGTCTTCGGCGATTTCGCCGCCGGCTGGATCGTGCTCACGCTGGGCATGCTGGCCTGCACGGTGGCGATCTGCGCCGTCGATCCGAACAGCCTGGCCCCCGATCGCCGCGGCGCGACGCGGCGCCGCACCCTCGCCGGCGGCGCCGCGCTGCTGGCGCTGCTGTGGCTGATGTGGATCGTGCCCGGCACGCGCTGGGCGGTGCTGCTGCTGTTCATGCCGCACCTGATCGTGCTCACGCTGGCGTTGCGCGGCCAGCTCGCGCTGGCGGCCGGAGGCCTGCTGCTGGTGGCGCTGCTGGGCTGCGCCCAGGCCTCGCATGGGGTCGCGCTGTGGACCAGCGCAGGCGCAGCCGCTCCGCTGCTGCTGGGCTGGGCCGGATCGGCCCTGCTGGCGATGCTGCTTGCGCACGCGGCCACGGTCGAATGGCGCGGGCGCTCGCAGCGCTGGGAATGGGCGCTCGACGGTTCGCGCCTGGGCGTCGCCGACTGGCACCTCGACCGCAACGAGAGCTTCGCCTCGTCGGCCTGGCGCTCGATCACCGGCCATGGCGGGCCGGGCTGGTCGGCCGCCCAGTGGCAGGCCCAGGTCCACCCCGACGACCAGACCGTGCTCGCGGAGGCGATCGCCACGCTGACCGGCGGCGGCAGCGGGCGGCGCCGGCTCGAGCTGCGGCTGCCGCAGGGCAGCGGCTGGCGCTGGACCGAGGCGACGCTGCTCGTGATCGAGCGCGAGGCCGGCGGCCGCCCGGTGCGCCTGCTCGCGACGCTGGCCGATGTGCAGGACCGCCACGACGCGCAGGAGCGCCAGCTGATGTCGGTGAGCCTGTTCCAGCATCTGCACGAGGGGCTGCTGATCACCGACCCCGACCTGCGCGCGCTCGACGTCAACGCCGCCTACAGCCAGATCCTGGGCGTGCCGCGCGACGAGGTGCTGGGCACGGTGCCGTCGCTGCTGCGCCCGGCGCCCGCCGACCCCGTCGCGCGCCAGCAGCGGGCGGCGATGTGGGCCAGCCTGCGCGACCACGGCAGCTGGCGCGGCGAGCTGCTCGAGCGCCGCCGCAACGGCGTGCTGTGCACGCTGCAGGCGACGATCTCGACCGTGCGCGGCCCGGCCCAGGATCTGCGCTACCACGTGCTCGTGATCTCCGACATCACCGAGCAGCAGGCGCAGCGCGAGCAGCTCGAGCGCCAGGCGCATTACGACGAACTCACGCGGCTGCCCAACCGCGCCCATCTCTCGCAGCTGCTCGACGAGGCGATCCGCGCCGTCGACCGCGACAGCGGCCTGCTCGTCGTCTGCTACCTCGACCTCGACCGCTTCAAGCCCGTCAACGACCGCTACGGCCATGCCGCCGGCGACCGCCTGCTGACCGAGCTCGCCGGCCGCCTGCGCAGCGCGCTGCGCAGCCGCGAGCTTGGCACCGATTCGGCGGCGCGGCTGGGTGGCGACGAGTTCGTGCTGCTGCTGCGCGCCGGCACGCTCGACGAGGCGCGGCTGGCCGTCAACCGCGTGCTGCGCGTCGTCTCCGAGCCCTACGTGATCGACCCGGCGCAGGACAGCGTGCAGATCACCGCGAGCATGGGCGTGACGGCCTACCCGATCGACCGCAGCGATGCCGACACGCTGCTGCGCCATGCCGACCAGGCCATGTACAGCGCCAAGCAGGCCGGCCGCAACGGCTACGCCTTCTTCGACACCGAGGGCCGGCGCCGCGACGAGCAGCAGCGGCTCGAGCTCGGCCGCATCCAGGAGGGCCTGGACCGCCACGAGTTCGTCCTCTACTACCAGCCCAAGGTCGACATGCGCAACTCGCGCGTGCTCGGCTTCGAGGCGCTGCTGCGCTGGGAGCATCCGAAATACGGCCTCGTCGCGCCGGGCCAGTTCCTGCACAAGATCGAGAACACCGGGCTCTCGGCGCGCATCGGCGACTGGGTGCTGGCGCAGGCGCTCGACCACCTCTCGCAATGGCGCAGCGACGGGCTCGACATCTCGGTCAGCGTCAACATCTCGGCACGCCACCTGCAGGAACCCGACTTCGCGCAGCGCCTGTCGGAGCTGCTGGCGCGCCACAGCGAGCCACTGGCGCACAGCCTCGAGCTCGAGATGCTCGAGACCGCCGCGCACGAGGATGTCGACGCCACCTCGGCCCTGGTCTCGCGCTGCCAGGGCCTGGGCGTACGCTTCGCGCTCGACGACTTCGGCACCGGCTACTCGACGCTGACCTACCTCAAGAAGCTGCCCGTCGACGTGCTCAAGATCGACCAGAGCTTCGTCCACTCGATGCTCGACGACAGCCAGGACCGCGCCATCGTCGAGGGCGTGATCGGCCTGGCGCGCACCTTCGGCTGCACCGTCGTCGCCGAGGGCGTCGAATCGCCGGCGCAGGCGCGCACGCTGCTCGAGCTCGGCTGCGACATCGGCCAGGGCACCGGCATCGCGGCGCCGATGCCGTCGAGCGCGGTGATGCACTGGGTGCGCGACTACCGCGGCATGTTCGCGCTGGCCAGCGCCGCGAACGGCGAAGGCGAGCCGGGCGGCGACGCTAAACTGGCCGGGTGATCCCCGCCGGCTTCCTGCAGGAACTGCTCTCGCGCGTCGACATCGTCGACGTCGTCGGCCGGCATGTCGAGCTCAAGCGCGGCGGCGCCAACTTCATGGGTCTGTGCCCGTTCCACGCCGAGAAGTCGCCGAGCTTCTCGGTCAGCCCGTCCAAGCAGTTCTATTACTGCTTCGGCTGCGGCGCCAGCGGCGACGCGATCCGCTTCCTGACCGAGCAGACCGGACTGAGCTTCGTCGAGGCGGTGCGCGACCTCGCCCAGGGCGTCGGCATGACGGTGCCCGAGGAGGACGTGAGCCCGCAGGAACGCGAGCGCCGCGAGACGCTGCGCGCGCGCCGCACGACGCTGGGCGGCCTGCTCGACCGCGCGGCCGAGTTCTACCGCGCCCAGCTCAAGGCCGCGCCGCGGGCGATCGACTACCTCAAGCGTCGCGGCCTCGACGGCGCCATCGCCGCGCGCTACGGCCTGGGCTACGCGCCGCCGGGCTGGCGCACGCTGGCCGGCGTCTTCGCACGCTACGACGACCCGCTGCTCGAGGAGGCCGGCCTCGTGCGGCTGCGCGACGGCGACGAGGCCCGGGAAGGCAGCGAGCACGCCGAGCGCTACGACTGGTTCCGCGACCGCGTGATGTTCCCGATCCGCTCGGTCGACGGCAAGGTGATCGGTTTCGGCGGCCGCGTCCTCGACGACAGCAAGCCCAAGTACATCAACTCGCCCGAGACGCCGCTGTTCAGCAAGGGGCGCGAGCTCTACGGCCTGTACGAGGCACGCCAGGCGCTGCGCGACCGCGGCTACGCGCTCGTCGTCGAGGGCTATATGGACGTCGTCGCGCTCGCCCAGTCGGGCTTCGGCAACGCCGTCGCGACGCTCGGCACGGCCTGCACGGCCGACCATGTCCAGAAGCTGTTCCGCCACACCGATTCGGTCGTCTTCGCCTTCGACGGCGACGCCGCCGGGCGCCGCGCCGCGGCGCGCGCGCTCGAGGCGGCGCTGCCGCATGCGGGCGACCTGCGCCAGGTGCGCTTCCTCTTCCTGCCCACCGAGCACGACCCCGACAGCTATGTCCGCGAGCTCGGTGCCGCGGCCTTCGAGCAGCAGGTCGCGCAGGCCGTGCCGCTGTCGCGCCAGCTGCTCGCGCAGGCTGCCGAGGAGACCGACCTCGCGACCGCCGAGGGCCGCTCGCGCATGCTCGCGCATGCGCGGCCGCTGTGGGCCGCGCTGCCCGACGGCGCGCTCAAGCGCCAGCTGCTGCCCGAGCTCGCGCGCCAGGGCGGGCTCGAGGCGGCCGACCTGACGGCGCTGTGGGGC
>JAGWVB010000467.1 GCA_018971105.1 Burkholderiales bacterium
GCGCCGGCGTCGCCGCGGCCGTGGAACTCGTAGCCGGCGTCCCAGTCGGGCGGCGGCTGGAAGTCGTCGCCGCCGCTGCGCCGGCCGACGGCGTCGTAGGCGGCGCGCTTGTCGGCATCCTTGAGCACCTCGTAGGCCTCGCCGACCTCCTTGAAGCGATCCTCGGCGTCGGGCTCCCGGCTCACGTCGGGGTGGTACTTGCGCGCGAGCTTGCGGTAGGCGAGCTTGATGTCGTCGGCCGAAGCCTCGCGCGCCACGCCCAGCGTCTCGTAGTAGTCCTTGAACTTCATCGATCTCCTTCAGGCGACGGCCGGCGCTGCGCGCGCGGCGCGCAGGCATCGGGTCCGGCGCGGCGGCACGCCACGCATGATAGGTGCAAGGTGATGCCGTCGGGCGCCCGCGGCGCCGCGGCGCGGCGCCCGGGCTCGGCGCCGTTCAGGGGCCGACGGCGGCATTCGGCCGCGTGTCGTCCACGCCCGGCTGCGTGACCTCGCCCGGGTCGCCGGCCCACAGCGCGATGGCGCTGTAGTTGTCCTGGCGCGGCAGCTGGCGCGCGACGATGCGCTCGCGCATCGCATCGATCCAATCCTGCGGCGACAGCGCGTGTTCGAGCGTGAGCGCCAGCGTCGCCGGCTCGAAGCCGTCCCACCAGCCGTCGCTGCACAGCAGATAGGCATCGCCCTCGAGCAGCGCGACCGGCCGCGCGACGACATGCGGGTCGACCTCGCCGCTCATCCCGAGCGCCGCCAGCAGCTGGTTCTTCTGCGGGTGCGAGCGCGATTGCGCGGCGCTGATGACGCCGCTCTGCACGAGCTGCTGCACGACGCTGTCGTCGACGGTGACGATGTCGGTGCGGCCCTGGCGCACGCGGTACAGGCGCGAATCGCCGACATGGGCCCAGATCGCGTGCTCGGCCGCGGCATCGATCCACAGCACGACGATCGTCGCATGCATGCGCGCCTCCAGGCGCTCGCTGTCCTGGTGGTGGACGAGCTCCGAATGTGCCAGCCGCACGGCCTGTCCGAGGTTGGCCGGCGAATAGGCCATCGCATCGTCGAGCAGCAGCCGCTCGATGCAGTCGACCGCGCGCAGCGCCGCCTCGGCGCCGCGGCTGTGGCCGCCGGCGCCGTCGGCGAGGATCGCGTAATGCCCGGCGCGCGCCGAACCATGGCGGACCTGGTCCTCGTTGTGGCGCCGCGCGCCGGTCTCGCTGCAGCTGGCGCAGCGGATGCGGATCATCGCCCGCCCCGCTTCAGGCGCTCGACCTGCTGCTCGTAGGCGGCGACGAAGGCCTTGCCGAAGACGCTGTGGAAGTCCTCCTGCGCATCGCCGCGGATCTCGCCGTAGCGGCGCAGGTATTCGTCCCACAGACGCGCTTTGCGCTGGCCGGGCAGCATCGTTTCGAGACGCGAGGGCGGCGCCAGGCGGGCCTCGAGCGCGGCCGGGTCGAAGCGGTCGAGCAGGCCCTCGATGGCCGCGCGCATGCCGGCGACGGTGCCGATCGAATGGCCGACGAGGTCGTGCATCGCGTCGTCGACGGCGGCGGCGCCGTCGAGGAAGCCGCGCGACGCCGGCTGCACGAGCTGCTCGATGCCGGCCTTGGCGTCGGGTGAGAACTTGAGCGGGTTGTTGCTGACCTGGCGGATCACGGTGACCTCGGCGCGCATCTCGTGCTTGGTGCTGGCGCGCACGGCCATCAGCTGCAACATGCCGGCGACGGCCCGGTTGAGCAGCATGCCGACGAGCCGCAGGCGCGGCTCGAGCTCACCCGGCGGCAACGGCAGCTCGACCCCGGCACCGGCGCAGAACGCGGCCCACAGGGCCGCATCGCCCGTGGCCGCGCGCGGCGCGGGCGCCGACCCGCAACCCGATGCGGGCGGCCGGT
>JAGWVB010000468.1 GCA_018971105.1 Burkholderiales bacterium
CGGGTGGGCGGCGCCGCCGGCCAGGCGGTCGCCGCGCTCGGCCTTCGTGCAGGGGTCGTAGACCAGCCCATGGCGCCGGCGCCAGCGCTCGGCCAGCGCGAGCAGCGCCGCCGGCCGGCCCGACACGAGCTCGAACTCGACCTCGAGGATGCGCGCGCTTGCCGCCCCGGCGAAGAGCCGCCCCTCGTCGAGCGCGACCTCGATGACGGCGCCGCCGCTGCGCAGGCGGCGCGCGCAGCGCCGCACCTCGGTGCGGAAGCGGATCTCGGGCTCGAGGCCCTCGGCGCGCGCAGCGTCGAGGATCGCGATCAGGCGCTCGCCGACCTCGGTGCCGGCGTGCAGCCAGGCGTCGCGGCTCGCGGCCGGGCGCTCGACCTCATGCTCGAAGCGCGCCAGCGATCCGGCGACGGCGCCCTTGAGCGTCTGCACCCAGCGCCGGCCCTCGCGCCGCAGCCGCCAGGCGATGCCGGCGCGCGCCAGCCGGCGGTCAGGCGTGTCGAGGTAGAGCGCCGCCAGCGACAGGCGCTCGCAGCGGCCGCGCGCCATCTCGGCCGCGAGCGCCGCGCGCCGCGCCGCGGGGACGCGGAACTTGAGCTCGATCTCGACCGGCGGCTTCAAGGCGACGCGCTCCGTCGCTGCGCCTCACGCCATCGTCATCGCGACGGTCTTCGGCTGCAGATAGGCCTCGAGCGCTTCCGGTCCGCCCTCGCTGCCATAGCCCGAGTCCTTGATGCCGCCGAAGGGCAGCTCGACCCAGGGCGCGGCCGCCTGGTTGATCCACAGCATGCCGGTCTGCACCTGGTGGCTGAGCCGGTGCGCCGTCTTCGCGCTGCGCGTGAAGGCATAGGCCGAGAGGCCGTAGGGCAGGCGATTGGCCTCGGCGATGGCGTCGTCGAGGTTCGCGACGCTGCGCAGCGCGGCGACGGGGCCGAACGGCTCGCTGTTGAAGACCAGGCGCTCCAGCGGCGGGTCCAGCAGCAGCGTCGGGGCGTAGAAATTGCCGCTGCTGCCGATGCGCTCGCCGCCGAGCGCGACGCGGGCGCCGCCGGCGACGGCGTCCTCGGTCATCTGCTGCATCGCGCCGAGCCGGCGCGGGTTCGCCAGCGGCCCCATCGAGACCCCGGCGTCGAGGCCCGAGCCGACCTTGATCGTCTTCATGTAGGCGATGAAACCGGCCTCGAACTCCTCGCGCACCGAGGCCTCGACGAGGAAGCGCGTCGGCGCGATGCAGACCTGGCCCGCATTGCGGAACTTGGCCGCGGCGATGACCTTCACGGCCAGCGCGACATCGGCATCGGCGGCGACGATCACCGGCGCGTGGCCGCCGAGCTCCATCGTCGCGCGCTTCATATGCGCGCCCGCCAGCGCCGCGAGCTGCTTGCCGACCGGGGTCGAGCCGGTGAAGGTGATCTTGCGGATCAGCGGATGCGGGATCAGGTAGTTGCTGATCTCGGCCGGGTCGCCGTAGACGAGGCCGACGACGCCGGCCGGCAGCCCGGCGTCGACGAAGGCGCGCAGCAGTTCGGCCGGCGACGCCGGCGTCTCCTCGGCCGCCTTGACGATGATCGAGCAGCCGGTGGCCAGCGCCGCGGCCAGCTTGCGCACGACCTGGTTGACGGGGAAGTTCCAGGGCGTGAACGCCGCCACCGGGCCCACCGGCTCCTTCAGCACCAGCTGCTGCACCTGCAGCGAGCGCGGCGCGACGACGCGGCCGTAGACGCGCCGGCCCTCGTCGGCGAGCCATTCGATGATGTCGGCGGCGTTCGTGATCTCGGCCTTGGCCTCGGCCAGGGGCTTGCCCTGCTCGAGCGTGAGCAGGCGCGCGATCTCGGCGCTGCGCTGGCGCAGCAGCGCGGCGGCGGCGCGCATCGCGCGCGCGCGCT
>JAGWVB010000469.1 GCA_018971105.1 Burkholderiales bacterium
GTGCCGGCGGCCGAGTTCGACCTCGCGCTGATGCACCTGCACGGCGAAGTGCCGGTGCCCGACCGCGCGCGCGCCCGGCGCCTGCTGGAACGCGCCGCGGCGGGCGGCTTCGTCACCGCCCAGCTGATGCTCGGCCAGGCGCTCGAGAGCGGCACCTTCGGCCCCCGCGAGCTGAGCCTGGCGCACGACTGGTACGAGCGCGCCGCCCGCGCCGGCAGCGTCGACGCGCAGGTGGCGATGGGCACCGCCTACTTCCTCGGCCGCGGCCGCCCCAAGGATCCGGTCCAGGCGGCGCAGTGGTACCGCCAGGCCGCCACCGCGGGCGACGTCGGCGCGCAGTACCTGCTGGCCTCGATGTACGAGCACGGCGACGGCGTCGCGCTCGACCTCAGGCTGGCGCGCAACTGGTATGCCGCCGCGGCCGCCCAGGGCGACGTGCTGGCGCGGGACAAGGTCCGCGAGATCGACGCCAGGCTGGCGGCGGTGCCGTCCTAGCCCGCATGTTTCATGAGTGCCGTACTGGATGGGGTCAGGGCCCGATTTGGGCGACCCTAGTGACGATTTGAAGCGGATTCCGGGCTATTGCTGCGCCGTACGTCGCTGATGGCGACCAAGAAGGCGTAGTTGGCCCTTCCCCGGCTTGGAATGCGGGCCTTTTTGGTGTCAACGCGCGGGTAGCGGCTCGGCTGGCCGCCTTCCTCGACATCGTTGAACCACAGGTGCGTGCCGCAGCACGGACAGAAGGCGCGCTCGGCGAACGGCGACGAGCGATAGCGCGTGACGTCGCCATGCACCGTGACGGCGGACACTTCGGCCTCGAAACACAGGAACAACCCACCCGACCAGCGCTGGCACATTCGGCAGTGACAGGCGCCGACGCGCGGGTCGTGGGCGCCGTCCACCGTGATCGTCACCGCGCCGCAGCGGCAGTGGCCGGACAAGGCCGAAGGCGACGGGCCGGCGGCGGCAGGTGGCCCGGGGTCGCCGGAGGCGATGGGCTGCATGGGCGTGCTCCTGCAAAGGTGGGCGTGCCGCGCCAGGCGGCGCGCCGGACCTGCCAGCATGCCGCATCAAGAGGCCCTGCGCTACGATGCCTGCATCAGTCGCCCGGACGCCACCATGTCGACGCACGTTTCACCATGAAGCTCGTCGTCGGCGCGCACGACCTCGACGGCGGCGTCATCGTCTCCGCCGTGGCCTTCGACGAATGGGATGCGGCGGAAGCGTCTCGCACCTTCACCTCGCGCGTCGCCCCCATCGACCCGCCGGCGCCAAGCCCGCGGGGTGCGGCTGAACTGGCCGGCGTGCTGCAGTTGCTGCGCGAGCACGCGCTGGAACCCGAGCTCATCGTCATTGACGGTCCGGTGCACCTTGACGCGGCGGAGACCCCGGCATGGGGCCGCCATCTGTTCGACGCGCTCGGCGGACGCAGCGCCGTCGTCGGCATTTCGACGCGCTCGATGCCAAGCCTGCCGGCGCAGTTTGAAGTGTGGCGCGATGAAGAGGCGCGGCCGCTGATCGTCACCTGCATCGGTATCGATCTGGGGGCTGCGAAGGTGCGCGTGCGCGCGATGCACGGCCGGAAGCGCGTGCCCACCCTGATGAAACTGGCCGCCCGGCTGGCGCGCGGCGGCGCCGCCTGACCCTTGCCGCCGGTCAGCCGCCAAGTGGGGTCGCGGCGATCGGCAGCAGGTGGGCGAGCCGGGTGTCGCCGTAGGGGCGAAACGCATTCGAGGCGACGACCCCGTAGGTCCAGCGGCTCACGAGGGCCCTACGACGCAAACAAGGCGGTAGAGTGAAGCGCTGCACGCACGACCAACTGAGTCGTGACCTGCGCAGCCTAGCCCCTGGTTTCGGCACTGAGCAAGCAACTGGCT
>JAGWVB010000470.1 GCA_018971105.1 Burkholderiales bacterium
GCGCCGTTCCCTGCTGCGAGCGGCCGGCGTCGCGGGTCCCGCCGCCTGGGCCGCGACGCCGGCCGCGGCCCAGGCGCCGCGCAAGGTGCTGCGCTATGCCTTTCCCGTCGCCGAGTCCGGCTTCGACCCGCCCCGGCTGCTCGACCTGTATTCGCGCGTGCTCACGGCGCATATCTTCGAGGCCCTGTACCAGTACGACCCGCTGGCCCGTCCCGCGCGCGTGCGCCCGCTGACGGCCGACGGCATGCCCGAGGCCAGCGACGATTTCCGCGTCTGGACGGTGAAGGTCCAGCCGGGCATCCATTTCGCCGACGACCCGGTATTCAAGGGCCGGCCGCGCGAGCTGACGGCGGCCGACCATGTCTACACGCTCAAGCGCTACGCCGACCCGGCGCTCAAGGGCGCGAACTGGACCTGGATCGAGACCTTCGGCTTCGTCGGCCTGGCCGAATTGCGCCGCCAGGCGCTGGAGGGACGGCAGCCCTTCGATTACGAGCGCCCGATCGAGGGCGTGCGCGCGCTCGACCGCTACACCATCCAGTACCGCGTGGCCGCACCGCGCCCGCGCCTGCTCACCGAATTCATGGCCGGCAGCGATGTCGTCGGCGCCGTCGCGCGCGAGGTGGTCGAGTTCTACGGCGACGAGATCACCGCCCATCCGGTCGGCACCGGGCCCTTCAGGCTCGCGCAATGGCGGCGCAGCTCCTTCATCGCCCTGGAACGCAACCCGCATTACCGGCCCCGCCACTACGACGCCGAGCCGGCCGCCGACGACGCCGCGGGGCAGGCGATCCTGGCGCGCTTCAAGGGCCGGCGCCTGCCGATGATCGACCGCGTCGAGGTCTCGATCATCCAGGAGAACCAGCCGCGCTGGCTCACCTTCCTGCAGCGCGGCAGCGACTACATCGAGGACGTGCCGGCCGAGTTCATCGACCGCGCGCTGCCGGGCGGCGCGGTGGCGCCGAACCTGGCGCGCCAGGGCATCGCCGGCCACCGCATGGTGCGCGCCGACATCGCCTTCACCTACTTCAACATGGAAGACCCGGTGCTGGGCGGCTACACGCCCGAGAAGGTGGCGCTGCGCCGCGCGATCGCGCTGGCGCTGGACATCCCGCGCGAGATCCGGCTCGTGCGCCATGGCCAGGCCATCGTCGCGCAGTCACCGGTGATGCCCCACACCTACGGCTACGACCCGCAATTCAAGAGCGAGAACGGCGACTACAGCCTGGCGCGCGCCAAGGCCCTGCTCGACCTCTATGGCTATGTCGACCGCAACGGCGACGGCTGGCGCGAAATGCCCGACGGCAGCCCGCTCCTGCTGCGCCGCGCGACCCAGCCCGACCAGCTCTCGCGCCAGCTCGACGAAGAATGGCGGCGCAATATGGCGGCGCTGGCGATCCGCATCGAGTTCGTCACCGCCCAATGGCCCGAGAACCTCAAGGCCGGGCGCGCCGGCAAGCTGCAGATGTGGTCGGCCGGCCTGATCTCGGCCAGCCCCGACGGCCAGGGCACGTTCCAGCGCTACGACGGCCGCCAGATCGGCGGCCAGAATTTCGCCCGCTTCCGCCTGCCCGCGATGGACGCCGTCTACGACCGCCTGTCGGTGCTGCCCGACGGGCCCGAGCGCCTGGCGCTGTTCGAGCAGGCCAAGCGCCTGGCGGTCGCCTACATGCCGTACAAGACGCACGAGCACCGCTACGTCTCCGATCTCACCCAGCCCTGGGTGATCGGCTACCGGCGGCCGCTGTTCTGGTACGACTTCTGGCAGTACCTCGACATCGACCTCGACGAGCAGCGCCGGCGCGGGGCGGCGGCAAGAGGCGGCGCCAGACGCTGGCCCTGCCGGCGGCCCTGGCCTT
>JAGWVB010000170.1 GCA_018971105.1 Burkholderiales bacterium
CCGCTGACGCCAGCGCCCGCGCGCACGCGCCGGGCCTCGCCGGCCCGGCGGGGCCGGGCGGCGAACACGACCCGGCGACGCCGTTCCCGCGCGACCCGCTGGCCACACCGGCGCGCTTCGAATCGGCCGGCGAGCTCACGCGCACGGCGCTGTGCGTCGAGGTGCGCGACCCGCAGCGCGGCAACGGCCCCAAGGCCGAGCGCGAGGCGTTCGCGAAGACGGGCCACCGCAGCGGCGTGCTCTATGTCTTCATGCCGCCACTCAAGCACCTCGAGGACTACCTCGAGCTGCTCGCCGCGGTCGAGGCCACGGCGGCCGAGCTGCAGGTCAAGATCGTCCTCGAGGGCTATCCGCCGCCGCGCGATCCGCGTCTGAAGCACCTCTCGGTGACGCCCGATCCGGGCGTGATCGAGGTCAACATCCACCCCGCGCACGACTGGAACGAACTCGTCGACCACACCGAATTCCTCTACGACGCCGCGCACCGCAGCCGGCTGTCGACCGAGAAGTTCATGCTCGACGGCCGCCACACCGGCACCGGCGGCGGCAACCATTTCGTGCTCGGCGGCGCGAGCACGGCCGACAGCCCCTTCCTGCGCCGGCCCGACCTGCTCGCCAGCCTCATCACCTACTGGCACAACCACCCGTCGCTGAGCTACCTGTTCTCGGGCATGTTCATCGGCCCGACGAGCCAGGCGCCGCGCTTCGACGAGGCGCGCGGCGACCAGACCTACGAGGTCGAGATCGGCCTCAACGAGCTGGAACGCCAGCTCGGCCGGCACGGCTCGGTTCCGCCCTGGGTCGTCGACCGCACGCTGCGCAACCTGCTCGTCGACGTCACCGGCAACACGCACCGCGCCGAGTTCTGCATCGACAAGCTGTACTCGCCCGACGGCCCGACGGGGCGCCTGGGCCTGCTCGAGCTGCGCGCCTTCGAGATGCCGCCGCATGCGCGCATGAGCCTGGTGCAGCAGCTGCTGCTGCGCGCGCTCGTGGCCTGGTTCTGGCGCGAGCCTTACCGCGGCCGCGGCGCGACGCGGCTCACGCGCTGGGGCACGGGGCTGCACGACCGCTTCCTGCTGCCGACCTTCGTGCAGATGGACTTCGACGATGTCATCGCCGACCTGCGCGCCGCCGGCTATGCCTTCGAGAGCGCCTGGTTCGCGCCGCATTTCGCGTTCCGCTTCCCGCTCATCGGCGAGCTCGCGACGCTGGGCGTCGAGCTGACGCTGCGCAGCGCGCTCGAGCCCTGGCATGTGATGGGCGAGGAGGGCTCGGCCGGCGGCACGGTGCGCTATGTCGATTCGTCGCTCGAACGCGTCGAGGTCAAGGTCACGGGCCTGAACGGCAACCGCCATGTCGTCACCGTCAACGGTCGCGCGCTGCCGCTGCAGCCCACCGGCCGCGTCGGCGAGTTCGTCTGCGGCGTGCGCTACCGGGCCTGGCAGCCGCCGTCGGCGTTGCACCCGACGATCGCCGTCCATGCGCCGCTGACCTTCGACCTCGTCGACCGCTGGCAGCAGCGCTCGATCGGCGGCTGCCGCTACCACGTCGCGCACCCGGGCGGGCTCAGCCACGAGGCGTTCCCGGTCAACGCCTACGAGGCCGAGAGCCGGCGCCTGGCGCGCTTCTTCCGCTACGGCCATACGCCGGGACGGATCGACGTGCAGCCCGCCACGCCCGGACTGGAGCATCCGTTCACGATCGATCTGCGCGTGTGATCATTCGCGGCCCCGCCATGCCGCAACAACAGTTCCAGTCGCCTTCGCAGTCCCAAACCCAAGGACAGTCCCTGGGCCCGTCCTCGGGACCGTCGCAAGGTTCGCTGCCCTTCGACCCCGCCTCGGCCGCCGAGGCGGCGGCGCATGCGCTGGCCAGCCACGCGCTGCCGGTCGACGCGGCGCATTGGGACGAGCTGCGCGACGCCCAGGGGCGGTTGCGCGAGCCCTGGCGGCGCTTCGCCGCCAGCCTGCCGCCGCCGGCCGGCGGCGTCGGCTTCGCCGCGGACCTGGACCGGCGCGTGGCCCAGGTCGAGCGGCGCATCCGGCTCGACGGCGTCACGCACAACGTCTACGGCGACCGCAAGGACCCCGGCGCGTCGTCGCGGCCCTGGTCGCTCGAGCTGCTGCCGCAGCTGATCGAGCCCGCCGACTGGGCCGCGATCGAGGCCGGCGTGGTGCAGCGCGCCGAGCTCGCGCAGCGCATGCTGGCCGACCTCTACGGCCCGCAGCGCCTGCTGCACGAAGGGCTGCTGCCGCCGGCGCTGCTGCTGCGCCACCCGGGCTGGCTGCGGCCGATGATGGGCATCGAGCCGCCCTCGGGGCTGCGCCTGTTCATCGTCGCCTTCGACCTCGCGCGCGGCCCCCAGGGCCGCTGGTGGCAGGTCGCGCAGCGCACCCAGGGCCCCTCGGGGCTGGGCTATGTGCTGCACAACCGGCTCGTCATCGCGCGCCAGTTCCCCGAGGCCTTCCGCGACCTGCGCGTGCAGCACATCGCGAGCTCGTACCGGCGCTTGCTCGACACGCTCGAGGCGGCGGCGCGCGATGTCGCCCGCGGCGCCACGCCGCGCGTCGTGCTGCTCACGCCGGGACCCTACAGCGAGACCTATTTCGAGCATGCCTACCTGGCGCGCTACCTCGGCCTGCCGCTCGTCGAGGGCGGCGACCTGACGGTGCGCGACGAGCGCGTCTTCCTCAAGACCGTCGACGGCCTCGAGCCGGTGCATGGCGTGCTGCGCCGCATCGACGACGACTGGTGCGACCCGCTCGAGCTGCGGACCGATTCGGCGCTCGGCGTCCCGGGGCTGCTGATGGCCGCGCGCGCCGGCAGCGTCGTGATGGCCAATGCGCTGGGCAGCGCCTTCCTCGAGACGCCGGCGATCCAGGGCTTCATGCCGGCGATCGCCGAACGCCTGCTCGGCGAGCCGCTGCGCATGCCGTCGCTGCCGACCTGGTGGTGCGGCGAGGCGGCGGCCTTCGACGACGCGCGCGCCCATCCCGAGGAGCACATCGTGCGCCGCACCTACCCGGAGGCGGGCAGCGATTCGGCGCTGCGCCGGCAAGGCGACGCCGCGATCGCCGACGACCCCGACGCCTGGACCATCCAGAGCCGCGTGCGCTACTCGCGCGCACCCATCTGGGGCGACGGTGCACTGTCGCTGCGCCCGTCGCTGGTGCGCGTCTACGCGATCGCCGACGGCGGCGGCCGCTGGCATGTGCTGCCCGGCGGCATGACGCGCGTGGCGCGGCGCGAGGACAGCAGCGTCAGCATGCAGCGCGGCGGCACGAGCCTGGACACCTGGGTCCTCACCGACGGCGCGGTCGACACCTTCTCGATGCTGCCGCAGCGGCTGCAGGTCGACGACATCGCGCAGCGCCGGCGCCCGGTCTCGAGCCGCACCGGCGAGAACCTGTTCTGGCTCGGCCGCTACACCGAGCGCACCGAGCAGCTGGTGCGGCTGGCGCGCGCGACGCTGCTGCTCATCGACGCCGACAACGACGCCCCGCCCGAGGTGCTGCAGGCGGTCTCGGCGCTGGCGGTGACGACCGGCCTGGCGCCGGTGGGCGTGCCGTCGCTCGTGCGCTCGGCGCCGCTGTTCGAGCGCGCGCTGCTCGCCGCGCTCGGCGACGCGCAGGCGGCGCAAGGCGCGGCGAGCATCGCCTACAACCTGGCCGCGCTCGACCGCACGACGCTGGCGCTGCGCGATCGCCTCTCGGCCGAGCATTGGGGCCTGATCCGCACCATGCGCGAATCGTTCACCGCCGCGATCGCGCTGCCCGCGGGCGAGCTGCCGGCGCTCGAACAGGTGCTGCCGGCGCTCGACCGGCTGGCGCTGCAGCTGGCCGCGATCACCGGCGCGCAGACCGACCGCATGACGCGCGACCATGGCTGGCGCCTGCTCACCGTGGGGCGGCTGATCGAGCGCCTGCTCGGCGTCGCGCAGCGGCTGCAGGCCTTCGTCGACGCGCAGGCGCTGGCCAGTGCCGCCGGCATCGAGCTGCTGCTCGAACTCTTCGACAGCCTGATCACATTCCGCGCCCGCTACCAGCGCCACGAGGACCTGCTGGCGCTCGTCGACCTGCTCGTGCTTGACAGCGACAACCCGCGCGCCTACGCCGGCGTGCTGCGCCGGCTGCGCACCGAGATCGGCAAGCTGCCCGGCGACGCCGCCGGCCACGCCGCTTTCCTCGCCCTGCTGCCCGGGCAGGGCGCGGGGCTGACGCTGGAGTCGCTGCGCGGCGCCGACGACCGCGCCATCGCCGAGTCGCTGCGCGAGCTCTCGGCGCTGCTCGTGCGCCGCGCCTGGGCGCTGGCCGACCGCATCGGCGAGGTCTATTTCGTCCTCGCCCAGGGCGCGGACCGCAGGGTATGACGGAGCCGGCGCTGGGGCTCGAGGTCGTGCACGAGACGCGCTACGACTACGCGGCGCCGGTCTCGCTCGCCCACCACCTGGCGCATCTGCAGCCGCTGGCCGACGCGCACCAGACCCTGCTCGGCTTCGACCTCGAGATCAGCCCCGAGCCGGTGCTGCTGCGCCTGCGCCGGGACGCGCAGGGCAATGCCGAGCGCCATTTCAGCCTCGAGCAGCCGCACCGCCGCCTGACGGTGCGCGCGACGAGCCGGGTGCGCGTCGCGCGCCGCTTCGCGGCCCTCGATGCCGAGTCCGGCCCGGCCTGGGACGAGCTGGCGCGGCGCCTGCGCTATGTCGCGCGCGCGCCCTTCCTGCCCGAGGTCGAATACGCCCTGCCGTCGCCCTATGTGCCGCGGCTGCAGGCCCTGCGCGGCTATGCCGCGCCCTCGTTCGACGCCGGGCGGCCGCTGGCGGCGGCGGCGCTGGACCTGATGCACCGCATCCATGCCGACTTCCGCTACCAGAGCCAGAGCACGGCCGTCGACACGCCGCTGGCCAGCGTCTGGCAGCACAGGCGCGGCGTGTGCCAGGATTTCGCGCACCTGATGGCCGGCACGATGCGCATGCTCGGCCTGCCGGTGCGCTATGTCAGCGGCTATCTGCTGACGCATGCGCCCGAGGGCGGCGCGGCGCTGCAGGGCGCCGACGCCTCGCATGCCTGGGTCCAGGTCTGGTGCCCGGGAACGGCGGGCGTGCCGGCCGACGGCTGGCTCGACCTCGACCCGACGAACGACCTCGTGCCGGGCCTCGGCCATGTGCGGCTGGCCGTCGGGCGCGACTTCGGCGACGTCACGCCGCTGCGCGGCGTGATCCGCGGCGGCGGCGGCAACCATGTGCTGACGGTGGGGGTGAGCACGCGCATGAGCGGCGGCGCATCGGACCCGGAACGCGAGTTGCTAGTGGGAACGGTACAGGAGCAGCGAAGATGAAGTCGGCCTACGACGAAATGCATGGTGCCAACGAGCGGGTGCGCGCGCATTACGAGATCTACGAGCAATGGCTGCAGCGCCAGCCCCGGGCGACGATGCAGGCGCGGCGCGAGGAAGCGGAGATGATCTTCCGCCGCGTCGGCATCACCTTCGCCGTCTACGGCGCCAAGGACGAGGACGGCGCCGGCACCGAGCGCCTGATCCCCTTCGACCTCATCCCGCGCGTCATCCCGCAGGCGGAATGGAGCTCGATGGAGGCCGGGCTGGCGCAGCGCGTGACGGCGCTGAACCGCTTCCTGCACGATGTCTACCACGACCAGGAGATCCTCAAGGCCGGCATCGTCCCCGCCGAGCAGGTGCTCGAGAACGCCCAGTTCAGGCCCGAGATGATGGGCGTGACGCTGCCGGGCAACGTCTATTCGCACATCGCCGGCATCGACATCGTGCGCGCCGGCAAGTCCGACGGCAGCGGCGACTACTACGTGCTCGAGGACAACCTGCGCGTGCCCAGCGGCGTGAGCTACATGCTCGAGGACCGCAAGATGACGATGCGCCTGTTCCCCGAGCTGTTCGCGATGCACCGCATCGCGCCGGTGGCGCATTACCCGGACCTGCTGCTCGAGACGCTGCGCGAGGTCGCCCCCGCCGGCGTCAACGAGCCGACCGTCATCGTGCTCACGCCCGGCATGTACAACAGCGCCTACTTCGAGCATGCCTTCCTGGCGCAGCAGATGGGCGTCGAGCTCGTCGAGGGCCAGGACCTGATGGTGCGCGACGGCTACCTCTACATGCGCACGACGCGCGGCCCCAAGCGCGTCGACGTCATCTACCGCCGCGTCGACGACGATTTCCTCGACCCCAAGGCCTTCCGCAGCGACAGCACGCTGGGCTGCGCCGGGCTGCTCGACGTCTACCGCGCCGGCAACCTCGCGCTGTGCAACGCGATCGGCACCGGCATCGCCGACGACAAGAGCATCTATCCCTACGTGCCGAAGATGATCGAGTTCTACCTCGGCGAGAAGCCCATCCTCAACAACGTCCCGACCTACCTCTGCCGCGAGGCCGACGACCTCGCCTATGTGCTCGACCACATGGCCGAGCTCGTCGTCAAGGAGGTGCATGGCGCCGGCGGCTACGGCATGCTCGTCGGCCCCGCGGCGACGCGGGCCGAGGTCGAGGCGTTCAAGGCCGTGGTGAAGGCGCGGCCGACGAACTACATCGCCCAGCCGACGCTGGCGCTGTCGACCTGCCCGACCTTCGTCGAAGCCGGCATCGCGCCGCGCCACATCGACCTGCGGCCCTTCGTGCTCACCGGCAAGCACGTGCAGATGGTGCCGGGCGGGCTGACGCGCGTCGCGCTCAAGGCGGGCTCGCTCGTTGTCAACTCGTCGCAGGGCGGCGGGACCAAGGACACCTGGGTGCTGGAGGACTGATGATGCTTTCGCGAACCGCCGACCACCTGTTCTGGATGGCGCGCTACATGGAGCGCGCCGAGAACACCGCGCGCATGCTCGATGTCAACTACCAGACCTCGCTGCTGCCGCAGAGCGCGCACATGTCCGAGCAGGGCTGGCGCGGCCTGCTCTCGATCAGCGAGCTGACCTGGGGCTTCTCGAAGAAGTACCAGGCCGTCGACGCGCGCAACGTGATGGACTTCATGGTGCGCGACGAGACCAACGCGTCGAGCATCGTCGCCTGCCTGCGCGCGGCGCGCGAGAACGCGCGCGCCGTGCGCGGCGCGCTGACGACCGAGGTCTGGGAGACGCAGAACCAGACCTGGCTCGAGTTCAACCGCCTGCTCGCCGACGGCGCCTTCGAGCGCGACCCGAGCAGCTTCTTCGAATGGGTGAAGTTCCGCTCGCATCTCTCGCGCGGCGTCACGGTGGGCACGATGCTGCAGGACGAGGCGCTGCATTTCCTGCGCATCGGCACCTTCCTCGAGCGCGCCGACAACACGGCGCGGCTGCTCGACGTGAAGTTCCAGGCCCTGGCCGGCGGCGACTATTTCGGCCCGGACACGAAGGAAGGGATGGAGGTCGACTTCTATCACTGGAGCGCGATCCTGCGCTCGGTCTCGGGCTTCGAGATCTACCGCAAGGTCTACCGCAACGTCATCCACCCGGAGAAGGTGGCCGAGCTGCTGATCCTGCGCCCCGACATGCCGCGCTCGCTCGCCGCCTGCATGAACGATGTCGTCGACAACCTGCAGCGCGTCGCCAACGAGCAGAGCGACGAGACGCTGCGCCGCGCCGGCCGCCTGCGCGCCGACCTGCAGTACGGGCGCATCGACGAGATCCTCGCCACCGGGCTGCACGCCTACCTGACCGAGTTCCTCGACCGCGTCAACGACCTCGGCGTCGGCATCAGCCGCGATTTCCTGGTGCCGATGGCGGCCTGAGCCGGGCGCACAATGGCGCGATGAAGCGTTTCCTCGCCGCCCTGTGCATGGCCTGCGCCGCCGCCGCCGCGTGCGCCGGCCAGGCGATCTACGACCAGCGCGCCGACGCGCGCTTGCAGATCGCGCAGGCACTCGCGCAGGCGCCGGCGCGTGACGTCATCGTCATCTTCGGCGCCAACTGGTGTGGCGACTGCAAGGCGCTCGAGCATGCCTTCGAGCAGGGCGAGACGGCGGCGCTGATCGGGCGGCGCTTTCGCGTCGTCAAGGTCGATGTCGGCCGCTTCGATCGCAACGTCGATGTCGCCCATGCCTACGGCGTGCCGCTGGCGCTGGGCATACCGGCGCTGGCCATGCTCTCGCCCCGGGGGCGCGTGATCTATGCCACGCGGGGCGGCGAACTCGCCGACGCGCGCAAGCTCGGCGACGCCGGGATCCACGACTTCATTGCCGGCATCGCCAAGCGCGCCGGCGGCGATTGAGCCGCCCCCAAAGAACGGGGCCGGCATGAGCCGGCCCCTGGGGGTCGCCGGGCCTTGCGGCCCGATGCGCTTACTTGGAAGCCGGAGCGGCCTCGGCGGCCGGCTTGGCGGCAGCCTTCATGTGCGCGTGATGCGCGTGATGCTTGTGGTGCTTGCGGTGGTGGTGGTGCTTGACCATATGCTTGGCAGCCGGGGCTGTGGCAGCGGCCGGGGCGGCGGGGGTCGCCGGAGCGGCCGGGGTCTGGGCGAAACTGACGACACCGACGGTCGAGAGCAGGGCAGCGAGAACGAGGTTCCTGGACATATCAATCACCATTCAACCGGATTCGAGAAGCTCCGAACCCGCCGAGCGATCCCGGCAGACACCGGGCTTGGGTAGAAAACGCGGCGTGCGCGCAGTCGGTTGACGGTCGCGCGAAATTGCTTGCACCCGGACTTTCGCCTGTTGTGTGCTGACCCATGGTTCAAGGCGGTGCCGACGCGGTGCGCGCCGCGGCGATGGCGGCGCCGAGTTCGATCACCGCCAGCGCGTAGTAGCTGGAGCGGTTGTAGCGCGTGATGGCGTAGAAGTTCTGCGTCCCGGCGACATAGCTCGGCGGCCCGTCGCCGTTCTGCAGCTCCACCAGCGCCAGCCGTCCCGGGTGGCGCTGGCCGGCGGCGTCGAGCGTCGCGCCGCGCTCGCTGAACTGCGCCGGCGTCCAGCGCGGCACGATGTCGCCGGCCTGCAGCGCCGCGCGCGCGGCGGGGTCGGCCGGCGGCGTCACCGCGTAATGCGTCGGCATGCCGGCGACCCAGCCCGATTCGGCGAGGTAATGGGCGACGCTGCCTATCGTGTCGGCGGCGCCGCGCTGCACGTCGACATGGCCGTCGCCGTCGAAGTCGACCGCCAGGCGGTTGATGCTGCCGGGCATGAACTGCGCCAGCCCGATCGCGCCCGCGTAGGAGCCGCGCATCGATTGCGGATCGATGCCCTCGCGTGCGCACAGCACGAGGTACTGCTCGAGTTCGTCGCGGAAGAAGGCGCTGCGGTCGCTGCGCCCGCCGGGGAAGTCGAAGGCCAGCGTGGCGAGCGCGTCGATGATGCGGAAGCCGCCCAGGATGCGGCCGAAATAGGTTTCGACGCCGATGATGCCGACGATGACCTCGGGCGCCACGCCCCAGCGCGCCTGCGCGGCATCGAGCCATTGCGCGTTGTCGCGCCAGAACGCGATCCCGGCGGCGATGCGCTGCGGCTCGACGAAGCGCTCGCGGTAGGCGCTCCAGTTCTTCGCCTGGCCCGGCGGCGCCGGCAGCACCCGCTGCCGCACGGCCTCGATGCGGCGCGCCTGCGCCAACTCCATCTCGATCCAGGCGCGCGGCAGCGCCTGCCGCGCCGCCACCACCTCGGCGTAGGCCTGCACCGCGGCGCTGTCGCCGTAGGCGGGGTCGGCGGGCGGGCGCGCGCGCACGGCGCGATGCGGTGCCGCCTGCGCCAGCGCGC
>JAGWVB010000171.1 GCA_018971105.1 Burkholderiales bacterium
CCCGGATCCGGCTGCGGGCCCGGCGTTCCTCAGTGCGGCGCCAGGCCGCAGGCGCCGGGACCGTCCGGATGGCCGCAGGCGCCGCAGGGGCCGGTCCCGGCGGCCGGCGCGGGCGCCGCGGCCGAGGTCGCGAACACCGAAAGCTGCTTGTCGAGCGCCCCGGAGCCGCACCGAGGACATTGCGCCACCGTGTCCGAGCGCACCAGCTGCTCGAATTCGCGTCCGCATTCGCGGCAGGCATATTCGTAGATCGGCATAGTTGCCTCCAGATTCCTGCGGCAATTGTGAGGCAATAATTCCGGCGCCAAAACCAAGGAGCATCCCATGACGGAACAGGAATCGTTCACGAATCTGCGCGATGCGCTGCAGCGCGACCGACTCGACTGGGAGCGCGCCTATCGCGAGTTCGCCTGGCCGCAGCTGCAGGAATTCAACTGGGCGCTCGACCATTTCGACCGTCAGGCGCAGGGCAACGAGACGCCAGCGCTGTGGATCGTCGACGAGGACGGACGCGAGGACCGGATCAGCTATGCCGCGATGTCACGGCGCTCGAACCAGGTCGCGAACTGGCTGCGCGGCCTGGGCGTGCGGCGCGGCGATGCGGTGCTGCTGCTGCTGCCCAACGAGGTCGCGCTGTGGGAGACGATGCTCGCCTGCATCAAGCTCGGCGCCGTCATCGTGCCGACGACGATGCTCGTCAGCGGCGACGACCTCGCCGACCGCTTCGAGCGCGGCGCCATCCGCCATGTCGTCGCCAGCAGCGCCGTCGTCGACAAGTTCGCCGCCTTCGGCCAGCCCTACACGCGCATCTGCGTCGGCGCGCCGGCGGCCGGCTGGCAGGACTATGCGGCGTCGAACGCCGCCGACGCGAACTTCGTCGCCGAGGGCCGCACGCTGGCGACCGACCCGCTGCTGCTGTATTTCACCTCGGGCACGACCTCGAGGCCCAAGCTCGTGCTGCACAGCCACCAGAGCTACCCGGTGGGTCATCTCTCGACGATGTACTGGATCGGGCTGCTGCCCGGGGACCTGCACTGGAACATCAGCTCGCCGGGCTGGGCCAAGCATGCCTGGAGCTGCGTCTTCGCGCCCTGGAACGCCGGCGCGACGGTGTTCATCTACAACTACGCCCGCTTCGACGCGCCGCGCGTGCTCGACACGCTGTGCCGCTACCGCGTGACCTCGCTGTGCGCGCCGCCGACGGTCTGGCGCATGCTGATCCAGCAGGATCTGGCGTCCTACAAGGTGGCGCTGCGCGAGCTCGTCGGCGCCGGCGAGCCGCTCAACCCCGAGGTCATCGACCAGGTCCGGCGCGCCTGGGGCATCACGATCCGCGACGGCTTCGGCCAGTCGGAGACGACGGCCGTGATCGGCAACCCGCCGGGCCAGAAGCTCAAGCCGGGATCGATGGGGCGGCCGCTGCCGGGCTACCGCATCGAACTGCTGGACGCCGAAGGCGAGCCGGCGAGCGAGGGCGAGGTGGTGCTCGCGCTCGACCCCCATCCGCTCGGCCTCATGCTGGGCTACCAGGGCGACAACGCGAAGATGGACGAGGCGATGCGCGGCGGCTGGTACCACACCGGCGATGTCGCGTCGCGCGACGCCGAGGGCTACATCACCTATGTCGGCCGCGCCGACGATGTGTTCAAGTCCTCGGACTACCGCATCAGCCCGTTCGAGCTCGAGAGCGTGCTCATCGAGCACCCGGCGGTGGCCGAGGCCGCCGTCGTGCCGCTGCCCGACCCGCTGCGGCTGGCCATCCCGAAGGCCTTCGTGACGCTGCGCGCCGGCTTCGAACCGGGGCGCGCGACGGCGCTGTCCATCCTGCGCTTCGCGCGCGAGCGGCTCGCGCCCTACAAGCGCATCCGCGCGCTCGAGATCCGCGAACTGCCCAAGACGCTGTCGGGCAAGATCCGGCGCGTCGAGCTGCGGCGCCTGGGCGACGCGACCGAGCGCGGCCCGCTCGACTTCCGCGAAGGCGATTTCGACGAGCTGAAATGACGTGGATGCCCGGGTGCAGCCGGGATACCCCGGTTGACAGGGTTTGCGGCCCCTCAATACTGAGTGGTTGCGGCGCGACGCCGCCCCCACCCACCGGAGACCGAACTTGAAACTGCTGAACTTCCTCGCCGCCGCGACCCTGCTGGCGGCCGTCGTCCCGGCCCGCGCCGACATCAACATCGGGGTCACGGTCTCGGCCACCGGCCCGGCGGCATCGCTGGGCATCCCCGAGAAGAACACGATCGCGCTGCTGCCCAAGACCATGGGCGGCCAGAAGGTCCACTACATCATCCTCGACGACGGCTCCGACACGAACACGGCCGTCAGCAACACGCGCAAGTTCATCACCGACTACAAGGTCGACGCGATCATCGGCTCGAGCGTGACGCCCAACGCGCTGGCGATGATCGCCGTCTCGGCCGAGGGCCACACGCCGACGATCTCGCTCGCCGCCTCGTCGCGCATCGTCGAGCCGATGGACGCGCAGCGGCGCTGGACCTTCAAGGTGCCGCAGAACGACATCATGATGTCGCTCGCGATCGCCGAGCACATGGCCAATGCCGGCATCAAGACGGTGGGCTTCATCGGCTTCTCCGACGCCTACGGCGAAGGCTTCCTGACCGAGTTCACGAAGGCGGCGGCGCTCAAGAAGCTGCAGATCGTGGCCACGGAACGCTACGCGCGCAGCGACACCTCGGTGATGGCGCAGGTGCTCAAGGTGATGGAGGCCAAGCCCGACGCGGTGCTCATCGCCGGCTCCGGCACGCCGGCCGTGCTGCCGCAGAGGACGCTCAGGGAGCGCGGCTACACGGGCCCGATCTACCAGACCCACGGCGTGGCGAACAACGATTTCCTGCGCGTCGGCGGCAAGGATGTCGAGGGCACGCTGCTGCCCGCCGGCCCGGTGCTGGTGGCGGCGCAGCTGCCGCTGTCGAACCCGGTGCGCAAGTCGGCTCTGGCCTACATCGCCGCCTACGACGGCGCCTACGGCAAGGGCAGCTACTCGACCTTCGGCGGCCACGCCTGGGACGCGGGCCACCTGCTGGCGGCCGCCGTGCCGGTGGCGCTCAAGCATGCGCAGCCCGGCACCGCCGCCTTCCGCGCCGCGCTGCGCGACGCGCTCGAGCAGGTGCACGACATGGCCGGCGCGCATGGCATCTTCAATATGTCGCCGCAGGACCATCTGGGCCTGGACCAGCGCGCGCGCGTGATGGTCAAGGTCGTGAACGGGGCCTGGAAGTACCAGCCCTGAGTCCGGACCGAGCGAGTCCCTGCGGACTCGTGAGTGCTGGACGAGGGACCGGACCCTCGGTGGTCCGGGCTGAGTCCGGACCGAGCGAGTCCCTGCGGACTCGCGAGCGCCGGACGCAGGACCGAACCCTCGGCGCTGCGGGCTGGGCGGCAAGTCCCTCAGGGTGCGAGGTAGCGCGCGAGGATGTCGCTGTCCTCGCGCGCCGAGCCGGCGAACTGGATGCCGACATGGAACGCGCCGTACTTGCCGCTCAGCATCGCGTAGGCGATGCTGCCGCGCAGCGTCACCGGGTGGATGCTGCCGTCCTTGAGCATCAGCGACAGGCGCAGCTCGCAACTCGCCGCCGGCACCAGGTTGACCGGGCATTCGACGCCGATGCCGCTGGCGCTGAGGTCGATGCCCCGCGTCTCCAACTGCTGGCCGTCGCCCAGGCGCAGCAGCACCTTGCCGTGGAAGATGCGGCGCGGTTCGCGCCGACGCTCCGCGCCGCCGATGGGCTCGGGCTTGAAGTTCATCGCACGCTCCGGCGCGTCTGCGGCATGGCCTGTTCCAAGACGTGGATCGCCTATTGTGCTGCGGGCGGCGCGACCGGCAGCGGTCGCATTTGACGCCCGCCGCCGCGCCGCTGCGCGCCCTTAAGATCCGCCCCATGCCCCGCGCCGCCCTCGAACTGCTGGCCCCCGCGCGCGACGCCGGCATCGGCATCGAGGCGGTGAACCATGGCGCCGATGCCGTCTACATCGGCGGGCCGGGCTTCGGCGCACGCGACAAGGCCGCCAACGACCTCGCCGACATCGAACGCCTGGCGCGTCACGCGCATCGCTACGGCGCGCGCATCTTCGTCACCCTGAACACGATCCTGCGCGACGACGAACTCGAACCGGCGCGGCGCCTGGCCTGGCAACTCCACGCCGCCGGCGCCGATGCGCTCATCGTGCAGGACATGGGGCTGCTCGAACTCGAGCTGCCGCCGATCCAGCTGCACGCGAGCACGCAGACCGACATCCGCGGCGCCGCCAAGGCGCGCTTCCTGCAGGACGTGGGCTTTTCGCAGATGGTGCTGGCGCGCGAGCTCGACCTGACGCAGATCGGCGCCATCGCCGCCGCGGTGCCGCGCGCGACGCTGGAGTTCTTCGTCCATGGCGCCTTGTGCGTGGCCTACAGCGGGCAATGCTTCATCAGCCACGCGCATACCGGGCGCAGCGCCAACCGCGGCAACTGCTCGCAGGAATGCCGGCTGCCGTACACCGTCACCGACGGCCAGGGCCGCATCGTCGCCCACGACAAGCATGTGCTGAGCCTGAAGGACAACGACCAGAGCGCGAACCTCGAGGCGCTCGTCGACGCCGGCATCCGCAGCTTCAAGATCGAGGGCCGCTACAAGGACCTGGCGACGGTGAAGAACGTCACCGCGCATTACCGGCGCCTCGTCGACGCGCTGATCGAGCGCCGCAGCGACCTGCAGCCGGCCAGCGACGGCCGCTGCCGCACCACCTTCGTGCCCGACCCCGGGCGCGCCTACAACCGCGGCGGCACCGACTACTTCGTCCACGGCCGCCGCGACGACATCGGCGCCTTCGACAGCCCCAAGCATGCGGGCCTGCCGCTGGGCCGGGTGACGCGCGTCGGCGCCGACGATTTCGAGATCGACACGGCGGGCGCCGCCGTCCACAACGGCGACGCCCTGACCTGGTGGGACCGCCAGGGCGAACTGCAGGGCATCCCGGTGAATACCGCGACGAAGGGGGCCGACGGGCGCTGGCGCATCGCGCCGAACCTGCGCGCCGGGCAGACGATGGCCGATCTGAAGGACCTGAGGCGCGACCTGGAGATCGGCCGCAACCGCGACATGGCCTGGGAGCAGCTGCTCGCGCGGCCCTCGGCCGAGCGCCGCATCGCCGTCGACCTGACGCTGGCGCAGACGCGCATCGACGACGCCGACGGCCTCGAACTGACGCTCAAGGACGCGGCCGGCCATCGCGGCGTCGCCCGCGTCGCCCAGGTGCTGGAGCCGGCGCGCGACGCCACGCGCGCCGAGGCAGCGTTGCAAGAACACCTGGGCAAACTCGGCGCGACGATCTTCGAGCCGCGCCGCATCCGCCTGGCGCTGCGTCAGCCCTGGTTCGTGCCGCCCTCGGTGCTCGCGGCGCTGCGCCGCGAGGCGGTGGCTGCGCTCGAGGCCGCGCGCGCCGCGGCCTTCGAGCCCCTGCCGCGCGCGCAGCCGGTCGAGCCGCCGGCGCCTTATCCCGAGGACACGCTGAGCTACCTCGCCAACGTCTACAACGGCCGCGCGGCGGCGTTCTACGCGCGCCATGGCGTGCGCCTGGTCGAGGCCGCCTACGAGAGCCACGAGGCGCTGGGCGAGGTCAGCCTGATGATCACCAAGCATTGCGTGCGCTGGAGCCTGTCGCTGTGCCCGAAGCAGGCCAAGGGCGTGATCGGGGTCCAGGGCCAGGTGCGCGCCGAGCCGCTGACGCTGCAGCAGGGCGACGACCGGCTCACGCTGCGCTTCGACTGCAAGCCCTGCGAGATGCATGTCGTCGGCGCGATGCGCAGGAACGTGCTGCGCCAGCTCGCCGCCGAGCCGCTGACCTTCTATCGCACCCGGCCGGCACGCCGTCAGGCGTGATCGACAAGGCACGTCAGGCGTAGCGCGCGATCGACAGCCCCTCGGTGTCGATGGCCGGCCGGCGGCCGCCGATGAGGTCGGCCATCAGCCGCCCGGTGCCCGCCGCCATCGTCCAGCCCAGCGTGCCGTGGCCGGTGGCCAGGTCGAGGTTGGCGAGCGGCGTCGGGCCGACGATGGGCGTGCCGTCGGGCGTCATCGGCCGCAAGCCGGTCCAGAACTCGGCCTGGGCGACATCGCCGCCGCGCGGGAACAGGTCGCCGACGACGAATTCGAGCGTGCGCCGGCGGCTCGGCGTCAACTCGAGGTCAAAGCCCGAGAGCTGCGCCGTGCCGCCGACGCGGATGCGGTCGCCCAGCCGCGTCACCGCGACCTTGTAGGTCTCGTCCATGATCGTCGACTCGGGCGCCTGGCTCGCATCGCTGATCGGCACCGTGATCGAGAAGCCCTTGACCGGGTAGACGGGAATGCGCAGGCCCAGCGGCGCCAGCATCGCGGTCGAGTAGCTGCCCAGCGCCAGCACATGGCGGTCGGCGGTGAGCAGGCCGGCGGCGGTGCGCACGCCGGTGACGCGGTCGCCGCTGCGTTCGAGGCCCTGGATGTCGACGCCGAAGCGGAACTGCACGCCTAGAGCGCGGGCGCGCTCGGCCAGCGCGCAGGTGAACTGGTAGCAGTCGCCGGTCTCGTCGCCGGGCAGGCGCAGCGCGCCGACGAATTTCTGCTGCACGCCGGCCAGCGCAGGCTCGTATTCAAGGTAGCCGCGACGGTCGAGCAGCTGGTAGGGCACGCCGTACTGCTGCAGGATCTCGATGTCCTTGGCCGTGCCATCGAGCTGTTTCTGGGTGCGGAACAGCTGCAGCGTGCCCCGGGCGCGCTCGTCATAGCGGATGCCGATGTCGGCGCGCAGCTGCTTGAGGCAATCGCGGCTGTATTCGGCCAGCCGCACCATGCGGCCCTTGTTGACGCGGTAGCGCGCCTCGGTGCAGTTGCGCAGCATCGCCATCCCCCAGCGCCACATCGCCGGGTCGAGCATCGGCTTGATGACGAGCGGGCTGTGGTGCATCAGCAGCCACTTCACCGCCTTCAGCGGCACGCCCGGTCCGGCCCAGGGCGCCGAATAGCCGGGCGAGACCTCGCCGGCGTTGGCGAAACTGGTCTCGAGCGCCGGGCCGGGCTGGCGGTCGACGACCTCGACCTCGTGGCCGTCGCGGGCCAGGTAATAGGCGACCGAGGTTCCGATGACCCCGCTGCCGAGGACGAGCACGCGCATTCCGCTTCTCCTTGTGTGCCGACCTTCAGCGCAAGTCGCGTGCCCGGATCCCCGGTGCCCTGGATCAAGGGCTTGCGCGGGGTGCGCGTAACGATTTCGCTACGAGCGGCCGGCCCGACCCCACAGAATTCCGATTAATCCAACGCTGACAAGACGTTATAAACGATGTTTCGAATTCGATACATTGTCTCGATATGAATACGATTCCGACCCGCATCGCGGTCCTGTTCGACGACCGCGTCGGCATCGCGCAGGAGATCCTGGCCCAGCTCGCGCGCCGCGCGCTCGATGTCAGCGCCGTCGAGGTCGAGCCGCCGCATGTCTACCTCGAGGCGCCGGGCATCGACGCCGCGGGCTGGGACGCGCTGCGCGGCGACCTGCTGCAGGTGGCCGGCGTGCGCCGCGTCGAGGGCCTGGCGATGCTGCCCGGGGCGCGGCGCCGGCTCTACCTCGACGCCCTGCTCGCGGCGCAGGCCGATCCGGTGCTGGCCGTCGACGCGCAGGGCGCCGTCGTCGTCGCCAACGCCGCCGCGGTGACGGCCTGCGGGCGCGCCGAAGCCGAACTCGCCGGCATGTCGCTGCGCGAACTCGGCCTGCCGTCGGCGCTCGTCGACGCGCTCATCGCGCAGCGCTACCGGCTGCCGCCGACCGAGGTCGAGATCGGCGGCCGGCCCTATCTGCTCGAGGCCGCGGCGCTGCACGAGGCGGCGGGCGAGATCGCCGGCGCGATGCTCACGCTGCAGGCGCCGCAGCGCCTGGGCGAGCGGCTGAGCGCGCTGCAGAACCTGGGCGCCGGCGGCTTCGAGGCCATCCTCGGCGATTCGGCGCCGATTCGCCAGCTCAAGGCCCGCGCCGCGCGCATGGCCGCCGTCGACGCGCCGCTGCTGATCCGCGGCGAGACCGGCACCGGCAAGGAACTCGTCGCCCATGCCTGCCATGCCGGCAGCCGGCGCCGCGACCAGCCCTTCTTCGCCCTCAACTGCGCCGCCCTGCCCGAGAGCCTGGCCGAGAGCGAACTCTTCGGCTATGCCGCCGGCGCCTTCACTGGCGCGCTGCGCGGCGGCCGGCCGGGGCTGCTCGAACTCGCCGACGGCGGCACGCTGTTCCTCGACGAGGTGGGCGAGATGTCGCCCTACCTGCAGGCCAAGCTGCTGCGCTTCCTCGGCGACGGCAGCTTCCGCCGCGTCGGCGGCGACCGCGAGCTGCATGCCGACGTGCGCATCGTCAGCGCCACCCACCGCGCGCTCGACGCCATGGTCGCCGCCGGCAGCTTCCGCCAGGACCTGCTGTTCAGGCTCGACGTGCTGCAGCTCGAGGTGCCGCCGCTGCGCGAGCGCGGCGACGACATCGTCGCGCTGGCCCGCGTCTTCGTCGAACGCGCCTGCGCGCAGACCGGGCGGCCGCACGCGCGGCTCACGCCCGACGCCTGCGCCGCGCTGCGCGCCGATCCCTGGGTCGGCAACGTGCGCCAGCTGCAGAACGTGATCTTCCGCGCCGTCATGCTGGGCGAGGGGCCGCTGATCGCTGCCGCCGACCTCGAGATCGCGGCGCCGTCGGCGCGCGGCGCCGATGCCGGCGCCAGCCTCGCCGACGCCGTCGCCGCCTTCGAGCGCGACCTGCTGCAGCGGCTGCTGCCGCAATACCCGTCGACGCGCAAGCTCGCGCAGCGCCTGGGCTGCTCGCACACGGCCATCGCGCAGCGGCTGCGGCGCCACGGCCTGCTCCGCTGAGCGCCCGGAACATCAGCCTAGACATGTATTGCCTAGTCATGTATCATGCGGGTTTTCCCGAAAACCGGAAAACCCTTGAGCCGCCCCGCCCCCGCCCAGTTCTATTCGGAAGGCAGCTACGCCCCGCATGCGAGCGTCGGCTACCTGATGAAGCGCATCCTCGGATCGATCATCCACCAGGTCGACCAGCGGCTCGACATCCACGGCCTGACGAACGCGCAATGGGGCCCCTTGCTGCACTTGCACCGCGAGGGCCGCTGCGCCGTCGCCGAACTCGCGCGCAAGCTCGAGGTCGACGCCGGCGCGATGACGCGCCTGCTCGACCGGCTCGAGAAGAAGCAGCTGTGCAAGCGCGTGCGCTCGACCGATGACCGGCGCGTCGTGCAGGTCGAGATCACGCCCGAGGGCGAGGCCTCGATCCGCGCGGTGCCGGCCGTGCTCGCCGAGGTGCTGAACGCCCATCTGGCCGGTTTCTCGAAGACCGAGTGGGACGCGCTGACGCTGTACCTGCGGCGCATGCTCGACAACGCGGAAGCGATGCGCGGCGCCGAATAGGCCTCCGCGCACCCTCGCTTCCGATCCGGCAACAAATTGACTGTGCAAATGAAGCCATTGCAATCATCTGCGATCGACCGCAGAGCCTCCCGCTCCCGGCGTGCGCGCACCGCGTGGCCGGCACTGGCCGCGCTGACGCTCAGCCTGGCCAGCGCGGCGCTGCTGACGCTGAGCGGCTGCGCCAGCACGGCCGGCATCGGGCCGACGGCGCGCGCGATCACGCCGGCCGCCGCCGGCATCGCCGCCG
>JAGWVB010000172.1 GCA_018971105.1 Burkholderiales bacterium
GCCGGACACCGGCGGCGGCGCCCGCCGCGACCCCCGGTGGCGCGATGGTGGCCGAGGACGCGTCGCTCGTCGAGGCGCTGCGGCTGGCGCAGGCGGCGGCGCGCATGGGTGTGCCGATCCTGATCTGCGGCGAGACGGGCAGCGGCAAGGAGATGCTGGCGCGACGCATCCACGCCGGCAGCGGGCGCCCCGGCGCCTATGTGCCGGTCAATTGCGGCGCGCTGCCGCCCGAGCTTTTCGAGGCCGAGCTGTTCGGCTATGTCGGCGGTTCGTTCACCGGCGCGCGGCGCGAGGGCAGTGCCGGGCTGATCGCCGCTGCCGACGGCGGCACCCTGCTCCTGGACGAGGTGGGCGAACTGCCGCTGCCGCTGCAGGCGGCGCTGCTGCGCTTTCTCGACGACGCCCTGGTGCGGCCGGTCGGCGGCACCGCGGCGCGCCGCGTCGACGTGCAGCTGCTGGCCGCGACCCATGTCGATCTCGACGCCGAGGTCGCTGCGCGGAGCTTCCGCTCCGACCTGCTGTATCGGCTCGACACCGTGCGCGTGTCCTTGCCGCCGCTGCGGCTGCGCAGCGATTTCGCGCTCGCCGTGCGCCACCTGCTCGACGGGCTGCATCCGGGGATGCGCATCGACGACGCGGCGGTGGCCCGACTCGCCGCGCATGACTGGCCGGGCAACTTCCGCGAACTGCGCTCGGTCTTGACGCGCGCCCTGCTGCGCGCGCAGGGCCCCATGCTCGGGCCGGCCGACTTCGAGGCGCTGCTGCCGGCCGCGGCGTCCCGCCCGGCGTCGGGGCTGCAACAGGCGGCCGCGGAGGCGATCCGGCGCGAATACGAGCGTGGCGGGCGCAGCGTGAGCGAGGCGGCACGCCGGCTCGGCGTCTCGCGCACGACCGTCTACCGCCATCTCGGCGGCCGGCGCTGAGCGCGGCGCGCCGACGAAAAAAGCCGGCGCGGGCGTGGCCCGGGCCGGCTTGCGCGGGCCGCGCAGACTCTGGCGAGCTGCGCCGGCTGCGGCTTACTTCTTGTTCTGCTTCTCGTCCTTCTTGGGCTTGGCGCCCTTGCCCTTCTCGGGCGCGACGACGACCGGCGCCGCCGGATCGACCACTTCCTCCTCGGCCTTCGGCACCGTCACGGCGACGATGACCGGGTTCAGCGTGCCGTGCTTGACGGCCTTGATGCCCTCGGGCAGCTTGAGGTCGCTGACGTGCAGGCTCGTGCCCTTGACCAGACCCGAGAGGTCGATGGTCACGAACTCGGGCAGCTGCGAGGCCAGGCATTCGATCTCGAGATCGGTGCGCACATGGCTGACCAGGCACTTGTCGGTCTTCACCGCGGCCGAGTTCTCCTCGCCGACGAAGTGCAGCGGCACCTTCTTGCGCAGGCGCGTCGTCTCGTCGATGCGCTGGAAGTCGATGTGCATGACCATCGGCTTGTAGGCGTGCATCTGGAAGTCGCGCAGCAGCACCTTCTCGGTCTTGCCGGCCAGCTCCATCTCGAGGATCGACGAGTGGAAGGCTTCCTTCTTGAGCGCGAAGAACAGCGCGTTGTGATCGAGCTCGATCATCTTCGGCGTGCCGGCGCCGTAGACGATGCCCGGCACCTTGGCGGCGTGGCGCAGGCGGCGGCTCGCTCCGGTCCCCTGCTGCGTACGCTCGAAAGCGGTGAATTTCATTGGATGACTCCAGGTTGAGAAAGCCGCCCGCGACCAGGCGGCTGGGGGTACGGCGCCTCGCGGCGCCGCGGATGCGGATGATTCAGAAGTTCGCGTTCTGCTCGGCGAACAGCGAGGTCACCGATTCGCCGTCGCTGATGCGGCGTATCGTCTCGGCGAACAGGAAGGCCACCGACAGCTGGCGGATCTTGGGGCAGGCGCGCGCGGCGTCCGAGAGCGCGATGGTGTTGGTGACGACGACCTCGTCGATGTGCGAGGCCTTGATGCGCTCGACCGCCGGCCCCGAGAACACCGGGTGCGTGCAATAGGCGTAGACGCTCCTGGCGCCGCGCGACTTCAGCACCTCGGCCGCCTTCACGAGCGTGCCGGCGGTGTCGATCATGTCGTCCATGATCACGCAGTTGCGGCCCTCGATCTCGCCGATCACATGCATGACCTCGGAGACGTTGGCGGTGGGGCGGCGCTTGTCGATGATGGCCAGGTCGCAGCCGAGCTGCTTGGCCAGTGCGCGCGCGCGCACGACGCCGCCGACGTCGGGCGAGATCACGACGAGGTTCGAATACGACTTGCTCTTGACGTCCGAGAGCAGCACCGGGCTGGCGTAAATGTTGTCGACCGGGATGTCGAAGAAGCCCTGGATCTGGTCGGCGTGCAGGTCCATCGTCAGCACGCGCTCGACGCCGACGGTCTCGAGCAGGTTGGCGACGACCTTGGCGCTGATCGGCACGCGCGTGCTGCGCGGGCGGCGGTCCTGGCGCGCGTAGCCGAAATACGGGATCACGGCGGTGATGCGGCGCGCGCTGGCACGCTTGAGCGCATCGACCATGATCAGCAGTTCCATCAGGTTCTCGTTCGTCGGCGCGCAGGTCGGCTGGACCACGAAGACATCGCGCGCGCGCACGTTCTGGCGGATCTCGACCGTGACCTCGCCGTCGGAGAAGCGGCCCACCATCGCCTGGCCGAGCTCGACGCCGAGATGGCCGGCCATTTCCTGCGCCAACACCGGATTGGCGTTGCCGGTGAACAGCACGGTGTTGAAGAGCACGATGAAGACTCCGCTGGTGGCGCGCCGCGCGCGAGACGCGGCGGCTTAGAAGATTTGGCAGGGGAGGAAGGACTCGAACCCTCGCATGTCGGAATCAAAATCCGATGCCTTGACCAACTTGGCGACTCCCCTACACAGGTCACGGCCGAGGCCGTCACCCAAAACCGTCTCAGTCGGCCCAGCCCCGCAAGGGATGCTCGACCAGACTGCGGCACAACCGTCCCACCCAGGCCGGCGGAAGCTGATCCGCCGGAAATGCCGACAAGGGCGAGTCGACCGTACCGACCCTGGCGAATACCGCGCTGCCCGATCCCGTCATGCGGCTGTTGCCGTAACGCGATTCGAGCCAGCGGGCGGCTTGCGCCACCTCGGGACAGCGATCCTCGGCCGGCGCCTGGAGGTCGTTCGATCCGAACCCTTCCAGCCACGCTGCCGGGCAATCGCAGCCATCCGCCGCATTCCCCAGAGAGCCTTCTAGTATAGCAGGAACATGGTCCCGAACCAGGGCCGGGTGCTCGAAGATCTCCCGCGTGGCGAGCGCGGCCGGCGGCTTGACGACGGCATAGGCGGCGGGCGGCAGGCGCAGCGGCGTGAGCCGCTCGCCGATGCCTTCGACGAACGCGTGGCGCCCGCCGACGAAGAACGGCACGTCGGCGCCGAGCTGCAGCGCCAGCGCCGCCAGCCGCGCGCGCGGCCAGTGCAGGCGCCACAGCCGGTTGAGCGCGAGCAGCGTCGTCGCCGCATCCGAGCTGCCGCCGCCGAGCCCCGCGCCCCAGGGCAGGACCTTGGCGATCGAGATGTCCACGCCCAGCGCCGTGCCGCTGGCCGCCTGCAGCAGCCGCGCCGCGCGCAGGCACAGGTCGTCGGCCGGCAGCGCCGCGCCGAGGTCATGGCGCGCGATGGCGCCGTCGTCGCGCCGTTCGAAATGCAGCCGGTCGGCCCAGTCCAGCAGCACGAACGGCGACTGCAGCAGGTGGTAGCCGTCGGCGCGCCGGCCCAGGACATGCAGGAACAGGTTGAGCTTCGCCGGCGCCGGCAGGTCCCACAGGGCGCGCATCGGGGCCGGATCAGTGGTCGAGGATCATGCGCATCACGACCTTCGGCGCGGTGTCGCGGCGGGCCTCGATCCAGCCCTGGCCGCGGCGCGTGAGGACGACGAACCAGCCGAGCTGCTCGAAGCCGTCGTCGGTCTTGCGCCATGCCGCCGCGGGCCAGGGCCGGCCGGCGACCCAGTCGGGCAGCGCGGCCAGCGGCAGCGCCTCGCCGAGCACATCGCGCGCGAGCGCATCGAGGCTGTCGTAATGGTGCTCGCCGTCGCTGCCGGTGAGCTGTGCCGAACCCGGGCTCCAACGCGCGCTGGCGATGCGCAGGCCCATCGGCGTGTCCAGGCGCAATTCGCCATATTCGCCGTTGCCGCGCAATTCGAATCCGGCGCTGACGCTGCGCGCCGGGTGCGCAGCGGCGGCGTCGACGCGCACGCTGATGCGCCCCGTCGTCCACGAGGCGTCGTTGCTGCGCCAGCTCGCGCAACCCGCCAGCAGCGCGGCCGCGACCGCCAGGGAGGCCAGGGCCAGCAGGGGCAGGGCGCGGCGCTTCACAGGCTGACGTGCAGGCGCGTGAGCGTCTCGTGCAGGACGTCGTTGTCGTGGTCGAGCGCGCGCGCCTCGGTCCAGACCTTGCGGGCCTCGATCCGGCGTCCCAGCGCCCACAGCACCTCGCCGAGGTGGGCGCCGATCTCGGGATCCGGGCGCGCGGCGTAGGCGCGCTGGAGCAGGGTGGCCGCCTGCTCGAGATGGCCGAGCCGGAATTCGACCCAGCCCAGGCTGTCGGTGATGTAGGGGTCGCCGGGCGCGAGGTCGAGCGCGCGCTGGATCTCGGTGCGCGCCTCGGGCAGGCGCAGTCCGCGATCGGCCAGCGCATAGCCCAGCGCGTTGTGCGCCTGCGCGTTGCCGGGCTGGAGCTCGATCACGCGCCGCAGCAGCCGTTCCATCTCGTCCAGGCGATTGATCTTCTCGGCCATCATGGCCTGCTCGTACAGCAGATCCGTGTCGTCGGCGAAACGCTGATTCGCCTGGGCCAGCGTGTCGAAGGCGCCCTGCCAGTCCTTGGCGTCGCGCTGCAGGCCGGCCTCGGCCAGCAGCTTGGCGCGCGCGTCGTCGGGCTTGTGCTCGGGCACCTGGCGCACGAGTTCGAGCGCCTGCGCCAGCTTGCCCTGGCGCACCAGGATCGAGGCCCGGCGCGTCTGCACCTCGAGCGCGCGCTGCGGGTCGTCGACATGCGCGAGCCAGCGCTCGGCGGCGGCATAGTCGCCGCGCTGCTCGGCCGATTGCGCCAGCATCAGCCAGGCCTGGATCTGCCCGGCATCGGCCTGCGCGGCCGCGGCCGGCGCCGGTTCCCCGGCCGCGGCCGACGCGGGCATCGAGGCCGCCGCGGCGGCCGCCGGCGTCGCGGCCGGTTTTTGCACCAGGTCGAGGTAGTGCAGCAGCGCCGCCTCGCCGCGCTTCGGATGCTCGAGTTCGAGCTCGAGCGCGCCCAGGGTCAGGAACGGCGGCGCCAGGTCGGGCTGGGCCCGGGTGACGGCCTCGAGCTGGGTCACCGCATCGGCATAGCGCTGCGACTGCGTGAGCACGCGCGCATAGGCCAGGCGCAGCGCGGGGTCGGCGCCGGGGCGCTCGAGGGTCTCGCGCGCCAGCGCCTCGGCCTCGGGCTTGTCGTGCATCAGCTCGAGCGCCAGCCCCGCCGCGTCGGCCGACTTGGGGTCGGCCGCATGGGCCTCGCGCGCCAGCGCCAGCGCGCGCTCGGCGTCCTTGGCCAGCAGCCAGCAGCGGCCCTGCGCGACGAGCGCGGCCACGCGCGTGTCGGGCTGGCGGCGATACGGTTCGAGCTGCTGCTGCACGACCAGCGCCGCCGCCTTCTTGTCGGTCGTGCTTTGCAGCAGGCGCGGCAGCGCCGAGATCAGCCCCGGCAGTTCGATCACCGGCGTCTGCGCCAGCAGCGCCTTCAGCGGCTCGGCGAGCGCGGCCGGGCGGTTGAGCAGCAGCACGATCTGCAGCTGCAGCCGCAACGGCTCGAGCGAGCTCGGCCGCGCGTCGTGCCAGGCGCGCACGGCGTCGAGCGCCTTGTCGCCGGCGCGGGCCTGCAGCGCGATGTCGACGGCGCGGCGGAACAGCGTCTCGTCGCGCGTGCGCCGGGCGGCGTCGAGTATCAGTTCGTAGGCGCCGCCGGTGTCGCCGTCGTTGAGCGCCATCTCGCCCACCAGCAGCTCGTAGAGCAGCCGCCCGTCGAGTTCGGAATTGACGATGCGCGGCTTGGCGGCGGCCGACGCGGCGGTCGCGGCCGGCACGGCCGCGGCGGGCGCCGCCGGTGCCGCGGCTTGAGCCGCCGGCTGGGCGAGCAACGCGGCGAGTGCGAATCCCGCTGCATGGCGGAGCGGGCGCGGCGGGCGGAAGCGGTCGGACATCGGCACTTTCAGGAACGGCGGGGAGGCCCGGCGCAGCGCTAGCGGTCGCCCGGCGGGCCAGCCGGCGCCACCGCGGCGCGTCCGGGTTTGGCCTACAGAGTCATTCTCACATAATGAGTTCATGCCCGAATGGCCCGAAGTCGAAGTCACGCGCCGCGGCATCGCCGCACCCCTGCTCGGTGCCCGGGTGCAGGCGCTGCGCCTGGGCAAGCCACTGCGCTGGCCCCTGGGTCGCGATCCCGATGCGCTCGCCGGCATGCGCGTGGGCGCGGTCGATCGGCGCGGCAAGTACCTCTGGCTGCCGCTGGCGCGCGCCGGCGCGCCGGCCGGCGGGCTGCTGCTGCATCTGGGGATGTCGGGCTCGCTCGCGCTGCTGGCCGCGCCGCCGCCGCCGGGTGCGCACGATCACTTCGACCTCGTCACCGACCGCGGCACGCTGCGCCTGAACGACCCGCGGCGCTTCGGCGCCGTCGTCTGGTCGGCGGCCATCGACAGCGACCCGGCCGCCGCGCTGCTGGCGCGGCTCGGCCCGGAGCCGTTCGACCCGGCGCTGACGCCGCAGCGCTTCCATGCCGCGCTCGCGCGCCGGCGCGCGCCGGTGAAGGCGGTGCTGCTGTCAGGCGAGGCCATCGTCGGCGCCGGCAACATCTACGCCTGCGAGGCACTGCACGCGGCCGCGATCCACCCCGCGTTGCGCGCCGACCGCATCAGCCGGCCGCGCGCCGAGAGGCTGCTGGCGGCGCTGCGCGCGACGCTGGCGCGCGCGCTCGAGCTCGGCGGCTCGACGCTGCGCGATTTCACCGACGTCCACGGCGCCGCCGGCGCCTACCAGGCGCAGGCCGCCGTCTACGGCCGCGCCGGTCTCGCCTGCCCGCGCTGCGGCAACGCCGTGCGCCGCGTCGTGCAGGGCCAGCGCTCGACCTATTACTGCCCGGGTTGTCAGCGTCGGTAACCGCGGCCTCGATTCGCGATCGGATCGTGAATTTCGCGCTACAAACGGGCCGCGGGATACAGGCCGCGAGCGCCCGCCGGCGCCACCGGCTGCGCTAGGATGCGTCGCCTGACCTCCGCCCCATGGCCCATTCCAGCCCCATCGCCGCCAGCCTGGACGAACTCGCGTCCTGGCGCGCGGCGCTCGACCGCCATCTGGCGCGCCTGGGCCAGGCGCTGGTCGAGCAGGACCTGCTCGACGACGGCGATGCCGCGCGGCTCGGCGGCCTGCGCGAGCGTCTCGGCTCGGACAAGCTGGTGCTGGCCTTCGTGGCCGAGTTCTCGCGCGGCAAGTCGGAACTGATCAACGCGATCTTCTTCGGCGATTCGGGCCGCCGCGTGCTGCCGGCCACGCCCGGGCGCACGACGATGTGTCCGGTCGAGCTGCGCCACGACCGCGGCCAGGCGCCGCGCCTGGCGCTGCTGCCGATCGAGACGCGGCTGCGCGGGCTCGCGCTGGCCGAGCTGCGTCCGCGCGACGACCATTGGCAGATCGTGCCGCTGGACCCGGGCGATCCGCAGGCGCTGGCGCAGGCGCTGGGCGCCGTCACGCGCACGCAGCGCGTGAGCGTCGAACAGGCGGCGGCGCTCGGCCTGTGGAGCGAGCAGCAGCCCGACGACAACCCGCCGCAGGCGGCCGACGGCAGCGTCGAGATCCCGGCCTGGCGCCACGCCGTCATCAACTACCCGCATCCGCTGCTCGAGCGCGGCCTCGTCGTCATCGACACGCCGGGGCTGAACGCCGTCGGCGCCGAACCCGAACTCACGCTGGGCCTGCTGCCGACCGCGCATGCGGTCGTCTTCGTGCTCGGCGCCGACACCGGCGTCACGCGCTCGGACCTGACGATCTGGCGCGAGCACCTGGGCCAGGCCCGGGTCGAGACCTTCGTCGTCCTCAACAAGATCGACACCCTGGTCGACCCGCTGGCCAGCGCCGGGGCCGTGGCGGCGCAGATCGAGCGCCAGCGCGAGATCACGGCCGAGACGCTGGCCGTGCCGCCGCAGCGCGTCTATGCGCTGTCGGCGCGCGCGGCGCTGGCCGCTCGCGTCGACGGCAACGCCGCGGCGCTGCAGGCGAGCCGGCTGCCGCCGCTGGAGCAGGCCCTGGTGGCCGAGCTGCTGCCGCGCCGGCGCCAGCTGCTGCTGCAATCGGCGCTGGACGTGATCGAGCAGCTGCGCGGCGCCGCCGCGCGCCGCCTCGGCGACCGCCGGCGCCAGCAGTCCGAGCAGCTGCTCGAGCTGCGCGGGCTGCGCGGCAAGAGCGGCGCCAAGCTGCGCCTGCTGATCGAGCGCGCCGACGCCGAGGTGGCCGAATTCGAGCAATGCACCGGCCGCCTGGCCGCGCTGCGGGCGGTGCAGATGCGCATGCTGCGCGCGCTGCTCGCGCCGCTGTCCAGCGACGCGCTGCGCAGCGAGGTCGCGGCGATGCAGTCGGCGCTGCGCGCCAGGCTGCTCGGCGTCGGCGGCCGCGGCGCCTTCGACACGCTGATGCAGCGCCTGCGCGGCGCCTTGAAGCAGGCCGCGACCCAGAGCCTCGAGATGCGCCAGATGCTGGATGCCAGCTTCAGCCAGCTCAACGCCGATTTCGCCTTCTCGTTCGTGCTCGCGCCGCCGCCGTCGATGGATCCCTGGCTGGCCGAGATCGATCTCATCGACCAGAACTACAGCCGCTACCTCGGCCTGAGCCAGGCCTGGCGCATGGCCGCGCCGGGCTTCGGCGAGCAGTTCCGCCGCATGCTGCTGTCCAAGCTGCGCGTCGTGTTCGAGAACGCCGCCGGCGAGCTCGAACTCTGGAGCAAGGGCGCGACGAGCCAGGTCGACGTGCAGCTGCGCGAGCGCCGCCGCGCCTACGCGCGCCGGCGCGAGGCGCTGCAGCGCGTGCAGTTCGCGGCCGGCGAGCTCGAGCAGCGCATCGACGAGGTGCAGACCCAGGACCAGCATCTGCAGCATCTCGAACGGCGCCTGGACGCCGTCGCCGCCGACGCCGCGGCGAGCGCGCGCAGCCTGGTCGACGCGCCCGCGCGCCCGGTGCTGGCCCGGCAGGACGCGGCTTGAACGGCGACTCGTTCGCCGCCGGCGTCGTGCGCTGGCAGCGCAGCCATGGCCGCAGCGGCCTGCCCTGGCAGGGCACGCGCGATCCGTACCGCGTCTGGCTGTCCGAGGTCATGCTGCAGCAGACCCAGGTCGCGACCGTGATCGACTATTACGGCCGCTTCCTCGCGCGCTTCCCCGATGTGCAGGCGCTCGCCGCGGCGCCGCTGGACGACGTGCTGGCGCTGTGGAGCGGCCTGGGCTACTACAGCCGCGCGCGCAACCTGCACCGATGCGCGCAGGCGGTCGCCGGCAGCCCTGGCGGCCTTTTCCCGCGCACCAGCGCGGCGCTGGCCGAGCTGCCCGGCATCGGGCGCTCGACGGCGGCCGCGATCGCCGCCTTCTGCTACGGCGAGCGCGCCGCCATCCTCGACGGCAACGTCAAGCGCGTGCTCGCGCGCT
>JAGWVB010000173.1 GCA_018971105.1 Burkholderiales bacterium
GCCGGCACCTTCGAGGTCGAGCTGGCGATCGAGGCGACCGCCGCCGCGCGCTGCGGCATCGCGATCGAATGCGGCGACTCGAGCCTGCGCGTCGGCTACGACCGCGCGCGCGGCGCCGTCTATGTCGACCGCTCGGCAGCGGGCTGGAGCCCGGCCGGCGATGAACTCTGGGGCCGGTGCCGCCATGCCGCCTGCGCGGCGCCGGCGCCCGGGCGGCCGCTGCGGCTGCGGCTGTGGATCGACCGCTCGTCGATCGAGGTCTTCGCCGATGCCGGCCAGGCCGTGCTGACCGAGCTGCGCTTCCCGCCCGCGGGGCCGACGCGGCTGCACCTGAACTCGGAGGGCGGCGCCACCGCCTTCGGCCCGACCCGGATCTGGCCGCTGCGCGCCGCGCACATCGACTGAGCGGCGCGCTGCGCCGCGCTCAGGACATACACCTAGCTGTGAATGTCGGCAAGTCGATACCATCGCGCAATTCATACCGCAATCGATTGCATGAAAAATCAAGTCCAGCTCATCACCTATGTCGACCGCCTGGGCGGGGGCACGCTGGCCGATCTGCGCGAGCTGCTGGCCGGACCTTTGGCCGGGGTCTTCGGCGGTGTCCACCTGCTGCCGTTCTTCCACCGCATCGACGGCGCCGATGCCGGCTTCGACCCCATCGACCATACCCAGGTCGATGCGCGGCTGGGCGGCTGGGACGATGTCGCCGCGCTCGCGCGCGAGGTCGACGTGATGGCCGACGTGATCGTCAACCACATGTCGTCGGAGTCGCCGCAGTTCCTCGACTGGTCGGCGCGCGGTGCCGCCTCGCCCTCCGACGGGCTGTTCCTGAGCTTCGATTCGGTGTTTCCGCAGGGCGCGAGCGAGGCCGACCTGCTCGCGATCTACCGCCCGCGCCCGGGCCTGCCGTTCACCGTGACGACGCTGGCCGATGGCCGGCGCCGCCTGCTGTGGACGACCTTCACGCCGCAGCAGATCGACATCGCCGTCGCCCATCCGGCCGGGCGCGCCTACCTCGATTCGATCCTGCAGCGCCTGGCCGCCAGCGGCGTGACCCAGGTGCGGCTCGACGCCGTCGGCTATGCGATCAAGAAACCCGGCGCCTCCTGCTTCATGATGCCCGAGACCTTCGACTTCATCGACGCCTTCGCCGCGCGCGCGCGCGAACTCGGGCTCGAGGTGCTGGTCGAGATCCATTCGTATTACCGCAAGCAGATCGAGATCGCCGCCAAGGTCGACCGGGTCTACGACTTCGCGCTGCCGCCGCTGGTGTTGCATGCGCTCACTTTCGGCCGATCCGAGCCTTTGCTGGCCTGGCTCGCGCAGCGCCCGACGAATGCGGTGACCGTGCTCGACACCCACGACGGCATCGGCATCATCGACATCGGCGCCGACGCGGCCGACCGCGCCGGCCGGCCCGGCCTCGTGCCGCCGGCCGAGCTCGACCGCCTCGTCGAGACCATCCACGCCAACAGCCATGGCCAGAGCCGGCGCGCCACCGGCGCCGCGGCTTCGAACCTCGACCTCTACCAGGTCAACTGCACCTTCTACGACGCGCTGGGGCGCGACGACCGCGCCTACCTGATCGCGCGCGCGATCCAGTTCTTCGTCCCGGGCGTGCCGCAGGTCTATTACGTCGGCCTGCTCGCGGGCGAGAACGACATGGAGCTGCTCGCGCGCAGCGGCGTCGGGCGCGACATCAACCGCCACCATTACAGCCGCGCCGAGGTGCTCGCGGCGCTGCAGCGGCCGGTCGTGCAGCGCCTCGTCGAGCTCATGCGCTGGCGCAACACCCATGCGGCCTTCGGCGGGCGCTTCGAGGCGCGCGCCGCGGGCGAGGGCGGCCTGGTGCTGGCCTGGACCGCGGGCGCGCACCGCGCCGAGCTGGCGGTCGACCTGTCCGCGCGCCAGGCCCGGATCACGTTCGCGGGCCCCGGCGTGGAAGCGCAATGGGCCTTGGGCGACGCGGCCCCGGGACATCCATGAAAACGATTGTTGTCACGAAGCTGCAACTCCGGACAAACCCGGGTTCCAGGAAAGTTCGATTTGCTAAACATTACAACGCAATCGATTGCATCCTCTGAAGAACCGCTCCTGACCGCCACGAGGCAAGGGCCGCCGGCCCAATTCAAACCCACCACAGCCAGAGACAAGGAATCCCGATGAAGGCCTTCCAATTCAAGCAGCGCGCCGTCAGCGCCACCGTGAGTTCACTCTTCGCCGCCACCGGCGCCGTCGCGCTGATGGCCGCGCCGGCGTTCGGCCAGCAGGCGGCGGCACCGGCGGCGACCGCGACTGCCGCGGCGCAGCCCGACTCGTTGGGCCTGGAGCGCATCGTCGTCACCGCGACCTCGGGCAACCAGAGCAAGCTCAAGAGCTCGATCTCGGTCACCACCGTAGACGACGACCTCGTCAAGGCGATGAACCCGCAGACGCAGTCCGAAGTGCTGCGCCTGATCCCGGGCGTGATCGACAACGGCGGCAACGGCCCCGGCGGCAACGCCAACATCACGGTGCGCGGCCTGCCGATCACGACCGGCGGCTCGCCCTTCGTGCAGATCCAGGAAGACGGCCTGCCGACGGTGTTGTTCGGCGACATGAACTTCGGCAACAACGACTACTGGATCCGCTTCGACCGCTCGAACACGATCGAGGCGGTGCGCGGCGGCTCGGCGTCGACGGCGGCCTCGGGCGCCCCGGGCGCGGTCATCAACTACATCACCGACGACGGCGACGTCCCGGGCGGCCAGATCGGCATCGAGGAAGGCATCGGCTACAACTCGAACAAGGCCTATTTCGCCGTCGGCGGCCCGGTCGCCAGCGGCCTGCGCTACCACGCCGAGGGTTACGTCACCGAAGGCACCGGCGTGCGCAACCAGGGCTTCAACGCCCAGCAGGGCTACCAGATCAAGGCCAACGCCACCAAGGAACTGGGCAAGCTGGGCTGGCTGCGCTTCAACCTCAAGCTGCTCGACGACGCCGAGCCGCTGTACACCTCGTACCCGGCGCTGGTCGCCGCGGGCGCGAACAGCTTCTCCGGCATCTCGGCGTTCCCGGGCTTCGATGCCCGCACCGGTTCCACCGTCGGCGTCTACAACCAGACCATCGACGTCATGGACAACACCTCGGGCCAGCTGGGCCAGAAGAAGTCCGACGGCCTGCACCCGGTGGCCAACGCCTACGGCATGCAGCTGCACCTGACCCCGGGCAACGGCTACACGATCGACGACAAGTTCCGCTACACGCAGATGAGCGGCTCGTTCTCGACCAACTTCATGAGCCTGACGCCGACCGCGAGCGTGATCGGCTCGACCGTCAACGGACGCACCGTCGGCAAGATCACCAACGCCGTCACCGGGCAGGCCTTCACCGACACCTACCTGAACAGCGGCGTCCAGATCTACACGCACATGGGCGACATGGGCAGCCTGGCCAATGACCTGGGCCTGAACAAGACGCTCGACTTCGGCGGCAGCAAGCTGCACGTGGCCGGCGGCCTGTTCTACATGGACCAGCATATCGCCCAGGACTGGCACCCGAACCAGCATTACGAGTCGCTCGTCGGCCACAACCCGGTGCCGCTGAACCTCTACGACACGACCGGCCAGCTGCTGACGCGCAACGGCGTCTCGGGCTACAACACGGCCTGGGGCGACGGCACCAACCGCAGCTACGACATCCAGGCCGCCGACACCGCGCCGTACCTGAACATGAACTGGGAAACCGGTCCGTTCCAGCTCGACCTCGGCCTGCGCCACGACCAGCTCAAGACCACCGGCTGGGCGATGCAGGGCTCGGCCGCCACCGACCATGTGGTGATGATGGACGGCGCGCTGGTCGACACGGTGACGCTCGACCCGAACACCTACGAGGCGCTGAACTACGGTGCGAGCTACAACTCGTACACCGTGGGCGGCCTGTACAGCCTGAACAACGACACCAGCGTCTTCGCCCGCGTCAGCAAGGGCGGCCGCTTCAACGTCGACCGCAACATCCTGTCGGGCTACACGAATCCCGACGGCTCGCTCAACTCCTCGGGCCAGCAGCTCGCCGTGAGCATGGTGCAGCAGCAGGAAATCGGCATCAAGCGCAAGGGCCATGTCGCCGGCATCGGCTACAGCCTGAACGGCACGCTGTTCCACAACACCTACAGCTCGTCGAACTACGACCTCACCAAGGGTCCGGCCGGCACCTATTACAACAGCGCCTACAAGGCCACCGGTCTCGAGCTCGAGGGCGCGATGCACAGCGGCGGCTTCGGGCTCATCGGCAACATGACCTACACGCAGGCGCTGATCACCGCCAACGCGCAGGGCCCGACGCCGCAGAGCGAGGTCTCGACCGGGGTCGGCAACCAGCCCGCGAACACGCCGTCGCTGATGTTCATGCTGGCGCCGTCGTACTCGATCGGCAACTTCACGGCCGGGCTGATGATCCAGGGTCGCGGCCGCACGAACGTGAACACGGCGCCTGAATACTGGGCGCCCGGCTTCACGCTGCTGCACCTGAACCTGAGCTACGAGTTCGCCCCCGGCGCCACCGTCAGCCTGAACGTCCACAACCTGACGAACAAGCTGTTCACGAGCGGCCTCGACCAGGGCAACGGCATCCTCGGCCAGCCGCAGGTCAACGGCCAGCCGGTGGGCACCGTCGGCGCCAACAACGGCCGCGTCACGGTCCTGGGGCTGAACTACGCCTTCTAGAGCGTAGCGTCACGATGACCTGCGGCGCGCCCGGGGAGCGATCCCCGGGCGCGCTTTTTCCATTCGACTACAGTGTTCCCGAATCACCCGGGATCCCGCCATGCAAGACAAACTGATCAGACGCGTCGTCATCCTCGGCGGCGGATCCTCGGGCTGGATGACGGCGGCGGCGCTGGCCAAATCGATCCAGCGCGATTGCGAGATCACGCTCGTCGAATCGGAGGAGATCGGCACCATCGGCGTCGGCGAGGCGACGATCCCGCCCATCAAGCAGTTCAACCAGATGCTGGGGCTGGACGAGAACGAGTTCCTGCGCCGCACCCAGGGCTCGTTCAAGCTCGGCATCCGCTTCGACCACTGGGGCCGCCAGGGGCACAGCTATTTCCATCCCTTCGGCAGCTTCGGCCGCCCCTTCGACCTGGTGCAGATCCAGCATCACTGGCAGCGCGCGCGCCTGCAGCAGCGCGCGGCGCCGCTGGAGGAATACTCGATGGCCTGGGCGGCGGCCCGGGAGGGGCGCTTCGGGCGCCCGGCGGGCGACCCGCGCCATGTGCTGTCGACCTACGACTACGCCTACCATTTCGACGCCGGGCTGTATGCGCGCCAGCTGCGCGAATACAGCGAGGCGCGGCGCGTCCGGCGCATCGAGGGCAAGGTCGCATCGGTGCAGCAGCACGCCGGGACCGGCTTCATCGAGAGCCTGACGCTGGAGGACGGCCGCGTCGTCGCCGGCGAGCTGTTCATCGACTGCTCGGGCATGCGCGCGCTGCTCATCGAGGGCACGCTGAAGACCGGCTACGAGGACTGGACGCATTGGCTGCCCTGCGATCGCGCGCTGGCCGTGCCCTGCGAGACCGGCAGCTTCAACCCCTACACGCTGTCGATGGCGCATACGGCGGGCTGGCAATGGCGCATCCCGCTGCAGCACCGCACCGGCAACGGCCATGTGTATTCATCGGCCTACACGAGCGATGACGAGGCCGCGCGCGTGCTGCTGGCCCATCTCGACGGCAAGCCGCTTGCCGACCCGCGGCCGATCCGCTTCATGCCCGGGCGCCGCAAGCAGGCCTGGAACAGGAACGTGATCGCGATCGGCCTGGCGAGCGGCTTCCTCGAGCCGCTGGAATCGACCAGCCTGCATCTCGTGCAGGCGGGGATCTCGAAGCTGCTGGCCTATTTCCCGGAGCGCGATTTCGATCCGCTGGTGATCGAGGAATTCAACCGCGTGAGCGCGGCCGAGACCGAGCGCATCCGCGACTTCATCATCCTGCATTACCACCTGACCGAGCGCGACGACAGCGAACTCTGGCGCTATTGCAGGCAGATGAGCATCCCCGACACGCTGCAATACAAGATCGCCCACTTCAGGCGCCACGGCCGGCTCATCCCGGGCTGGATGGACCTGTTCGGCGAGGCCAGCTGGCTCGCCGTGCACATGGGCCAGTTCAACTGGCCCGAGCGCAACGACCCGCTGCTCGACTACCGCGAGACCGACGGCACGGCCTACCTCGAGAAGCTGCGTGGCGCGATGGCGGCGGCCGCGCGCGAGCTGCCCGGGCACCGCGAATACATCAACCGGCATTGCAAGGCGGGGAATTGATGGCCCCCCCGCAGGCACTTCGGCGCCTCCCCCCGAAGGGACGCCGCCAGCGGCCCGGCCAAGCCGGTTCCGCGGCGGCCACCTGGCTGCGGCGGCTGGTCTCGGCAGCCTTGTTCGCAGCGGCGGGCGCCGGCGCCGCGCCCGTCTACCGCGCCGTCAGCGGCGACCGCGTGATCGAGATCACCGCGCCGCGGCCCGACATCGTGCGCGTGCGCATCGGCCGCGGCGCGCTCGCCGAGGACGCCTCCTGGGCCGTCACCGCCGACCGGCGCGACGCGCACTGCGAGATCGCGGTGACCGAGACGGCGACGACCGCGACGCTGACGACGCCGGCGCTGCAGCTGCGGCTCGATCGCCGCACGCTGGCGCTGCGCATCGCCGACGCGGCCGGGCACGAGCTGCTCGACGACGTGGCCGACGCGCCGCTGACCTTCCACGGCCATCGGTTCAGGCTGCGCAAGGTCATGCCCGCCGACGTGCATTACTTCGGCCTCGGCGACAAGACCGGGCCGCTGGACCGCCGCGACCAGGCCTACACGCTGTGGAACAGCGACACCTACCTGTTCCAGCGCGGCACCGACCCGCTCTACAAGAGCATCCCGTTCGTGCTCGGGGCACGCGACGACGGGCGGGCCTTCGGCCTCTTCATGGACAACAACTGGCGCTCGTTCTTCGATTTCGGCAAGTCCGAGCGCGACACGCTGGCCTTCGGCGCCGCGGACGGGCCGATCGACTATTACGTCCTCGCCGGCCCGACGCCCAAGGATGTCGTGCGCGCCTATGCCTGGCTCACCGGCACGGCGCCGCTGCCGCCGCGCTGGGCGCTCGGGTTCCAGCAATCGCGCTACTCGTATGGCACGGCGGCCGAGGTGCGGCGCATCGCCGCCGGCCTGCGCGGCCACCGCATCCCGGCCGATGCGATCTACCTCGACATCGGCTACCAGGACCGCAACCGCCCGTTCACGGTCGACCGCAGCGCCTTTCCCGACCTGCCGGGGCTGGTCGCCGAGCTCGGCGCGCAGGGCCTGCACCTGGTGCTCATCACCGACCTGCACATCGCGCATGCGCCGGGCCAGGGCTACGCGCCCTACGACAGCGGCGAGGCTGCGGACGCCTTCGTCAAGAACCCCGACGGCTCGGAATTCGTCGGCAAGGTCTGGCCCGGTCCCTCGGTGTTCCCGGACTTCAGCCGCAGCGCCGTGCGCGACTGGTGGGGCCGCCAATATGCCTATTTCGCGCGCATCGGCGTGGCCGGCTTCTGGAACGACATGAACGAGCCCTCGGTGTTCGACGGCCCGGCTTCGACGCTGCCGCTGGACCTCGTGCACCGCATCGACGAGCCCGGCTTCGCGCCGCGCCAGGCCAGCCATGCCGAGATCCACAACGTCTACGGCCTGCTCAATTCGCGCGCGACCTACGAAGGGCTGCTCAAGCTGCGCCCCGACGAGCGCCCCTTCGTCCTCACGCGCGCGAGCTACGCCGGCGGCCAGCGCTGGGCCGCGACCTGGACCGGCGACAACTCGTCGAGCTGGGACCAGCTCAACCTCGCGACCTCGATGCTCGTCAACCTGGGCTTGAGCGGCTTCGCCTACGCCGGCGACGACATCGGCGGCTTCGCCGGCGCCCAGCCTTCGCCCGAGCTGCTGACGCGCTGGTTCGAGGTCGGCGCCTTCCAGCCCATCTTCCGCGACCATGCCGACAACGCCAAGCCGGCGCAGGAACCCTGGGTCGGCCCGGCGCGCGACCTCGAGATCCGGCGCCGCTACGTGGAGGCGCGCTACCGGCTCCTGCCCTATCTCTACGCGCTCGCCGACGAAGCCAGCCGCAGCGGCCTGCCCATCATGAGGCCGGTGTTCCTCGAATTCCCGCGGGCCGTGGCGGCCTCGGCCCGGCGCAACCTGGGCGTGCGCGACCAGTTCATGCTCGGGCCCGACCTGCTCGTGGCGCCGGCGCCGACCGGCGAATCGCCGGCGCCCTACACGGTGCAGCTGCCGGGACCGGGCTGGACCGATTACTGGAGCGATGCGCGCGTGAGCGGCGATCGCGTGGTCGAGACGCCGACGCTCGAGCGCCTGCCGGTCTATGTGCGGCCGGGCGCGATCATCCCGCGCCAGCCGCTCGTGCAGAGCACCAGCCAGACGCCGTCGGGCCCGCTCGAGATCGCCGTCTACCCGGGCCCCGACTGCGCCGGCACGCTCTACGACGACGACGGCATCAGCCTGGCCTACCGGCGCGGCGACTACCTGCGCCAGCGCCTGCGTTGCACCGCGGCGCCGGGCGCGCTGACGCTGGACTTCGCGGCGCGCGAAGGCCGGCATCGGCCCTGGTGGCACTCGATCGAGGTCGTGGTCCACGGCTGGGACGGCGCCGCGCCGCAGGCCACGCTCGATGGCCGCCCGGTCGACGCCCGGCTCGACGCGGCGACGCACCGCCTCACGCTGGTGCTGCCCGACCCGGGCGGTCCGGCGCGCCTGGTCATCGGCCCCGGCCACTGAGGTACAACAGCCCCTGGCCGAGCCGAGCCCTGGAGATCGCCGCGTGTCCGCAACCCATCCCCCCTTCGAGATCGGCGCGCCGCTGGCCGGCCTCATCGTGCCGCTGGACCGCGTGCCCGACCCGGTGTTCGCGCAGAAGATCGTCGGCGACGGCGTCTCGATCGACCCCACCTCGGGCGAACTGCTGGCGCCGATGGCGGGCGAGGTCGTGCAGCTGCACGGCGCGCACCATGCGCTGACGCTGCGCGCCGACAACGGCGTCGAGCTGCTGATCCATGTCGGCATCGACACCGTGATGCTGCGCGGCGAGGGCTTCGCGCCGCTCGTGCATGTCGGCGACCGCGTCGAGCGCGGCCAGCCGCTGCTGCGCTTCGACGTCGACGCGCTCGCCGCCAGGGCGCGCAGCCTGCTGACACAGATCGTGGTCGCGAACATGGACGCGGTGACGGCGATCGAGACCTGCCGCGGCGTCGTCGCCGCCGGGGCGCCGCTGATGCGGCTCACGCTCGCGGCGGCGGCTCCCGCCGCCAGCGTCGCTGCCGGCGCGAGCCCGGGCGCGGCCGAGAGCGTGCAAGGCGACGCCGTCGTCCTGCCCAACGCGCAGGGCCTGCATGCGCGCCCGGCGGCGGTGCTGGCGGCCGCGGCCAAGCGCTACAAGTCCGAGATCAGGCTCGTGCGCGGCGGCGACGAGGCCAATGCGAAGTCGGTCGTCGCGCTGATGGGCCTGGCGACGCGCCAGGGCCAGAGCGTGCACCTGACCGCCACCGGCCCCGACGCGGCCGAGGCGGTGGCCGCACTCGCGCGCCTCGTCGGCCAGGGTTGCGGCGAGGCGGCCGGCA
>JAGWVB010000174.1 GCA_018971105.1 Burkholderiales bacterium
TTCTGCGCCAAGATCTTCGGCCCGATCAAGGACTACGAGTGCCTGTGCGGCAAGTACAAGCGCCTGAAGCACCGCGGCGTGATCTGCGAGAAATGCGGCGTCGAGGTCACGCAGACCAAGGTGCGGCGCGAGCGCATGGGTCACATCGACCTCGCCGCGCCCTGCGCGCATATCTGGTTCCTCAAGTCGCTGCCGTCGCGTCTGGGCCTCGTGCTCGACATGACGCTGCGCGACATCGAGCGCGTGCTGTATTTCGAGGCCTATGTCGTCGTCGACCCGGGCATGACGCCGCTGAAGAAGTTCTCGATCATGAGCGAGGACGACTTCGAGGCCAAGCATGCCGAATTCGGCGATGAATTCGTCGCCATGATGGGCGCCGAGGGCATCCGCAAGCTGCTCGAGGAAATGGACCTGGACGTCGAGATCGACAAGATCCGCAACGACATGACCGGGTCCGAGCTCAAGATCAAGAAGAATTCCAAGCGCCTGAAGGTGATGGAAGCCTTCAAGAAGTCGGGCATCAAGCCGCATTGGATGGTGATGGAGGTGCTGCCGGTGCTGCCGCCGGACCTGCGTCCGCTGGTGCCGCTGGACGGTGGCCGCTTCGCGACCAGCGACCTCAACGACCTCTACCGCCGCGTCATCAACCGCAACAACCGCCTCGCGCGCCTGCTCGAACTCAAAGCGCCGGAAATCATCGTGCGCAACGAGAAGCGCATGTTGCAGGAAGCGGTCGATTCGCTGCTCGACAACGGCCGTCGCGGCAAGGCGATGACGGGCGCGAACAAGCGCGCGCTCAAATCCTTGGCCGACATGATCAAGGGCAAGTCGGGCCGCTTCCGCCAGAACCTGCTGGGCAAGCGCGTCGACTACTCGGGCCGTTCGGTCATCGTCGTCGGCCCGACGCTCAAGCTGCACCAGTGCGGCCTGCCCAAGCTGATGGCGATCGAGCTGTTCAAGCCCTTCATCTTCTCGCGCCTGGAAGCGATGGGCATCGCCACCACGATCAAGGCGGCGAAGAAGGAAGTCGAATCGGGCACGCCGGTGGTCTGGGACATCCTCGAGGAAGTCATCAAGGAACACCCGATCCTGCTCAACCGCGCACCGACGCTGCACCGCCTGGGCATCCAGGCCTTCGAGCCGGTGCTGATCGAGGGCAAGGCGATTCAGCTGCATCCGCTCGTGTGCTCGGCGTTCAACGCCGACTTCGACGGTGACCAGATGGCCGTCCACGTGCCGCTGTCGATCGAGGCGCAGATGGAAGCCCGCACGCTGATGCTGGCCTCCAACAACGTGCTGTTCCCGGCCAACGGCGAACCGTCGATCGTGCCGAGCCAGGACGTCGTGCTGGGCCTGTACTACGCGACGCGCGAGCGCATCAACGGCCGCGGCGAGGGCATGATCTTCGCGGATATGCAGGAGCTGCAGCGCGCGCTCGACAACGGCGTCGTCGAGGTCACGGCGAAGATCGCGGTGCGGATGACCGAATGGGTCAAGGACGCGAACGGCGAGTTCGTGGCCGAGACCAAGCTCGTCGACACCACGGTCGGCCGCGCGCTGCTGTCGGAGATCCTGCCCAAGGGGCTGCCGTTCAGCAACATCAACAAGGCGCTGAAGAAGAAGGAAATCTCGCGCCTGATCAACACCTCGTTCCGCAAATGCGGCCTGAAGGACACCGTCGTCTTCGCCGACAAGCTGCTGCAGAGCGGCTTCCGGCTGGCCACGCGCGCCGGCATCTCGATCGCCATCGACGACATGCTGGTGCCCAAGGAGAAGCCGGGCCTGATCGAGAAGGCCGAGAAGGAGGTCAAGGAGATCGAGCAGCAGTACGTCTCGGGTCTCGTGACCGCCGGCGAGCGCTACAACAAGGTCGTCGACATCTGGGGCAAGACCGGTGACGAGGTGGGCAAGGTCATGATGGCCCAGCTCTCGAAGCAGAAGGTCGAGGACCGCAACGGCAAGCTCGTCGACCAGGAGTCGTTCAACTCGATCTACATGATGGCCGACTCGGGCGCGCGCGGTTCCGCCGCGCAGATCCGCCAGTTGGCCGGCATGCGCGGCCTGATGGCCAAGCCCGACGGCAGCATCATCGAGACGCCGATCACGGCGAACTTCCGCGAGGGCCTGAACGTCCTGCAGTACTTCATCTCTACCCACGGCGCCCGCAAGGGCCTGGCGGACACGGCGCTGAAGACCGCGAACTCGGGCTACCTGACGCGCCGACTCGTCGACGTGACCCAGGACCTGGTCGTCACCGAAAGCGATTGCGGCACGCAGAACGGCATGAACCGCCGTGCGCTGGTCGAGGGCGGCGAGGTCATCGAATCGCTGCGCGACCGCATCCTGGGCCGCGTCACCGCGGTCGAGGTGCTGCACCCCGAGACGCAGGAAGTGATGCTCGGCGCGGGCCAGATGCTCGACGAGGACATCATCGACACCCTCGAGGCCGCTGGCGTCGACGAGGTCAAGGTGCGCACGGCGCTGACCTGCGCGACGCGCTTCGGCATCTGCGCCAAGTGCTACGGCCGCGACCTCGGCCGCGGCGGCGAGGTCAATGTCGGCGAGGCGGTCGGCGTGATCGCCGCGCAGTCGATCGGCGAGCCCGGCACCCAGCTGACGATGCGCACGTTCCACATCGGCGGCGCGGCATCGCGCGCGGCGGTGGCGAGCAGCGTCGACGCCAAGAGCGACGGCATCATCGGCTTCAACGCCACGATGCGCTACGTCACCAACGGCAAGGGGGTGCTGGTCGTGATCTCGCGTTCGGGCGAGATCGTCATCAGCGATCCGCATGGCCGCGAGCGCGAGCGTCACAAGCTGCCCTACGGCGCGACGCTCAACATCAAGCCCGACCAGGCCGTCAAGGCCGGTCAGGTGCTGGCGAACTGGGACCCGCTGACGCGACCCATCATCACCGAGTTCGCGGGCCGTGCGCGCTTCGAGAACGTCGAGGAAGGCGTCACCGTCGCCAAGCAGGTCGACGAGGTCACCGGCCTGTCGACCCTGGTCGTGATCGACCCGAAGCGCCGCGGCGCGGCCAAGGTCGTGCGGCCGCAGGTCAAGCTGCTCGACGCCGCGGGCCAGGAAGTCAAGATCCCCGGCACCGATCACTCGGTGACGATCGGCTTCCCGGTCGGCGCGCTGATCCAGATCCGCGACGGCCAGGAACTCGCCCCCGGCGAGGTGCTGGCGCGCATCCCGATGGAAGGCCAGAAGACGCGCGACATCACGGGCGGCCTGCCGCGCGTGGCCGAGCTGTTCGAGGCGCGTTCTCCGAAGGATGTCGGCACGCTGGCCGAGATCACCGGCACGGTGTCATTCGGCAAGGAGACCAAGGGCAAGAACCGGCTCCAGATCACCGACCACGAAGGCAAGGTGCACGAGGAGCTGGTCGCCAAGGAAAAGAACATCCTGGTGCACGAAGGCCAGGTCGTCAACCGCGGCGAACTGGTGGTCGACGGCAGCGCCGACCCGCAGGACATCCTGCGCCTGCTCGGCATCGAGGAGCTGGCGCGCTACATCGTCGACGAGGTGCAGGACGTCTACCGCCTGCAGGGCGTGAAGATCAACGACAAGCACATCGAGGTGATCGTGCGCCAGATGCTGCGTCGGGTGCAGATCGTCAACCCGGGCGACAGCGGCTACATCGCGGGCGAGCAGATCGAGCGCAGCGAGCTGCTCGACACCAACGATCGCCTGCGGTCGGAGGACAAGGTCCCGGCGACCCATGCCGACGTGCTGCTGGGCATCACCAAGGCCAGCCTGTCGACCGACTCGTTCATCTCCGCGGCCTCGTTCCAGGAAACGACGCGCGTGCTGACCGAGGCGGCGATCATGGGCAAGCGCGACGAGCTGCGCGGCCTCAAGGAAAACGTCATCGTCGGCCGCCTCATCCCCGCGGGCACCGGCATGGCCTTCCACGAGGCGCGCAAGGCCAAGGAGGCGATGGACGAGAGCGAGCGCCGGGCGATCGCGCTGCAGGAGGCCGAGGAACTGGCGGCGGTGCAGATGGCCAACGTCGATGCGGCGACGGCCGCTGCGGCGAGCGGCGGCGCGGCCGAATAGCGGCGCGTTTCCCAGGCTGGCTCAGGGCGGCTTCGGCCGCCCTTTTTCATGGCCGGCCCGGGTGCGAGCGTGCACCGCGCGCCGCGCGGCCCGTCGAAATCGGGATGACCGGCGGGCGCGCGTCTGCGATCATCGGCGCGCGTGTGGCTGGACATGGAGATCGACATGATTCGAAGCGCGGTGGGTTCGACGGGTCGGCGCTGGTTCCTGTGGGCCTGGGCCTGGGCCTGGATCGGCCTCGGGCTGGCGGGATGTGCCGCCGGCCCCAGCGCGGGCCCAGCGGCGGCCGGCGCCACGGCGGCCTCGGCGGCGACGCGTGCCGCGCCCACCGCCGCCGCATCGCCCGCGGCATCGACAGCCGCCGCGGCAGCGCCCCCGCCCATTCTGCCGATGGCCGAGGCCGTGATGCTCGCGACGCAGACGCTGTTCAACGATGTCCAATGGCCGGCCGGCGCGCAGGCGCCGATGCCGCTCGTCGTCGATCCGCTGATCGACGGCAACACCTGGGCCCAGACGAGGGCGACGCACGAGATCGAGGCCAGCGTGCTGAAGCTGGTGCGGGAGCGCTACCCGCGCTTCCAGCCCGAGCCCTTCAGCTCGGAGATGCTGGCGCGCGGCCCCATCGTCTTCATCGGCACCTTCACGCCGCTGGACCGGGCGGGCAGGAACGAGGGGCCGACCGAGTGGTATCGCATCTGCCTGGCCCTGCTCGACCTGCGCAGCGGCAGGATCATCTCGAAGGGTTACGCCCGTGCGGCGACAGCCGGCGTCGACGACAGGCCTTCGGCCTTCTTCCAGGACAGCCCGGGCTGGGCCGGCGACGAGGCCTCGAGCGGCTATGTCAGGACCTGCCAGGGCACCCGGGTCGGCGATCCGATCCAGCCCGCGTACTGGGACCGCATCGCGGTGGCCGCCGTCGTCAACGACGCCATCGGCGCCTACAACGACGGTCATTACGAGGATGCGCTCGACCTTTACCGCGGTGCCCTGCGCATGAGCGGCGGCGATCAATTGCGCGTGCGCAACGGCATCTATCTCGCGGCCGCCAAGCTCAAGCGCCGGGCCGAGGCCGCCGAGGCCTTCGGCGAGCTGGTCGACTACGGGCTGAAGCACCAGCGCCTCGGCGTCAAGCTGCTCTTCAGGCCCGGCTCGCAACTCTTCGTGGCCAACCGGCAGCTGACGAGCGAATATGCGATGTGGCTGCGGCAGATCGCCAATCATGCAGCCGCGACCGGCGAATGCCTGGTCATCGGCGGCCACACCAGCCGCAGCGGATCCGAGCCGCTGAATGTGCGCTTGTCGCTGCAGCGCGCCGAACTGGTGCGCGCGAGGCTGCTGGCGCAGAACCGCAGGCTGAACCGGCGCCTCGACGTGCTGGGCTATGGATCGAGCCGGCCGATCGCCGGCACGGGTACCGACGACGCGCGCGACGCGCTCGACCGGCGCGTCGATTTCCAGCCGCTGGACTGCAGCGCCGCGAAGGCGAAGTGAGGCGCCGCCTCAGGCGTCCGCGGCGAAGTCGGCCGGCCGCAGCACGATGACGCCGAGCGGCGCCGCGCGCCGCGCGAGCTTCAGCAGCGCCTGGTCGCGCGTGATCAGCCAACGCGCACCGGCAGCGACGGCCAGGTCGATGAAGACCTGATCGTCGGCGTCGTGGCAGCGCAGGCCCGGCAGCGTGGGCGGTGTCGTGCGCTGCTCGGCATGTTGATCAAACTTGGAAAGCACGTGCTCACTGTCCGGTTTCCAGCGCGACAGCGAGGCATAAGTCAAGGCACGCGCCAGCTCGTCGCGCATGCGCGGGCAGGCGATCCAGCGCAGGCGTCCGCTCTCCACCGCGTCGGCCGCAGCCCGCATCGACGGATCGCGGAACACCAGCCAGTCGAGCACGCTGTTGGTATCGAGCACCAGGGCCGCGGCTCCCGGCGCCGGTCGATCGTCGGCCATCGCGGTGTTGGTTGTGATTGTGCGGGGGACCGCTTATACTAGAAGGCTTTTCGGCGATCTTTGCCGCGAATCCGCCATGGCGCAAGGCCCGGGCCGGTGCCGCTCGCAAGCCATGCCGGCCTCGTCGCCCACGCGTCGCGGCCGGCGGTCGGACCCCACCGCGCTGCGGCAGGGATGATCCCGAAGAGCCAGCGTAGCTTCAAACGGGAACAAGTTACTTCCATGCCAACCATCAATCAGCTCGTCCGCCACGGCCGCCAGGTCGAAGTGACGAAGTCCAAATCGCCTGCGATGCAGAACAGCCCGCAGCGCCGCGGCGTCTGCACGCGCGTCTACACCACCACGCCGAAGAAGCCGAACTCGGCCCTGCGCAAGGTGGCCAAGGTGCGCCTGACCAACGGGTTCGAGATCATCTCGTACATCGGCGGCGAGGGTCACAACCTGCAGGAGCACAGCGTCGTACTGGTGCGCGGCGGCCGGGTCAAGGACCTGCCGGGCGTGCGCTATCACATCGTGCGCGGCTCGCTCGACCTGCAGGGCGTCAAGGATCGCAAGCAGTCGCGGTCGAAGTACGGCGCCAAGCGTCCCAAGAAGGCCTGAGTGCCGCCATTCGCGGCGCCGCTGCGACCCGGTCGGTCCAGGCGCGCCGAGTAAGTGAACGGTCCGGATGGCCGTTCGAGGCGCCGCACGGCGGTGCCAACTGAACCAGAGAAGGAATCGAAATGCCCCGTCGTCGCGAAGTACCCAAGCGCGAGATCCTCCCGGACCCGAAGTTCGGATCGGTCGATCTGTCCAAGTTCATGAACGTCATCATGGAGTCGGGCAAGAAGGCGATCGCCGAGCGCATCATCTACGGCGCGCTCGAGCAGGTCGAGACCAAGGCCAACAAGGACCCGCTGGAGGTCTTCATGGTCGCGCTGAACAACATCAAGCCGATGGTCGAAGTCAAGTCCCGCCGGGTCGGCGGTGCGAACTACCAGGTTCCCGTGGAAGTTCGCCCCGTGCGCCGTCAGGCCCTGGCGATGCGCTGGCTCAAGGAATCGGCGCGCAAGCGCGGCGAGAAGTCGATGGCCGCGCGCCTGGCCAATGAACTGCTCGAGGCCAGCGAAGGCCGTGGCGGCGCCGTCAAGAAGCGCGACGAAGTCCACCGCATGGCCGAAGCCAACAAGGCTTTCTCGCACTTCCGCTTCTAATTCCCGCCCCCCAGGCCGCCCCCGGGTTAGTACCAACCCGTCGGCGGCCCCTGCATTTGGAGTCTCATCATGGCCCGCAAGACCCCCATCGAGCGCTACCGCAACATCGGTATCAGCGCCCACATCGATGCCGGCAAGACCACCACCACCGAGCGCATCCTGTTCTACACGGGTGTGAACCACAAGATCGGTGAGGTCCACGACGGCGCGGCCACGATGGACTGGATGGAGCAGGAACAGGAGCGCGGCATCACGATCACCTCGGCCGCGACGACCTGCTTCTGGAAGGGCATGGACCTGTCGCATCCCGAGCACCGCATCAACATCATCGACACCCCGGGCCACGTCGACTTCACGATCGAGGTCGAGCGCAGCATGCGCGTGCTCGACGGCGCCTGCATGGTGTACTGCGCCGTCGGCGGCGTGCAGCCGCAGTCGGAGACGGTCTGGCGCCAGGCCAACAAGTACAAGGTGCCGCGCCTGGCCTTCGTCAACAAGATGGACCGCACGGGCGCCAACTTCTTCAAGGTCTACGACCAGATGAAGGCGCGGCTGAAGGCCAACCCGGTGCCGGTCGTGATCCCGATCGGCGCCGAGGAGAACTTCACCGGCGTGATCGACCTCATCGTGATGAAGGCGATCATCTGGGACGAGGCCTCGCAGGGCATGAAGTTCGAGTACCGGGAGATTCCCGCCGAGCTCGTCGAGGAAGCGCAGAAGTGGCGCGAGAACCTCGTCGAGGCGGCCGCCGAGGCCAGCGAAGAACTGATGAACAAGTACCTCGAGTCGGGCGAGCTGACCGAGGCCGAGATCATCGGCGGCATCCGCACGCGCACGATCGCGGCCGAGATCCAGCCGATGTTCTGCGGCACCGCGTTCAAGAACAAGGGCGTGCAGCGCATGCTAGACGGCGTGATCGATTTCATGCCTTCGCCGATCGACATCCCGCCGGTGCCCGGCACCGACGACGACGACAAGCCGACCGAGCGTCGCGCTGCCGACGAGGAGAAGTTCGCCGCCCTCGCGTTCAAGCTCATGACCGACCCCTATGTCGGCCAGCTGACCTTCGTGCGCGTCTATTCCGGCGTGCTGAAGTCGGGCGACTCGGTCTACAACCCGATCCGCGGCAAGAAGGAGCGCATCGGCCGGATCCTGCAGATGCACGCGAACCAGCGCGAGGAAATCAAGGAGATCCTGGCCGGCGACATCGCCGCCTGCGTCGGTCTGAAGGACGTGACGACGGGCGAGACGCTGTGCGATCCGGATTCGATCATCACGCTCGAGAAGATGATCTTCCCCGAGCCGGTGATCTCGCAGGCCGTCGAGCCCAAGACCAAGGCCGACCAGGAGAAGATGGGCATCGCCCTGGGCCGTCTGGCGCAGGAAGACCCGTCGTTCCGCGTGCGCACCGACGAGGAATCGGGCCAGACCATCATTTCCGGCATGGGCGAGCTGCACCTGGAAATCATCGTCGACCGCATGAAGCGCGAATTCGGCGTCGAGGCCAACGTCGGCAAGCCGCAGGTCGCCTACCGCGAGACGATCCGCAAGGCCGTCAGCGACGTCGAAGGCAAGTTCGTGCGTCAGTCGGGCGGCAAGGGCCAGTACGGCCATGTCGTGCTGAAGATCGAGCCGCAGGAGCCGGGCAAGGGCTTCGAGTTCGTCGACGCGATCAAGGGCGGCGTCGTGCCGCGCGAATTCATTCCGGCGGTCAAGAAGGGCATCGAGGACACGCTGCCCAACGGCGTGCTCGCCGGCTACCCGGTGGTCGACGTCAAGGTCTCGCTGACCTTCGGTTCGTACCACGAGGTCGACTCGAACGAGAACGCGTTCAAGATGGCCGCGTCGATGGGCTTCAAGGACGGCTGCCGCAAGGCCAGCCCGGTGATCCTCGAGCCGATGATGGCCGTCGAGGTCGAGACGCCCGAGGATTACGCCGGCGGCGTGATGGGCGACCTCTCGAGCCGTCGCGGCATGGTCCAGGGCATGGACGACATGCCCGGCGGCGGCAAGATCATCAAGGCCGAGGTGCCGTTGTCGGAGATGTTCGGGTACTCGACGACGCTGCGCTCGATGTCGCAGGGCCGCGCGACCTACACGATGGAGTTCAAGCATTACAGCGAGGCGCCGAAGAACGTCGCCGACGCCATCATCACCGCGCGCGGCGCGAAGTAAGGCATTCCAGCGGTCTTCGCCGGGTCTGCGCCTGCTGCCAGTGGCAGGCGATTCACAGCCCCGGCGGAAACCTAAAACCCCAACACTGGCCCCGCTCTTTTTCGGAGAATCGAAATGGCAAAAGGTAAATTCGAACGCACCAAGCCGCACGTGAACGTCGGCACGATCGGCCACGTGGACCATGGCAAGACGACGCTGACGGCGGCGATCACGACGATCCTGGCGGCGAAGTTCGGCGGCGAGGCCAAGGCCTA
>JAGWVB010000471.1 GCA_018971105.1 Burkholderiales bacterium
GAGCGTCGCCGCGGCGCTGCTCGACGCGGCGGCGGGGCCGGAACTGCGCTGGCTGCACGGCGCTGAGGCCGGCGACGTCGTGCGGCTGGCGCTGCAGGGCCGCGGCGGCGCCCCCGGCGGCTACGCCGATTACCTGCAGCGGCTGCGTGCGCATCCCGAGTCCGATGCCGACATCGTCGCGCTGCTGCGCGACTTCGACCGCTTGCGCCTGCTCTGCGCCGTGCGCGAGGGGCCCTGGGGCGTGGCCGGCGTCAACGATGCGGTCGAGCGCGCGCTGGCCGATGCCCAGGCGATCCAGCGCACCGGACCCTGGTACGAAGGCCGGCCGGTGATGGTGACCCGCAACGATGCCGCCACCGGTGTCTACAACGGCGATGTCGGCGTCGTGCTGCGGCCGCGCGGCGCGGGCGGCCCGTTGCGCGCCTGCTTCGCCGAGGGCGACGGCTATCGCTCGGTCGGCGTGGACCGGCTCGCCCACGTCGAGACCGCCTATGCGATGACGGTGCACAAGGCGCAGGGTTCGGAGTTCGAGCACACGGTGCTGGTGCTGCCCGGCGATGCGTCGCCGGTGCTCACGCGCGAGCTCGTCTACACCGGCGTCACGCGGGCACGCAGCGCCTTCACCCTCGTCGCCCCCCGTCGCGGCGCGCTCGCCGAGGCGCTGGCGCGGCCGACGCGGCGCAGCAGCGGACTGGCGGCGGAGCTAGGATGCAGCCAGCCCGAAGGAGGCCTGCCTTGAATCCGGATCCCGCCCCCCTGCCGGCCCGCAGCTGCCCGCTGTGCGGCGGGCCGAATGCCTGCCGACCCGCGCAAGAAGGCCATTTCGACCAGGACTGCTGGTGCCGCGCGGTGCGCTTTGCGCCGGCGCTGCTCGAACGGCTGGCACCCGAGGCCAGGGGACGCTCCTGCATCTGTCGCGCCTGCGCCCAAGCGCGCGGCGACTGAGGAAGCCGGGGCGCACCTGCGGCGGCGGCCACGCCGGTGCCGCCGGCGTGCCGATTTCCCGCCGCTCGCGGCGGCCGGCGTCGTAGAGTCGGCGCCATGAGTCGAGAAACGAATCCCGCGCCGCTGGCGCTGCTGGCGGCCATCGAGTCCATCGCGCGTGCCGCCGGCGACCTCATCATGGGCGTCTACGGCACCGGTTTCGAGGTGCGCGCGAAGTCCGACGCGTCGCCGGTGACCGAGGCCGACGAGCGCGCCGAGGCGCTCATCGTCCGCGCCTTGCGCGCGCTCACGCCGGCGTGGCCGGTGGTGGCCGAGGAGGCGGCGGCGCGCGGCGAGGCACCGGCCTCCGCGGCGCGCTTCTGGCTCGTCGATCCGCTCGACGGCACGCGCGAGTTCGTCACCCGCAACGGCGAATTCACGGTCAACATCGCCCTCATCGAGGACGGCCTGCCGACGCTGGGCGTCGTCCATGTGCCGGCGCAGGACCGCCTCTACGCCGGCGCCGTCGGGCTCGGCGCCTGGTGCGTCGAGTCCGGCGCGCGGCGCGCCCTGCATTGCCGCGCCGCGCCCGACGCGGGCCCGACGCTGGCGACGAGCCGCTCGCATGGCGACGAGGCAGCGCTCGCGCAATGGCTGCAGGGCAGGGCGGTGGGCGCGCGCGTCGCAGCCGGCTCGTCGCTCAAGTTCGGCCTCGTCGCCGCCGGCCTGGCCGACCTGTATCCGCGCCTGGGACGAACGATGGAGTGGGACACCGCGGCCGGCCATGCGGTGCTGCGCGCGGCCGGGGGCGAGGTCGTCGACCTCCAGGGCCGGGTGCTGCGCTACGGCAAGCCGGGCTACGAGAACCCGCATTTCGTCGCCCATGGCCTGAGCGGCGTCTGACGCGGCGGCGGCCCCGGGG
>JAGWVB010000472.1 GCA_018971105.1 Burkholderiales bacterium
GCTGTGGCGCGTGCTCGAGGGCACCCCCGGCTGCCTCGTGCCGCCCTCGGCGCGCGTCGACCGCGCGACGCTCGCGGCGCTGGCGCGCGGCGCGGCGGACCTGGACACGCTGCTGCCCGGCGGCGATTTCCCGCTCATCTGCCGCCCGCGCGGCAGCCATGCCGGCCACGGCCTGGCGCGCATCGCCGACCGCGCCGCGCTCGCCGTCCATCTCGAGGCCAACCCCGGCGACGATTTCGTCATCTCGACCTTCGTCGACTACGCCGGCGCCGACGGCCAGTACCGCAAGGTGCGGCTGGCGTTCGTCGGCGGCCGCGCCTGGCCGGTGCATCTGGCGATCTCGGCGCGCTGGATGGTGCATTACCTGAACGGCGACATGGCCGACCGCGCCGACAACCGGGCCGAGGAGCAGCGTTTCTTCGACGGTTTCGAGACCGGCTTCGCGCGCCGCCACGCGGCGGCGCTGGCGGCGCTGGACGCGCGGCTCGGCCTCGACTACTGCAGCGTCGACTGCGCCGAGACGCGCGACGGCCGCCTGCTGATCTTCGAATGCGACACCGGCGGCGTCGTCCACGCGATGGACCCGTTGCAGGACTACGGCTACAAGCGGCCGCACATGCAGCGCCTGTTCGCCGCCTTCCGCGAACTGCTCGTGCGCGCGGCGCGGGATCCGGCATGCCTGAAGCCGAAGACGGCGCCGGCGTCGTGAACGCGGCTGCGCTGCTGGGCCCGCGCGTGCCAGCCGGGATCGGACTCGATGCGGGCCGCGCGCCGGCCGACGCGCTGGCCGAGCTCGTCGAGGGCGTCGACGCGCGCGGTCGCCACCCCTATGGCCTGCCGGCGCTGGCGGCCGACGAGCTGGTCCATTTCGGCAGCTGCACGGCCAATCCGGTGACGCCCGCACTGCTGGCGCGCCACGATGTGCTGCGCGCGGCGACGGCGACGATCGCCCCCGAGCGCTACCTGCAACTGCTGTACGGCGCCGCGCAATGCCGGCTCGCGGCCTCGGGCACCGATGCCGAATACAGCGTCGCGCTGGCGCTGGGCGACGAACCGTTCCACAACGTCCTCGTCGACCCGCACGAGATCGGCAGCGGCTGCGCGCGCGCCGCGGCCGGACTGGCGCATGTGCGCGGCGGCCCGGTGACGGCGCCGCTGGCGCTGCGCGTCGAGCTCGCCAGCGTCGCGCTGCGCGATGCGCGCGGCGCCGTGCTCGCGGCCGAGGCGGTCGATGCGCGCGTCATCGAACTCGTCACGGGCCTGGCGCCGCGTCCGGTCCTGCTGCATCACGTGCCCTGCACCAAGACCGGCCTGGCCGCACCCTCGGAGGCGGCCTGCATCGAGCTGCAGCGCGCGCTCGGGCCGCGCCTGCGCGTCGTCGTCGACGCCTCGCAGGGGCGCTACGCCCATGGCGATGTGCGGCGCTGGCTCGACCTCGGCTGGGCCGTCATCGTCACCGGATCCAAGTTCCGCGGCGCGCCGCCGTTCTGCGGCGCCACGCTGTTCCCCGAGGGCTGGCCGCGTGCGCTCGGTTTCCCGGTCGGCCCCGGCGTCGTCGCACGCTGGCGACTGGCGATCGACGCGCTCGCGCTCGAGCCCTCGCGGCGCGACTGGGCCTGCGCGCTCGAACAGGCCCTGCTGCCGCCGCTGCGGCGGCTGCCGCACTTCGCGCTCGACGGCGCGATCGAGCGCCAGGGCATCTGCAGCTTCGACCTCGGGCTCGATGCCGAGCGCACGCTGGCGCTGCACCGGCGCCTGATCGGGCGCGGCTTTTTCATCGGCCAGCCGGTCGAGGCCGGCCCGCGCCGGCTGCTGCGCGTCGCGCTCGGGGCGCGCAC
>JAGWVB010000175.1 GCA_018971105.1 Burkholderiales bacterium
CGGCCCGGAGCGGCCAGGCGGCGCCTGCCGGAGCGGGTCAGGTTCACCGACCGGTTAGGCCTCGGGTTGCGATGGTGGCGGGGCATACGCATGGAAGAAGCGCGGATGGCAAGGCTACAGTGCCGGTGCTGCCTTCCGTGCATGGCCGAGGGAACTGCCAGTCGGCCATTCGAGATGGCAGAGCGCCACGCCTGACGCTCGCGTGTGCAGCGAGCGCTGCCGAAGCACGCGAAAAGCCATCCATGGCCAAAGCGACGCCGACGGGCATTGGGCTTCGAAGTTTCCGGCGTGGCGATGCGTTCCACCGCAACGCGACTGCGACGGGCCTTCCGATGTGAACAGGTGAATTCGAGGAGCGGCGAATTACCGAGAAGTTTGTCGTGCGGACCGACCAATACGAGCTCCGCCATGCAGAGCATGCATTGAATTTGACTGCTGGCAATCGCGCGATAGTTGCGTTGGCTGTTCATCGGCGCTACGAGTTGCAGATGAGGGTTGTTCCGAGGCCTAACGTGTTGTAGGACGCAAGATTACACCTGCACTCGGCCCGCGCTAGCGACAAAGTGTCGCTGACAGGCCACCCGGACGCCCTGATTTGCACCCGCCTTCGGACGAACCCGTAAGGGAAACCTCAGGGACCCTGTGAAACTCGGGATGGACGGGATGGATTCCTTAGGTCTTGGCCTGCAATTGAGTTCTTCAAGGAGACCCGACGAAATGCCAGCGGCGCTCAGGCGCCTGCTCCTCGATCGCCACGCGTTCGACCGGCCAGCCTGCCCGATCATCGTCTCGGCACGGGCGGCCGGCGCCGCGGTACACCCGCCGCCCAGTCTCGATATCGCACCCTGCCCGTGCCCGTGCCCGTGCCCGTGCCCGTGCCCGTGCCCGTGCCCCAGCCCAGCCCAGCCCCCGCCCCCGCTCTCGCCGTCACCGCGCCCCGATCACGGGCACGCGCCACGCGGCGGGCCGAACCTGGCGCCGGCGCGCCGCTGGTGGTCTACTCCGGATACCACGGAAGCTCGGAATCGCGACATGCATCTGTCCCCTCTCTTCTGGGTCACGGCGCTGGCGCTGGTGCTTGCGGGCGCAACCTACGCGCAGCCCTCGGCCACGGATCACCCGGCGGACCCCGCTGCGGCGACCGCTTCCGGGTCTGCCGGGGCAAGGCGTCAGGCCGAAGTCGCCCGGCGCGGATTCGACGTGATGCCCTTCAGCCTGAAGGCCACGCTGCACGTCTTCACGAAGACGCCGGACGGCGGCGTCCAGAAGGTCATCGTGCGGAACCGCGCCGACACCCGGCAGCTGCGGCTCGTGCGCGAACATCTGCGCGCCATGCGCACCCGGTTCCTGAAGGGCGACTTCTCCGGTCCGATGCATATCCACGGCGCCCAGATGCCCGGCCTGGCGGACCTCGAGGCGGCGAAGCCGGGCCAGATCGCCATCGACTACAAGGATGTCGCCCGAGGTGCGGAGCTGACCTACCGGGCCAGGGACCCGGCTCTGGCAGCGGCCCTGCACCGCTGGTTCGACGCACAGGTGGCCGATCACGGACCGGATGCGATGGCCGGGCACATGAACATGGACATGAACATGCCCATGGACATGCCCATGGCTCACGGCCCTGGTTCGGCGAAGGCACCGTAAGCCTGCCGGCCCCGGGTTTGCGCCGGGCGCTGGCGGCCTGCGCCGCCGCGCCGCGATCCGTGCCCGCACGACGGCCACCCGGATCGGGACACCCCGCAAGCCGCGTCCCGCGCGCCCGGCTCGACGGGCTGCCGGCGCGCAACGCTCAGACCGCCTCGACCCAGCTGTCCACGGTGTCGGCACCCTCGAGCCAGCGCACGATCTCGGCCGCCACCGGATGATTCCAGGCCGCGTAGCGCAGCCGCAACCGCCCGCGCTCGTCGCCCAGGTCATCGATGCCGCGGTCCTGCAGCGCATGCAGGTCGCTCTCGACAAGCTCGGCCGTCCGGTGAACCCGCGCAGGTGCAGGTGGCGCGACATGCACGGCCCGTCGTTGACCGGGTAGTTGTCCCAGAGCGTCGGCGTGCGCCCCAGCGCGTCGGCCACGCGCGCGAGATGGGACACGCCCTGCTCGCGGGCGCAGATCTCCTCGCCCGTCCAGTAGACGCCGACACCGGGATCGAGCCGGCGCCCCAGATCCTCCAGATAGCCGGCCGGCCGCTCGCCGAACACGATGTCCAGCATGCGGTCGTCGCTGTAGTAGGTCGGGCACATGAGGACGCGGCGCGCGCGGGTGTGGACCCGCGCGGTGTGCACGATCTCGGCCTCCCGCGCGGCCAGCGCGGGCACATCGCCGCGCGTGTCGTCGAAGAGGATCGCGAGCTCGTCGATGCCGAGTTCGTCGAGCGCGCGGACCTTGGCGATGAAGTCCGCCCTCGCCGGCCCGCTGAAGTCGCGATACAGCTCGTAGGGGCTCAGGCCGACGCCGAAGCGCATGCCCAGGCCCCGGCAATGCGCCGCGGTCTCGGCCAGTTCGGCCACCGCGCCGGGCGGATGCGGCTCGCGCCAGCGGCGCCGCAGGAAGGCGTCCGCCTTCGGCGCGTAATGGAACCACGCGTAGCCGAGCTCGCGCAGCCGCGTGATCACGTGCCGTCGATCGCCGTGCGACCACGGCCGGCCGAAGTAGCCTTCGATGACACCCAGCTCGACGACCATGGCCCGGCCCGACCGTGTCAGAACACCAGGACCTTGTCGGCCTCGACGGTCCGGTCCGCGAGCTGCGCCAGCGTGCCGCGGCGCGCACCGTCGATGATCTCCTCGTCGCCCGGGCCGCGCGCGTCCATGCAGGTGCCGCACAGGCCGACCTCGCCCTTGCGCAGCACCTTGCCCAGCATGATCTGCAGGCTGTAGTGGCCCTCGGGCACCTTCTGCCCGCGCTCGGCGCAGCCGACGGCGTCGGCCATCAGGAACAGCCGCACCGACGGCCCTTCCTGGGCGGCCAGGGCACCGGCCAGGCGCAGCCCGTTGTAGGCACGCTCGTTTCCGCAGGGTGCGTCATGGAGGATGAACAGCGTCGAAGTCATGGTGGAGTCCTGGCTCGAGGGAACGGTCACGGCCGGGTCACCGGCAGTCCCGCCGCCTGCCATTCGCTCACACCGTCGGAAGTCTTGCGCGCGCGGAAGCCGCGCTTCTTCAGCAGCGCCACCGCTTCGTCGGACATGAGGCAGAACGGGCCCCGGCAATAGGCGACGATCTCGACGTCGCGCGGCAATTCCGAGAGGCGTTGCGCGAGTTCGGCCAGCGGCATCGAGCGCGCGAACGGCAGATGCGCGGTGTCGTATTCCGCGGCGGGGCGCACGTCGAGCACGACGACCTCGCCGCGCTTGGCCTGCGCCAGCAACGCCTTGCGGCCGACCTTGGCCAGATGCTCCGGCTCGGCCACCATCTGCTGCAGCGCCAGGCGCAGCTCGAGCAGGTGCTCCTCGGCGACCTGCCGCAGCGTCACCCCCAGCTGCGCCACGTCCTGGCCGCTCAGGCGGTAGAGCATGCGCTTGCCGTCGCGCCGGCTTTGCACCAGGCGCGCTTCCTTCAGCGCCTTCAGGTGCGCGCTGGCCAGCTTGATGTCGACCGCCACGGCGCTCGCCACGGCCTCCACCGACTTCTCGCCCTGCGCCAGCATCTCGAGCATCTCCAGCCGCTTCGGGCTCGCCAGGGCCTTGCCCACGCGGGCGACCTGTTCGTACAGAAGGTCCTTGAGGCTGCGATGATCCATGGTGTACATTCTAACGATCTTGCGAATAACGGCAAATGAGCCCGACGCGGGTGGCGGCCGGTTCGCCGCGGAGCGCATCATGGACCTCGCATCGTTCGTCATCGCCAACGAGCCGCTCATCCGGCTGTCCTGCTTCGTGGGCGTATTCGGCCTGGTCGCAGGCTGGGAGCTCGTGGCGCCACGCCGCGCGATGAGGGTGTCCAAGGCGCTGCGCTGGACCGCCAACCTGGGTCTCGTGGTGCTGAACACCGTGCTGCTGCGCATGGCGTTCCCGCTCGCCGCGGCCGGCCTGGCCGCCTTCGGCGCGGCCCGCGGCTGGGGCCTGCTCAACCAGATCCAGGTCCCGTCGTGGCTGGCCGTGATCCTCTCCGTGGTGGCGCTGGACCTCGTGATCTGGCTCCAGCACGTGATGGTCCACGCCGTGCCGGCGCTGTGGCGGCTGCATCGCGTGCATCACGCCGATCCCGACTACGACGTGACCACCGGCGCGCGCTTCCACCCGCTCGAGATCGGCTTGTCGATGCTCATCAAGTTCGCCGCCATCACCGTCCTCGGCCCGCCGGTGGCCGCCGTCGTGATCTTCGAGGTGCTGCTCAATGCGACGGCGATGTTCAACCACGGCAACATCCGCATCCCGGCCGGCGTCGATCGCCGGCTGCGCTGGCTGGTCGTCACGCCGGACCTGCACCGGGTGCACCATTCGGTCGAGGACGACGAGACCAACTCCAACTTCGGTTTCAACCTGCCCTGGTGGGACCGCCTGTTCGGCACCTACCGCGCGCAGCCGCGCGCCGGCCACGAAGCGATGGCGATCGGCATCCACGGCCACGCCGATCCGCGCGAGGTGGCGCGCCTGGACGGCCTGCTGATGCTGCCCTTCCGCGGCGCCATCGACGGCTACGCGATCAACCGCCGCGAGGGGCCGGGCCGGCCCTTGACTCGATGAAGTCCACGGTCCTGCGCCGGGCCGCGGCGACGGCCCTGTTCGCCCTCATCCTCACCGCCCTCGCCCTGCGGGACCGCTGGGACGTCGCGACGCTGAGCGCCTGGGTGGCAGGCGCCGGAGCGGCCGGCCCCGTCGTGTTCATCGCCGTGTACGCCGCCGCCACGGTCCTGTTCCTGCCCGGCGCGCTGGTCACGCTCGCCGGCGGCGCCCTGTTCGGGCCGCTCTGGGGCACCTTGTGGAACCTCGGCGGGGCGACGCTCGGCGCCGCGCTGGCCTTCCTGATCGCGCGCTACCTGGGGGCCGGCTGGGTGAGCCGTCGCGCCGGGCCGCGCCTGCAGCGGCTGAACGCCGGCGTGGCCGAGGAAGGCTGGCGCTTCGTCGCCTTCGTGCGGCTGGTGCCCTGGTTCCCTTTCAACCTCCTGAACTACGCGCTCGGCCTGACGCCCATCCGCTTCGCGACCTACGTCGCGGCCAGCGCGGTGTTCATGCTGCCCGGGGCCCTGGCCTACACCTGGCTCGGCCATGCCGGCCGCCAGGCGCTGGGGGGCGACGCCGGGATGGTGCGCAATGGCCTGATCGCGCTGGCGCTGCTCGGCGCGGCGAGCTTCCTGCCGCGCGCGCTGCGCCGGCTTGGAGCGCGGCCGATGCAGGACGTCGACGCGCTCCGGCAGAAGATGGCGCGCGGCGAGCCCGTCTTCGTGCTCGACATGCGCGACGCCGCCGAATTCAACGGCCCGGACGGGCATATTCCCGGCGCCACCCACCTGCCGCTGGCGGAGCTGCCGGCCCGCCTGGCGGAACTGGACGATCGCCGGCGCACCGCCATCCACATCGTCTGCCGCACCGACCGGCGCTCGGCACAAGCGGCCGTGCTGCTGGCCGACGCCGGATTTGCCGACGTCGTCGTCGTGCGCGGCGGCATGACGGCGTGGCGAGCCAGCGGCGGGCCGAGCGCGCCCGCCCTCAATCCAGCACCGCAGGCAGCCAGCCGCGCGCGCTGTTGATGAACGCAAGCGCCTGCACCTGCGGCAGGCGCTCGCGCGTGACCGCTTCCTCGACGATCTCGTGCCGGGCGATGCATTGCGCGCGCCCGATTCCGGGCAGCAGACCGCAACGCAGCGGCGGCGTGACCCAGCGCCCGTCGATGCGCAATGCGACATTGCCGCGCGTGAATTCGGTGATCTCGCCTTCCTCGTTCCAGAGCAGGGTGTCGAAGACAGCCGGATCGCGCGGCGCGAAGCGCTCGTAAGACTCGCGCCGCGTCGTCTTGAAGCGCAGGAATTCAGGGCTCGGGTGTTCGATGCAGTGCGCGGCCAGGACGACGCGCAAGGGGCCGGCCGGCTCGGCGAGCGGCGCCGCGGTCGCCTGCGGGCGGCCCTGCCGGTCCAGCGTCAGCCGCGCCAGCCACAGGCCCTGCGCATGATCGGCCGCGAGCCGGTCCAGCGCCGCGGCGGCGTCGGCCTCGCGCCATGCGTAGCCGAAATGACGCGCCGCCGCGGCCATGCGCTGGAGATGCGCGGCGCGCGCGGGCAGCCGGCCGTCCTCCATGCGCATCGTCTCGAGCAATTCGAAAGGCCGGGCGGCCCGCTCGACGAAGGCCCGCTTGTGGCGCCATTCGGCCCATTCGCCGGCGGGCGTCGAGTCGGCCGTGATGCCGCTGCCGATGCCGCAGGTCGCGACGCCGTCGCGCAGGCTGACGGTGCGGATCGGCACGTTGAAGGTGGCATCGCCGCCGGGCCGCACCAGACCGACCGCGCCGCAATAGACGCCGCGCTCACGGGCCTCGAGTTCGCGGATCAGGCGCATCGCCGTGACCTTGGGCGCGCCGGTGACCGAACCGCAGGGAAAGAGCGCCGCGAACACATCGGCCAGCGTCGCGTCGTCGCGCATGCGGGCCACCACATCCGAGGTCATCTGCCACACGCTGGGCAGCGGCTCGAGATGGAACAGCCGCGGCACGGCGACCGAGCCGATCGCGGCGACGCGGGACAGGTCGTTGCGGATGAGGTCGACGATCATCAGGTTCTCGGCTCGTTCCTTCTCGGAAGCGAGCAGCGCGGCAGCCAGGCGCGCATCGTCCTCGGGCGTGGCGCCGCGCGGCGCCGTGCCCTTCATCGGTCGACCGAGCAGGCGCGCGCCGCGGCGGTCGAAGAACAATTCGGGCGACACCGAGAGCACCTGTTCGCGCCCGGTGTCGATATAGGCGCACCAGCCGGCCGGCTGCGCGCGCTGCAGCGCCGCGAACAGCGCCCGGGGATCGCCGTCGTAGCGCGCCTGCAGCGGCGCGGTGAGGTTCACCTGGTAGACCTCGCCGTCGGCGATGGCCGCGGCGATGCGGGCCAGCGCCGCCTTGAAGCGTGCGGCCTCCCAGGTCGATCGCCAATCGACGGCGGTCTCCGCCGCCGCCGCCTCGGTGGCGTCGATGGCATGGTCGTGGACGCCGAACCAGGCCAGCGGATCGACGCCGGCATGCGTCTGCAGCGCGGCATCGAAGGCCGGCGCGGCCTCGTAGCGCAGGAAGCCCACGCACCAGCGCCCGCGCGCGGCCTGCCGCTCCACCGCCTCCAGCACCGGCCGCACCTCGTCGAGCCGATGGGCGACGAGCACCTGCGCGGGCCTGCCGAACGCCAGCCGCTCGCGCCCGCGCTCCGGGTCCGGGAAGTCGATCAGCGCATGCACCCCGTCGCCGGGTCGCGGATGCGCGGCACGAGGCGGTTTCAGGGCGCGGCCTCCGGTTCGAACGCGTCGGCGACGATCTCGGCGGCGATGGAGCGGCCCAGCGCCGCCGCCAGGCCGACATAGGCGCTCGTGACGCGCGGATTGATCTCGATCACCACCGGGCCGCGTCGCGCATGCCAGACCAGATCGATGCCGACATAGCCGCCCAGCCCCGGCAGGCCGGCGGCGATGCGGCCGGCGAGTTCCTGCAGCCGCAGGCGGCGCGGGTCGTGCGCCGCCATCACGTCGAGCTCGACCCCGGCCCAGGCGACCGAGCCGCCGGCGTCGATCTCGATGCGTTGCCGGTTCACGCTCAGCAGGCGCGCGCGACCGCGCCGGCACAGCAGCGACAGGCTCAGCGTCTCGCCCTCGATCCAGGGCTCGACCGCGCAGCCGGGGCCGCTGCGGTCGCGCGCGGCGGCATCGGCGAGCGCAGCCTCCCGGCCGGCATGGACCCGGGTCGCGATCGCGCCGGCACCGTCGTCGGGCTTGGCGACCCAGCGCGCGACTTCCGCGTCGGTCTCGAAGTCCAGCGGCGTGGCGATGCCTGCCGCAGCCAGATGCCGCAGCGTCGCGCGCTTGCTCGACGCGATGCGGATCGCGGCCGCGTCGCAGCCGATCCAGCGTCCGCCGCAGGCGTCGACGCCGCGCCGCAGTGCGGACAGGACGGCGCCGGTCTCGGGCGCGATCACCCACGCCGCATCGTGCGCCGCGGCCGCGCGCGCGACGAAGGCCGCCGGCGATTCGCCCGCCCGCGCCCGCACGTCGACCCCGGCGACATGCACGGTGCAGGCGGGCGTCTGCCGCAGGTCGGCCGCCACGGCGTCGCGCATCGCGCGCCCGGCTTCGAGCAGGCCGCTGTCGACCGCGCCCGCGCCGGCGCTCAGGTGCTCGTAGAGGAAGATGCTGGGCATCAATCCCGGCTCCGCGCGTCGATCGCGGCACAGCCGCCGGACCGCTGCCGCGCCGCGCCTCCGGCGGACGCAGGACAGAAACGGGCGGGACGTTGCCGACGCGGCACGAACAGGTTCATGGTCGATTCCAGGCAAGGGCCGTGCCATGCCCCCGGTGCCGGGCACGGCCTCGCATTCTGGGGTGCGCCAGGGCCAGGACTGCAACACTTTGTCGCGCCTGCGCAAGTCGACCCGGGACGAGCGCGACGGTCACGCCCGCCGCCCGGTCCGGCCGCCCGGGCGCGGCGGCGCCGGTCGGCGCGCTATGGCGCCGGCGCGGGCGCGGACAGCGCGCCGATCGCACAGGCGGCGATCAGGGGCTTGGCGTCCCAGGACCGCAGCTGCAGGATCCAGGGCCGGCCCGAGACCTGGAGACGGTAGACATCGCCGGACTGCTCCAGCGTCCAGACCTCGCTGCGGCCCTGCGGGTCGGTCAGGGTCAGGCGCAGCGCCGGCGCCAGCGGCGCGCTCGCGGCGCCGGAAGCCAGCCCGTCGACCTCGATCCGGGCGATCAACCCAGCCAGCGTGGCGGCCTTGGCGGGATCGAAGGCGTGCGCGCCATGCCAGACCGGGGCGCTCCAGACGGCGGGGGTGGCGGCCGCTGCAGAAGCCCCTGCAGACGCCGCTGCAGACGCCGCTGCAGACGCCGCTGCAGACGCCGCTGCAGAAGCCGCTGCAGAAGCCGCGCCGGCCGCGCCCGGTGCCGCGGCCGCCGGCGCCTGCGCGAGCGTCAGTTCCGACTGGCCGGGGAGCTGAATGTCGATGCGCGCGATGGCCCCGGTCTTGCGCTGCAGCAGCGTGCGGTCGATCCAGTCGCCGGCCCGCGTCGGCAGGTCGTCGGTGCCCAGCGAGATCGCCTGCACGGCCTGCGCATCGGGATTGCGGGCCGCCGTCTTGCGCAGCCCGGCCGCCTCGCCCAGCAGCAGCGTGGCGATGGTCTTGCCGCCGCGCGCGGCGACGATTCGGCGCTCGAAATGCGCGGGCGTCACCGCGAAGCGGTCCATCGCATCCGCGCTGGTCGCCATCGGCAGGCCGCTGCGCAGGGCCGCCAGCCGGCTCAGCAGGCTGTTGACGCGGTTGGTGTCGGCCGGCAGGCCGGACTGCGCCGGCACCGTCCAGCGCCCCGCCTGCAGCGCGAGTTCGATGCGCGGCGGCGCGGCGCTCGCGCCGCGCGCCCGCGGGCCTTCGATGACGAGGCGGTCGGCGCCGGTGACGG
>JAGWVB010000176.1 GCA_018971105.1 Burkholderiales bacterium
TCGTCGACATGCACGCGGCGCACGAGCGCATCGTCTACGAACGCCTCAAGCGCGCCGCCGCGGCCTCGGGCCGGCTGCCGTCGCAGCCGCTGCTGATCGCACACAGCTTCGCCGCCACCGCCGACGAGGTCGCCGTGGCCGAGGCCGAGCGCGCGGCGCTGCTCGAACTCGGGCTCGATGTCGCGCCGCTGACGGCGGCGACGCTGGCCGTGCGCAGCCGCCCGGCGGCGCTGCCCGACGCCGACCTGGCCGAGCTCACGCGCTCGGTGCTCGCCGATCTGCGCGAGACCGGCGCCAGCCGCGTCGTCCAGCGCGCGCGCGACGAGATCCTCGCCACGATGGCCTGCCATGGCGCCGTGCGCGCGAACCGCCGCCTGACGATCGAGGAGATGAACGCGCTGCTGCGCGAGATGGAGGCGACCGAACGCGCCGACACCTGCAACCACGGCCGGCCGACCTGGCGCCAGGTGACGCTGAAGGAGCTCGACGCGCTGTTCCTGCGCGGCCGCTAGAGGCGACGGAGGCCGCCGGCACCCGGGGCGCGATCAGCCGGCCTCAGGCGCGTCGGGTGCCGCCGTGCCGCCGACCTGGGTCGCGTCGAGCTCGAACGGTTTCGACAGCAGCACCGAGGGCAGCAGCGTCGTCGCCAGCGCGTAGACGAGCAGCGCGCCGTAATGCATGTCCGACAGCCCGTAGCGCTTGGAAAGGATGTCGGCCAGGATGAGCGTGAAGACGAGGGTCGGCGTCAGCGCCGTGGCCACGTGCAGGCTGCTGCGCGCGGACTCCCGGAACAGCAGCCGGCGCTGCAGCCAGACGCTGGCGACGCGGCAGGGCACGAAGACCAGCGTCAGCGCCAGCCCCAGCGCGAGCGCGCTCCAGGTCAGCGCGCCGCGCGGCACATGCATGCCGCTGTAGAAGAAATAGAACGGCACGAAGAACGATGCGAACAGCCGCACCGCGTGCAGGTTCTGCGCCGACGCCAGCGCCGGCATGCGCTCGCGCAGCAGCCGTGCGACGAGCCCGGCGATGAAGGCGCCGACGAGGTAGTAGACGCCGAGCTCGCGCGTCGCATAGGCGGCGACGAGGCCGACCATCACCAGCAGCGAGAACTCCGAGCCCGCCGCATAGGGCACGACGTAGCGGCCGAGCGCGATGAACAGCAGCGGCAGCAGCACGATGAGGCCGATCAGCAGCGCCGAGGTCCAGGCCAGGTGGATCACGGTGTCCGATTGCACGACGCCGAACAGCAGTACGAGCGCCATCAGCTCGCCGCCGACGGCCTTGCTCGTGACCCAGAAGCGCTCGCGCTCGTCGAGGCCGAGCGAGGCCAGCGATTCGAGGATGAAGCCGGTCGACGGCGTGAGCAGCGCCAGCGCGAGCAGGATGGCGGCCTGCGCGGGCATGCCGAGCCAGCGCTGCGCCGCCCAGGCCAAGGCCCCCAGCGTGACCGAGCGCACGACCAGATGCGTGAGCAGCGCGCCCAGCCCCTGGCGCAGCAGCGCGAGGTCGACCTCGAGCCCGGCGAACAGGAACAGCGACGAGATGCCCAGCGTCGAGAGCAGCGCCAGCGTGTCCAGCGGCGCGTCGTGCGAGATCAGGAACGAGGCCAGCAGGCCGAGCGCGATGCAGCTCAGCGGCGCCGGCAGCAGGTAGCGCTGCAGCGCGCGCGGCACGACGAGGAGGCCGAAGATGAGGGCGATGGTGCCTAGTTCGCTGGTCATGGGGAACGCGGATCGCAGCGCAACCGGCGTCGTCGTCGATCGCCCTAACGCTGCAACCGCGTGTCAGTACGGGGTGCCGATGCTAAGCCAGCAGGGACTCGCTCGGTCCAGTCTCAGTTCTCCATGTCGACCATGGTCACCCGCGACGCCTGAATCAATCGATCAAGCGGACGCCGCGGAACCGGCTGGGCCGGGCCGCTGGCGTCGCCCCCCTGGGGGGAGCGCCGAAGGCGCTTCGGGGGGGCACTTCAGTGCCCGCCGCCCAGATAGGCGGCCTGCACGGCCGGATCGTCGCGCAGTTGCGCCGCCGGCCCGTGCACCGAGATGCGGCCGTTCTCGAGCACGTAGCCGTAGTCCGCGACGGCCAGCGCCGCGGCGGCGAACTGCTCGACGAGCAGCATCGTCACGCCCTGCTCCTTGAGGCGGCCGATGATGCGGAAGACCTCGTCGACGAGGATGGGCGCCAGCCCCATCGACGGCTCGTCGAGCAGCACGACCTCGGGGTTGAGCATCGTCGCGCGCGCCATCGCCAGCATCTGCTGCTCGCCGCCCGAGAGCGTGCCGGCGAGCTGCAGGCGGCGCTCCTTCAGGCGCGGGAACAGGTCCATCGCGCGCTGCAGGTCGGCCTCGATGTTGCCCTTCGGACGCGCGCCGGTGTAGCGCGGGAAGGCGCCCAGGCGCAGGTTGTCGGTCACGGTCATGGTCGCGAACACGCGCCGGCCCTCCGGCGAATGCGCCAGGCCCAGGCGCGCGATGTGGTACGACTCGCGGCCGTCGATGCGCTGGCCGCCGAGCGTGATCTCGCCCGCGCTGGGCTTGATCATCCCGGAGACGGCGCGCATCGTCGTCGTCTTGCCGGCGCCGTTGGAGCCGATCAGCGTCACGACCTGGCCGCGCCGGACCTCCATCGAGATGCCCTGCAGCACCTCGACCTTGCCGTAGCCGGCATGCAGGTTCTGGATCTTCAGCATGTCCGGCCCTCAGCTCGCCTGGCCGCCGAGGTAGGCCTCGATGACCTTGGGATCGGCCCTGACCTCGGCCGGCAGGCCCTCGGCGATCTTCTGGCCGAAGTCGAGCACCGAGACGCGGTCGCAGACCGACATCACGACGTCCATGTGATGCTCGATCAGGATCAGCGTGATGCCATGGTCGCGGATCTTGGCGATGATCGCGATCAGCTCCTTGATGTCGGGCGCCGTCAGGCCGGCCGCCGGCTCGTCGAGCAGCAGCAGCTGCGGGTCGAGCGCGAGCGCGCGCGCGATCTCGAGCAGGCGCTGCTTGCCGTAGGGCAGGTTGCGCGCCTCCTCGTGCGCGAGGTCGGCGAGGCCGACGAACTGCAGCAGCGCCAGCGCGCGCGCGGTCGCGGCGCGGTCCTCGCGCGCATAGCGCCGGCTGTGCAGCGCGACGTCGACGATGTTCGCGCGGAAGCTGTGGTGCAGGCCGACCATCACGTTCTGCAGCGCCGTCATCTCGCCGAACAGCTGCACGTTCTGGAACGTGCGCGCGATGCCCGACAGCGCGATGTCCGACGAGCTGCGGCCGACGACGGCGCGGCCCGCGAACTCGATCGCGCCCGAGGTCGGCTGGTAGATGCCGGTGAGCACGTTCATCATCGTGCTCTTGCCCGATCCGTTCGGGCCTATGAGCCCGTGCACGGTGCCGCGCGCCACGCGCAGCTCGACATCGTTGAGCGCCTTCAGGCCGCCGAAGCGCATCACGATGCGCGTCGCGCTGAGCAGCACGGTGCCGGCGTCGGTCGCGGCGGCGGTCGAGACCGCGTCGCCGCGCATCGCGCCGACGTCGGCCTCGTCGAAGGCGGCGCCGCGCGGGCGCAGGTTCAGCGCCTGGCGCACGAAGCCGACGATGCCGTCCTGCAGGTAGTAGACGACGAACAGCATGATGAGGCCGAAGATCGTCAGCCGCCAGTCGGTCATCGAATGGAGCAGGAACGAGACCCCGGCCAGCGCGGCGCTGCCGAGCACCGGTATCGCCGCCGCACGGGCGTTCGTGCGGCCGCGCGCGATGCCGACCGCGGCGCCGGCGGCGACGAGCACGGCGATCGTCACCGCCACCTCGCGGAACTGGTCGACATCGTCGAGCAGCTTGGGCAGCAGCACGATGACGGTGGCGCCGACGATCGCTCCGACGCGGGTCTTGCGCCCGCCCATGATGATGGCGAGCAGGAACAGCACCGTGAGGTCGAAGGTGTAGGTGTTGGGGCTGATGTACTGCTCGGAATAGGCGTAGAGCGCGCCCGCCAGTCCCGCCATGCCGGCGCTGATGACGAAGGCGTAGACCTTGTAGCGGTAGACGCTCACGCCCATGCAGTCCGACGCCACCGGGCTGCCGCGCAGCGCCTCGAAGGCGCGCCCGAGGTGCGAGCGCAGGATGCGGTGCACGACGACCAGCGACAGCACGAGCAGCGCCAGCACGAGCCAGTAGAAGCTGCGGTCGTCGAGCTGGAGGCCGAACAGCTTGGGCCTGTCGAGCGTGATGCCCATCGGCCCGTTGGTGAGGAAATCCATCTCGTTGATGAGGATCCCGATGATGGTCCCGAAGGCCAAGGTCACCATCGCCAGGTAGGGGCCGGTGACGCGCAGCGCCGGCAGCGCGAGCAGGGCGCCGAAGCCGGCCGTGACGAGGATCGCACCCGGCAGCGTGATCCACAGCGGCGCCGTCAGCTTCATCACGAGCACGCCGGCGGCGTAGGAGCCGATGCCGAACAGCCCGGCATGGCCGAGCGAGACCTGGCCCGTGTAGCCGACGACGATGTCCAGGCCGAAGAGCAGGATCGCGTAGATCATGATCGTCTGGACCAGGTGCAGGTAGTACGGATTGTCGAACGCGAGCGGCAAGCCCGCGACGACGGCGACCGCGATGGCGCCCAGGAGTACCGCGGGGCGCTTCATACCTTCTTGATCGCCGTCTTGCCGAACAGGCCGGCGGGCTTGATCGCGAGCACGATCAGCAGCAGCACGAGGCCGGGCACGTCCTTGTAGCCGGTCGAGATGTAGAAACCGGTCGTCGTCTCGGCCACGCCGAGGATGATGCCGCCGAGGATGATGCCCATGCCGCTCGTCAGACCGCCGATGATGGCGACGGCGAAGGCCTTGAGCCCGAGCACCGCGCCCATCGTCGCGCCGGTCAGCGTGAGCGGCGCGATCAGCACGCCGGCGAAGGCGGCCGACATCGACGACAGCGCATACGAGAACGTGATCACGAGCCCGGTGTTGATGCCCATCAGCTTGGCCGCGTCGCGGTCGTTGAAGGTCGCGACGACCGCCTTGCCGTAGATCGTGCGGCGGTTGAAGACCTCGACCGCCAGCATCATCGCCACCGCACCGACGACGACCAGCAGTTCCATCGGCAGCACGTTGGCGCCCAGCACATGCAGCGGCGCCTCGGGCAGCGGCGAGGGGAACTTCAGCGCATCGCGGCCCCAGACGTTCTCGGCCACGTTCTTGAAGATGATGCCGAGCGCGATCGTCGACATGATCCAGCCGAACTCGCTCTTGATCTTGAGCGCCGGGCGCACGCCGATGCGCTCGACGAGGGCACCCTGCAAGGCCCCGAAGACGCAGACGAGCGGGATCATGAGCCAGTAGTTCAACCCGAGCTTGACGAGCGTGAGGCCGACGAGCGCGCCCAGCATCAGCGCGTCGCCCTGGCCGAAGTTCAGCGTGTCGCTGGTGGCGAAGGTGAGCTGGTAGCCGAAGGCGATGACGGCGTAGATCATGCCCAGCGCGATGCCGCTGAACACGAGTTGGGTGAGGATGGCCATGGCTCGGGTCGGAGTCCGGGTTCGGGGGGCAGACCGCCGGGACCGGCCCGGCGGGGGGATGACCGCAAGCCTACTTCTGGACCGTCAGCGCGCCCTTGGCATGCACGTCCTTGACGCGCACCTTGGACGCCTCCTTCTGGTCCTCGGGGTAGGCGTAGACGACGCGCTGGCCCTTGACTTCGCCGAGGACCGGGATGTTGGCGGTGATCGCCTCGTGGTCCTTGGCCGTGAAGGGGTGGTTGTAGGTCGTGACGACGCCGTCGACCGGCGCCTTCAGGTCCTCGAGCGCGGCCCGGATCTTCGGCCCGTCGGTGCTGCCGGCCTGCTTGATCGCGGCCGCCAGCAGGTAGATCGAGTCGTAGCCCTGGGCCGCCGACACCGGCGAATCGATGCGGTTGTTCTTGGGCTTGAAGGTCCGCAGGTAGTCGATGATGAAGCTCTGGCGCTTGGGCGTCGTCGGCTCCTGGATGAAGGTCTGCGGCATGCGCGCGCCCTCGCCGCCGGGGCCGGCGTTGTCGATGAAGTTGGCCATCGACAGCGTCCAGCTGCCGATCATCGGCACCTTCCAGCCGAGCTTGGTCATGCCGTCGGCGATCTGCGCCAGCTCGGGGCCGATGCCGTAGGTCAGGATGACCTGCGCGCCGGCCTGCTTGGCCTTGAGCAACTGGGCCGTCATGTCGACGTCGCCGATGTTGAACTTCTCCTCGGCCACGGGCTTGATGCCCTTGAGCGCGAGCGCCTTCTCGAGGTCCTGGCGGCCGAGCTGGCCGTAGTTGGTGCTGTCGGCGAGGATCGCGACCTTCTTGAAGCCGCGCCGCACGACCGCCTCCTCGGCGATCATCGGCGCCTGGATGGCGTCGGCGGCGGCGTTGCGGAAGACATAGTTCGCCGGCTGGTTGTCGAACTGGTGCGTCACGATCGTGCCGGTGGCGACGTTGTTCATGACCGGGATCCTGGCTTCCTGGAAGAAGCGCTGCGCGGCCAGCGAGACGCCGGTGTTGATGTAGCCGACGACGGCGGCGACATGCTCGCGGTTGATCAGCTCCTGGGCGATCTGCACGCCGCGTTCGTTCTTGGCCTCGTCGTCGCGCTCGATGAGTTCGATCTTGCGCCCGAGCACGCCGCCGGCGGCGTTGATCTCGGCCGTGGCCAGGCGCACGCCGTCGCGCATGCTCACGCCCATCGACGAGGAGCCGCCGGTGTAGGGGCCGTCGACGCCGATCTTGATCGTGTCGGCGGCCTGGACGCTGGCCATGGCGGCGGCGAGCGCGAGGGCGGTGAGGGCGGGGCGGGTGAGGTTCATGGAGTCTCCATCGGCGTCGGATTGCAGCGGCGCCACTTGCGCACGCAACCCCGGACGATGCCTGAATCGGGACCCGCCCCGACTCGGCGTGTTCACCTACTCGAAAACACCGAGAGGGCCTGCAAGGACGGTGTCAGCGTCCTCAGGCTAGCAGCTGCCGCAGCACGAAGGGCAGGATGCCGCCGTGGCGGTAGTAGTCGACCTCGATCGGCGTGTCGATGCGCAGCGTCACGCCGATCTCGCGCCGGCTGCCGCCGGCCGCGGTGATGACGAGGCGCGCATCCGACAGCGGCCGGATCTCGTCGGCCAGGATCACGTCGATGATCTCGTCGCCCTGCAGCCCCAGGCCCTGCCAGCTCTCGCCGGACTTGAACTGCAGCGGCAGCACGCCCATGCCGATGAGGTTGCTGCGGTGGATGCGCTCGAAGCTGCGCGCGACGACGGCCTTGATGCCGAGCAGCGCCGTGCCCTTGGCGGCCCAGTCGCGGCTCGAACCGGTGCCGTATTCCTCGCCGGCGAAGATCACCGTCGGCACGCCGCCGGCGAGGTACTTCATCGCCGCGTCGTAGATCGGCAGGCGCTCGCCGCCCGGTTGGTACAGCGTGTATCCCCCCTCGATGCGGCCGCCGTCGGGCTGCGCCGGGATCATCAGGTTCTTGATGCGCACGTTGGCGAAGGTGCCGCGCATCATCACCTCGTGGTTGCCGCGGCGCGCGCCGTAGCTGTTGAAATCGACCTTCTGCACGCCCTGCGCCTGCAGGTACTGCCCCGCCGGCGAGGAGGCGGCGAAGCTGCCGGCCGGACTGATGTGGTCGGTCGTGATGCTGTCGCCGAACAGCGCCATCACGCGCGCGCCCTGGACCCCGGCGACGAGCGGCGGCGGCGCCATCGTGAAGCCGGCGAAGAACGGCGGCTCGGCGATGTAGGTGCTGGGCGGCCAGGTGTAGACCTCGGCCCGGACGCCCTCGATCTTCTTCCACAACGGACCCGGATCGGTCGCGACCTTGGCGTAGTTGGCCCTGAAGGCGCGGCCGTTCATCGCGTACTTCATCAGCTTGTGGACCTCGTCGCTCGTCGGCCAGACATCGCCGAGGTAGATGTCGCGGCCGTTCTTGCCGCGGCCCAGCGGCTCGGTCATGAGGTCGCGCAGCACGTTGCCGGCGATCGCGTAGGCGACGACGAGCGGCGGGCTGGCGAGGAAGTTCGCCTTCAGGTTCGGGTGGATGCGGGCCTCGAAATTGCGGTTGCCCGAGAGCACGGCGGCGCAGACGAGGTCGTTGGCGGTGATCGCCTCGTTGATCTCGGGCTTGAGGTCGCCGGCGTTGCCGATGCAGGTCGTGCAGCCGTAGGCGGCGACATCGAAGCCGAGTTGCTCGAGGTAGGGCAGCAGGCCGGTCTTCTCCAGGTACTCGGTGACGATGCGCGAACCCGGCGCGAGCGAGGTCTTGACCTTCTGGCGGTCGACGCTCAACCCGGCCTGCACGGCCTTCTTCGCCAGCAGCCCGGCGGCGAGCAGCACGCCCGGGTTGCTCGTGTTCGTGCAGCTCGTGATCGCGGCGATCAGCACGTCGCCGTTGCCGATCGCCAGGCCGGATGGCGTGCGCACCTGCGCCGCCAGCTTCTCGGCCGGCTGGTTGAAGCCGTTCGCGGCCGCCGGCGCGCTGTACAGCGCCCTGAAGTTCGACGCGACATCGCCGATCTCGATGCGATCCTGCGGCCGCTTCGGCCCCGCCAGGCTCGGCGCCACGGTGCCGAGGTCGAGCGTGACGACGCGGCTGTAGTCGATGTCGCGCGCCAGCGGCACGCCGAACATGCGCTGGGCGCGGAAATAGGCTTCGAAGGCCTCGACCTCGGCCTTGGTGCGGCCGGTGCCCTCGAAATACTCGATCGTCTTCTCGTCGACCGGGAAGTAGCCCATCGTGGCGCCGTATTCGGGCGCCATGTTGGCGATCGTCGCGCGGTCGGGCAGCGCCAGCGTGCGCGTGCCGGGGCCGCAGAACTCGACGAACTGGCCGACCACCTTCTCGCGCCGCAGCATCTCGGTCACGGTGAGCACGAGGTCGGTCGCCGTGACGCCCTCGCGCAGGCGGCCGGTGAGCTCGAATCCGACGACGTCGGGGGTCAGGAAATAGACCGGCTGGCCGAGCATGCCGGCCTCGGCCTCGATGCCGCCGACGCCCCAGCCGACGACGCCGATGCCGTTGATCATCGTCGTGTGGCTGTCGGTGCCGACGAGCGTGTCGGGGTAGTGGATGGCCGCGTCGCCGTCGTCGGCCGGCGCCCGGTGGACGCCGCGCGCGAGGTACTCCAGGTTCACCTGGTGCACGATGCCGAAGCCGGGCGGCACGACGCCGAAGGTCTCGAACGCGTCCATGCCCCACTTCATGAACTGGTAGCGCTCGCGGTTGCGGCTGAACTCGAGCTTCATGTTGAGGTCGAGCGCGTCCTTGCTGCCGTAGTGGTCGACCATCACGCTGTGGTCGACGACGAGATCCACCGGCACCAGCGGCTCGATGCGCCTGGGATCCCGGCCCATGCGCGCGGCGGCGTTGCGCATCGCCGCCAGGTCGGCCAGCAGCGGCACGCCGGTGAAATCCTGCAGCACGATGCGCGCGACGACGAAGGGGATCTCGGCGCTGCGCTCGGCCTGCGGGCGCCACTGCGCCAGCTGCGCGACATGCTCGGGCGTGATCTTCGCGCCGTCGCAGTTGCGCAGCACGCTCTCGAGCACGATGCGCA
>JAGWVB010000005.1 GCA_018971105.1 Burkholderiales bacterium
GCGCGCGGCCGGCGCGGCCGCGGCCTGCGGCGGGCGCAATTCCGACCGCCGCAGCCGGCCGCGCGCGCTTGCCTCATACTTGCGCCCATCGATTTCTCAGCAAGGAAGATTCGCCATGAGCGACGTGAAACAGCGCATCGACGAACTCGTCAAGGGCAACCGCGTGGTGCTCTTCATGAAGGGCACGGCCCAGTTCCCCCAATGCGGCTTCTCCGGCCGCGCGGTGCAGGTGATCAAGGCCTGCGGCGTCGGCGACCTGAAGACCTTCAACGTGCTCGAGGACGCCGAGGTGCGCCAGGGCATCAAGGAATACGCCGACTGGCCGACGATCCCGCAGCTCTATGTCAACGGCGAGTTCGTCGGCGGCTCCGACATCATGATGGAGATGTACGAGTCGGGCGAGCTGCAGCAGCTGCTCGGTGCCAAGGCCTGAGCCCGGCCGGGCCCGATCAGGCGAGGTTGCGCGGGTCCCAGATCCGGCGCATCGCGAACACCGCGCTTGGGTAGGCGGTGCTGCCGCGGCTGCCGTTGTAGCGGCCGAGGGCGAGCGTCATGTCGCCGCGCTCGAGGTCGAGATAGTGGCGCAGGATGGTGCAGCCGAAGCGCAGGTTCACCTGCAGCCTGAACAGCGCGAGCACATCGCCGTTGCCGATCTGCTGGACCCAGAACGGCATCACCTGCATGTAGCCGCGCGCGCCTGCGCTGCTGATCGCGTACTTGCGGAAACCGCTCTCGACCTGGATCAGGCCGAGCACGAGCGCCGTCTCGAGCCCGGCGCGGTGGCTCTCGTACCAGGCGGTCTGGAGGAACTCGAGCCGCGTGCGCGGCTCCGGGATGCGCCGCTTCAGATGTTCGCTCGCGCTGCCGAGCCAGCGCAGATAGGCGAGCCGGTCCTCGATGTGCTCGAAATGCGGACGCGGCGGCGCGTCGTCGGCGATCGACGCGGCCAGCGCCGTGCGCACCGAATCGGCGAGCTGCTCCTCGACCTGGGCGCCGGCGCGCGCCCAGCGCGGCAACAGCAGCGCCAGCGGCGCGGCCAGGAGCGCGCGGCGCGGATTCATCACGCGGCCAGGCGCGCCTTCACCAGCGCCGCCGCATCGGCCTGCCCGACGGCCGTCGCCTGGGCCTCGCGCCGGCCCTGGATCTCCAGCGTGCCGGCCTTGAGCCCGCGCTCGGAGAGCACGACGCGCAGCGGTACGCCGATCAGCTCCCAGTCGGCGAACATCGCGCCCGGGCGCTCGCCGCGGTCGTCGAGCACGACGTCGATGCCGGCGGCGGCGAGTTCGTCGTGGAGCCGGTCGGCGGCGGCCCGGACCTCGGCGCTGCGGTCGTAGCCGATCGGGCAGACGACGACGCTGAACGGCGCCATCGAGACCGGCCAGACGATGCCGCGATCGTCGTGGTTCTGCTCGATTGCAGCGCCCAGCAGCCGCGTCACGCCGATGCCGTAGCAGCCCATCACGAAGGGCTGGGGCTTGCCGGTCTCGTCGAGGAAGTTGGCCTTCATCGCGTCGCTGTACTTGGTGCCGAGCAGGAACACATGGCCGACCTCGATGCCGCGCTGGATCGCGAGCGCGCCGCGGCCATCGGGCGAGGGGTCGCCGGCAACGACGTTGCGGATGTCGGCGACGAGGTCGGGCTCGGGCAGGTCGCGGCCCCAGTTGGCGCCGGTGTAGTGGTAGTCGGCCTCGTTGGCGCCGCAGACGAAGTCGGCCATCTGCGCGACGGTGCGGTCGGCGACGACCGTTACCGGCTGCTGCATCCCGATCGGGCCGAGATAGCCGGGCTTGCAGCCGAAATGGCTGTCGATCTCGGCCGCCGTCGCGAAGCGGAAACCGCCCTTCAGGCCCTCGACCTTGCCCGCCTTGATCTCGTTGAGGTCGTGGTCGCCGCGCACGAGCAGCAGCCACACCTTCGTGCGCACGATGTCGCCCGACTCGGCCTTCGCGTCGGTGGCCAGCACGAGCGACTTCACCGTGCGCGTGAGCGGCAAGCCAAGCAGCGCGGCGACATCGGCGCAGGTCGCCTTGCCCGGCGTCGGCGTCTTGACGAGCGGCTGCGCGGGCGCGGCGCGCGGCTCGGTGGGCGCGAGCGCCTCGGCGAGCTCGATATTCGCGGCGTAGTCGCTGTGCGGGCAGTAGACGATGGCGTCCTCGCCGGTGTCGGCGATGACCTGGAACTCCTGCGAGACATCGCCGCCGATGGCGCCGGTGTCGGCGGCGACGGCGCGGTACTGCAACCCCATGCGGTCGAAGATCGCGCGGTAGGCGGCGATCATCGCCTCGTAGCTGCGGCGGCCGGACGCGAAATCGCGGTCGAAGGAATACGCGTCCTTCATCGTGAATTCGCGTCCGCGCATGACGCCGAAGCGCGGCCGGCGCTCGTCGCGGAACTTGGTCTGGATGTGATAGAAATTGCGCGGCAGCTGCTTGTAGCTGCGCAGTTCCTGGCGCGCGATGTCGGTGATGACCTCCTCGCTCGTCGGCTGGATGACGAAATCGCGGTCGTGGCGGTCCTTCACGCGCAGCAGCTCCGGGCCGTAGGCCTGGAAGCGCCCCGACTCCTGCCACAGCTCGGCCGGCTGGACGACCGGCATCAGCAGCTCGACGGCGCCGGCGCGGTTCATTTCCTCGCGGATGATGGCTTCGACCTTGCGGATCACGCGCAGCCCCAGCGGCATGTAGTTGTAGATCCCGGCACCGAGGCGCTTGATGAGACCGGCGCGCATCATCAGCCGATGGCTGGTGATCTCGGCGTCGGCGGGCGCTTCCTTGAGCGTCGAAATAAAGGTCGCAGAGGCTTTCATGTCGGGTTCCACACGTCGAGCCTTGGCGAACGCGCCGCCCGGATGCCCCGGGGGGAAACCCGGATCCGGCATCCGGGTTAGCGAGGGTTCGCACTCACGGCAGCGCCGGTGCAATAATGAAAACAGTCACAAAATCGGGGTTTGATTATGCTCGACCGGGAAGGCTTCAGGCCCAACGTCGGCATCATCCTGCTCAACTCGCGCAATCAGGTCTTCTGGGGCAAGCGGCTGCGGACCCATTCCTGGCAGTTTCCGCAGGGCGGCATCAAGCACGGCGAGTCGCCCGAGCAGGCGATGTTCCGCGAATTGCACGAAGAAGTCGGGCTGATGCCCGAACATGTACAGATCGTCGCGCGCACGCGCGACTGGATGCGCTACGAGGTGCCCGATCACTTCATCCGCAAGGATGCGCGCGGCCATTACCGCGGCCAGAAGCAGATCTGGTTCCTGCTGCGCCTGGTCGGCCGCGACAGCGACATGAACCTGCGCGCCACCGACCACCCCGAGTTCGACGCCTGGCGCTGGAACGAGTACTGGGTGCCGCTGGAGCTGGTGATCGAGTTCAAGCGCCAGGTCTACGAGATGGCGCTGACCGAGCTGGCGCGCTTCCTGCCGCGCGTGCACCATCACAACCGCTACCTGCGTGCCGGTCTGCGCGTGCAGCGCCACGACGACGAGGCGCCCGCGCTGTCCGATCCCTTCGACATCCCGGCGCCGACACCGGCGCCGGACTGAATCCGGCTCAGGTCAGCACCAGGTTGTCGCGGTGGATCAGCTCGGGCTCGTTGGCGTAGCCCAGCAGCGTCTCGATCTGGCTCGACGCCTTGCGCGCGATCAGCCGCGCCTCGGCGGCCGAGTAGTTGGCCAGCCCGCGCGCGACCTCAGCCCCGGCCAGCGTGCGCACGGCGATGACATCGCCGCGCACGAACTCGCCGTGCACCTCGTGGACGCCGATCGGCAGCAGGCTCTTGCCCTCGTCGCGCAGCTTGGCGGCGGCACCGGCGTCGACGGCGACGGCGCCACGCAGCTGCAGGTGGTCGACCATCCACTGCTTGCGCGCCGCCAGTTTGGGCGTGGCGGCGACGAGCGCGGTGCCGATCGCCTCGCCGGCGGCCAGCCGCAGCAGCACGTCGGGCTCGCGGCCCCAGGCGATGACGGTGCTGGCGCCGCTGCCGGCGGCGCGGCGCGCGGCCAGCACCTTGGTCAGCATGCCGCCGCGGCCGATGCTCGATCCGGCGCCGCCGGCCATCGCCTCGAGCGCCGGGTCGCCGGCGGCCGCGGTGTCGATGAAGCGCGCCTGCGGGTCCTTGCGCGGGTCGGCCGAATACAGGCCGCGCTGGTCGGTGAGGATGATGTAGGCGTCGGCGTCGACGAGGTTGGCGACGAGCGCGCCCAGCGTGTCGTTGTCGCCGAACTTGATCTCGTCGTTGACGACGGTGTCGTTCTCGTTGATGACCGGGATCACCTTCAGCGCCAGCAGCGTCAGCAGGGTCGAGCGCGCGTTGAGGTAGCGCTCGCGGTCGGCAAGGTCGGCGTGGGTCAGCAGCACCTGGGCGCTGGCCATGCCCTGCTCGGACAGGCGCGACTCGTACATCTGCACGAGCCCCATCTGGCCGACCGCGGCCGCGGCCTGCAGGTCGTGGAGTTCGTGCGGGCGCTGCGTCCAGCCCAGGCGCTTCATGCCCTCGGCGATGGCGCCGCTGGAGACCATCACCAGCTCGCGGCCCTGGCGCGCGAGCGCGGCGAGCTGGCGCGACCAGTTGGCGATCGCCTCGGCGTCGACGCCGCGACCTTCGTTCGTGACGAGGCTGGAGCCGACCTTGACGACGATGCGGCGCGCCCCCGCGACGACGCTAGCCATCCTGGGCCTCGTCGAAGCGCGGGTCGCGGTCCTTGGCGTCGGGCTGCTGGTGCGCGACCGCCTTGTAGATCGCCTCGACGAGCGGCTGCAGCCCGTCGCGGGCGAGCGCCGAGATCGAGAACACCGGCCCCTTCCAGCGCAGCCGGCGCACGTAATCCTTGACGCGCTTTTCGCGCTCGGCCTCGGGCACCATGTCGAGCTTGTTGAAGACGAGCCAGCGCGGCTTGGCGTGCAGCGCGGGGTCGTATTTCTTCAGCTCGGCGACGATCGCGCGCGCCTGCGCGACCGGGTCGACCGCCTCGTCGAACGGCGCGGCGTCGACGATGTGCAGCAGCAGCCGCGTGCGCTGCAGGTGGCGCAGGAACTGGTGGCCGAGCCCGGCGCCCTCGGACGCGCCCTCGATCAGCCCCGGGATGTCGGCGACGACGAAGCTGCGCTCGGGGCCGACGCGCACGACGCCCAGGTTCGGGTGCAGCGTCGTGAACGGGTAGTCGGCGATCTTCGGCCGCGCGTTGGAGATCGCGGCGATCAGCGTCGACTTGCCGGCGTTGGGCATGCCCAGCAGGCCGACGTCGGCGAGCACGCGCAGCTCCAGCTTGAGCTTCTTCGCCTCGCCCGGCCAGCCCGGCGTCTTCTGGCGCGGCGACTGGTTCGTGCTGGTCTTGAAATGCAGGTTGCCGAAGCCGCCGTCGCCGCCTTTCGCGAGCAGCGCGCGCTGCTCATGCTCGAGCAGTTCGACGAGCACCTCGCCGGTCTCGGCGTCGGAGATGATCGTGCCCACCGGCATGCGCAGCTCGATGTCGGGCGAGGCAGCGCCGTACTGGTCGCTGCCGCGCCCGGCCTCGCCGTTGCGCGCGTCGTGGCGGCGCGCGTAGCGGTAGTCGATCAGCGTGTTGATGTTGCGGTCGGCCTTGGCCCAGACGCTGCCGCCGCGGCCGCCGTCGCCGCCGTTGGGACCGCCGAAGGGGATGAACTTCTCGCGCCGGAAGCTCACGCAGCCGGCGCCGCCGTTGCCGGCGGCGACGTCGATCAGCGCTTCGTCGACGAATTTCATGGTGGGCCGATCCTCAAAGCAAGAAGCCCCGGCGGACCGGGGCTTCGCTGGGTCCGAGCGGGAAGTACGATCAGACCGGCTTGACGACCACGGTCTGGCGGTTCAGCGCGCCCTTGGTCACGAACGAGACCGAGCCGTCGACGAGCGCGAACAGCGTGTGGTCCTTGCCCATGCCGACACCGGTGCCAGCATGGAACTTGGTGCCGCGCTGGCGCACGATGATCGAGCCGGCGCTGATCTGCTGGCCGCCGTAGGCCTTGACGCCGAGCATCTTCGGCTTCGAATCGCGGCCGTTGCGGGTTGAGCCGCCGCCCTTTTTCTGTGCCATGTCTGTTGCCCCTTAGCCGTTGATCGAGCTGATCTGCAGCTCGGTGTAGGTCTGGCGGTGACCGCCGTGCTTCTGGTAATGCTTGCGACGGCGCATCTTGAAGATGCGCACCTTGTCGTGCTTGCCTTGTGCGACCACGGTGGCACTGACCGTCGCGCCCGCGACCCAGGGAGAACCGACCTTCAGATCCGCACCGCTGCCGACGGCGAGCACCTGATCGATCACGACTTCCTGGCCCACGTCCGCAGCTATCTGTTCTACCTTGATCTTTTCGCCGGCAGCAACTTTGTATTGCTTGCCACCGGTTTTTATGACCGCGTACATGTGTGACCTCTACTGAAAGCTCTGAAGTACCCCGCGCCGGGAACGCCCGAAGCATCCCGAAAGAGTGTCTGTTTTTTGCGCAGAGCCTTTGAGTATAGCATGGCCGGCACTTTTTGCCGCGGGTATGGGCTCGCGCGCCCCATACTTCCTATAATGATGTCATCACCCGCCGCCGCGCCCGTGCTCGAAACCCCAGCCCAACCTGCCGCCGAAGCGGATCCCACCGACGCGGCGATGCTCGAGGTCGATGCGGTGATCCGGGCGCGCCTGGCGTCGCGCGTCGCGCTCATCGACCAGATCGGGCGCTACATCGTCGGCGCCGGCGGCAAGCGCATCCGGCCGCGCCTCGTGCTCCTGTTCGCCGAGGCGCTGGGCTTCGACGGCCCCGAGCGCTACGAGCTCGCGGCGACGGTCGAGTTCATCCACACGGCGACGCTGCTGCACGACGACGTCGTCGACGAATCGGCGCTGCGCCGCGGGCGTGCGACGGCGAATGCGATCTTCGGCAACGCCGCCAGCGTGCTCGTCGGCGACTTCCTCTATTCGCGCGCCTTCCAGATGATGGTCTCGGTGAACCGGCTGCGCGTGCTCGAGGTGCTGGCCGACGCGACCAACGTCATCGCCGAAGGCGAGGTGCTGCAGCTGATGAACATGCACGATCCCGACCTCGAGGTCGAGGACTACCTGCAGGTCATCCGCTACAAGACGGCCAAGCTGTTCGAGGCCAGTGCCCGCCTCGGCGCCGTGCTCGCCGGCGCGCCGCGCGCGCTCGAGGAGAGTTGCGCCGATTTCGGGCGCTCGCTGGGCACCGCGTTCCAGCTCGTCGACGATCTGCTCGACTACGACGGCCACAGCGACGAGCTCGGCAAGAACGTCGGCGACGACCTGCGCGAGGGCAAGCCGACGCTGCCGCTGCTGGTGGCGATGGAGCGCGGCAGCGCGGACGAGCGCGCGCTGATCCGCCACGCGATCGAGCATGGCGAGCTGCAGAAGCTGCCCGAGATCCTCGCCATCGTGCGCCGCACCGGGGCACTGGATGCGACGCGCGCCGCGGCCCAGGCCGAGGCCGACAAGGCGCGCGCGATGCTCGATGCGCTGCCGCCGTCGAGAGCCCGCAATGCTCTGCTAGAATTGTGTCTTCGGTCGATCCACCGGTCTTTCTGAGACCGGCACGCGTCGGCCGATTTCGTCTGTGACGGCGGTTCCCGCCGTCCCGGCATCGGGGTGTAGCTTAGCCTGGTAGAGCGCTACGTTCGGGACGTAGAGGCCGGAGGTTCGAATCCTCTCACCCCGACCAGGCCCCTCGGTCATGTCCACGATCCCCATCCGCATCGAGCGCCGCCCCCGGCGCCTTGCCGGCGCGCGCGACGGGTTGCTGATGGCCGGTTCCGCCCCGTCTGTTCGTCGTTTACACCGACGCGGCGATCGGCGATGATCGCCGCGCCATGCCCTTCAACCGCCGCACCCGATGGCCGTAGAGACCCAGGTCGAACCGCCGCAATCCACCCTCTCGGGCGTCGCCCGGGTGCTTGTCAACGCCGGCAAATTGAGCCAGAAGGCGGCTGAGGAACACATCAAGGCGTCGCGCGATCGCAAGATCAGCTTCGTCTCGGCCGTCGTCGGCGCGGGCGCGATCAAGTCCGACGAACTCGCGCACTGCCTGTCGGCGGCGCTGGCGCTGCCGCTGATCGACCTCAACGCGGTCGACCCGGTCAAGCTGCCGCGCAACCTCGTCGACCAGAAGATCGCGAGCCAGTATCAGCTCATGGTGCTGGGCAAGCGCGGCAGCCGGCTGTTCATCGGCGCCGCCGACCCGACCGAGGCCGAGGCGGTCGAGCGCATCAAGTTCACGACCCAGCTCACGCCCGAGTGGGTGATCGTCGAATACGACAAGCTGATGCGCCAGCTCGAGGGCCAGCAGCAGACGGCCAACGAGGCCCTCGAATCGCTCGCGAGCGCGGATTTCGAGTTCGACGTCACCGACGAGGACAGCACGGCGGCCGCCGAGGCGGCCGAGGTGACGACCGAGGTCGAGGACGCGCCGGTCGTGCGCTTCCTGCAGAAGATGCTGATCGACGCGATCAACATGCGCGCGTCGGACCTGCATTTCGAGCCCTACGAGTACACCTACCGCGTGCGCTTCCGCATCGACGGCGAGTTGCGCGAGATCACGCAGCCGCCGGTGGCGATCAAGGAAAAGCTCGCGTCGCGCATCAAGGTCATATCGCGCATGGACATCGCCGAGAAGCGGGTGCCGCAGGACGGGCGCATGAAGCTCAAGTTCGGCACCAAGGCGATCGACTTCCGCGTCAGCACGCTGCCCACCCTGTTCGGCGAGAAGGTCGTGATCCGTATCCTCGACCCGTCGAGCGCCAAGCTCGGCATCGAGGCGCTGGGCTACGAGAAGATCGAGAAGGACCGGCTGCTGCTCGCGATCGCGCGCCCCTACGGCATGATCCTCGTCACCGGGCCGACCGGCAGCGGCAAGACGGTGTCGCTCTACACCTGCCTGAACATCCTCAACCAGCCGGGCGTGAACATCGCGACGGTCGAGGATCCGGCCGAAATCAACCTGCCCGGGGTCAACCAGGTCAACGTCAACGACAAGGCCGGGCTGAGCTTCGCCGCCGCGCTGAAGTCGTTCCTGCGCCAGGATCCGGACATCATCATGGTGGGCGAGATCCGCGACCTCGAGACCGCCGACATCGCGCTCAAGGCGGCCCAGACCGGCCACCTGGTGATGAGCACGCTGCACACCAACGACGCCCCGACGACGCTGACGCGGCTGCTGAACATGGGCGTCGCGCCGTTCAACATCGCTTCGAGCGTGCTGTTGATCACGGCCCAGCGCCTGGCCCGCAAGCTGTGCGAGAACTGCAAGAAGCCGGCCGATTACCCTCGCGACTCGCTGCTCAAGGCGGGCTACAAGCCCGAGGAGATCGACGGCAACTGGAAGCCGTACCGTGCCGTCGGCTGTTCCGCCTGCAACAACGGATACAAAGGACGGGTCGGGATTTACCAGGTGATGCCGATAACCGAATCGATACAGCGCATCATCCTGACCGAGGGGACGGCGCTGGACATCGCCAAGCAGGCCGAGGCCGACGGCGTGCGCGACCTGCGCCAATCGGGGCTGGTCAAGGTCCGCGCCGGCGTCACGACGCTCGAGGAAGTGATCACCGTCACCAACGAATAGGCGCCCAGGCGCAATCCCACCACCTGACGCAAACCCATGGCCACAGCAACGCTCGCCAAGCCCGGCAAGGAAGTCATCTTCGAGTGGGAGGGCAAGGACCGCAACGGCAAGATCGTGCGCGGCGAGATGCGCGCCGGCGGCGAGGCCGTCGTCAACGCCAGCCTGCGCCGCCAGGGCATCCTCGTCAGCAAGGTCAAGAAGCGCCGCAGCAGCGGCGGCCGCTCGATCAAGCAGAAGGACATCGCGATCTTCACGCGCCAGCTGGCGACGATGATGAAGGCCGGCGTGCCGCTGCTGCAGTCGTTCGACATCGTCGGCCGCGGCTCGACGAATCCGCGCATGACCAAGCTGCTCAACGACATCCGCACCGATGTCGAGACCGGCACCAGCCTGTCGGCCGCGTTCCGCAAGCACCCGATGCATTTCGACGCGCTGTACTGCAACCTCGTCGAGGCCGGCGAGGCGGGCGGCATCCTGGAGGCGCTGCTCGACCGGCTCGCGATCTACCAGGAGAAGACGATCGCGATCAAGGGCAAGATCAAGGCGGCGCTGATGTACCCGATCGCGGTGCTGGTCGTCGCCTTCGTCGTGCTGACGGTGATCATGATCTTCGTCATCCCGGCCTTCGAGGACGTGTTCAAGTCCTTCGGCGGCGAGCTGCCGCTGCCCACGCAGGTCGTGATCGCGATGTCGAAGTTCTTCGTCCAATGGTGGTGGTTGATCTTCGGCCTCCTCGGCGGCGGGCTCTATTTCTTCTTCCAGAGCTGGAAGCGCAGCGAGAAGATGCAGATCGCGATGGACCGGCTGCTGCTGCGCATCCCGGTGTTCGGGGACCTGATTCTCAAGTCCGTCATCGCGCGCTGGACGCGCACGCTGTCGACGATGTTCGCCGCCGGCGTGCCGCTGGTCGAGGCGCTCGATTCGGTCGGCGGCGCCTCGGGCAACGCCGTCTACGCGATGGCGACCGAGCAGATCCAGAAGGACGTCTCGACCGGATCGGCGTTGACGACCTCGATGACGACCACCGGCGTGTTCCCGACCATGGTGCTGCAGATGGCGTCGATCGGCGAGGAATCGGGTTCGCTCGACCACATGCTGGGCAAGGCGGCCGAGTTCTACGAGGAAGAGGTCGACGAGATGGTCAAGGGCCTGTCGAGCCTGATGGAGCCCTTCATCATCGTCATCCTCGGCGTGCTCATCGGCGGCATCGTGGTCTCGATGTACCTGCCGATCTTCAAGCTCGGTTCCGTCGTCTAGCGTGGCGTCGTCGTTCGCGGGTCTGCCGCTGGATCTGCTCCTCTCGCCCTGGGCCCTGGCCCTGGTCGGGCTCATGGTCGGCAGCTTCCTGAATGTCGTCGCGCACCGCCTGCCGCTGGTGCTGGAGCGCCAATGGTGGGGCGATGTCCACGGCCAGTTCGGCGACGCCGATTCCTATCGCCGCGTCTTCGGCGCCGCGCTGCCCAAGCCGCTGGCCGATGCCGGCGCCGCGCTCGAGACCTCGATGGCGGCGCTGGCGCCGCTGTCGCTGGCGCGCCCGGCGTCGCGCTGCCTGAGCTGCGGCCACCGCATCCGCTGGTACGAGAACATCCCGCTCGTGAGCTGGATCGCGCTGCGCGGACGCTGCTCGGCCTGCAAGTCGGCCATCGGCCTGCGCTACCCGCTGGTCGAAGGCTTGAGCGCGCTGGCCTTCGCCGCCTGCGCCTGGCGATACGGCCCGCATCCGGTCACGCTGCTGTGGTGCGCGGTGGCGGCGACGCTGCTGGCGCAGGCGCTGATCGACTGGGACACCACCGTGCTGCCCGACGATCTCACGCTGCCGCTGCTGTGGGCCGGCCTGGGTGCGGCCGCGCTCGGCTGGCTGCCCGGCCTCGGCGCGACGCAGTCGATCGCCGGCGCGGCCGCGGGCTACGGCTCGCTGTGGGCGGTGTACTGGCTGTTCAAGCTCGCCACCGGCAAGGAAGGCATGGGCTACGGCGACTTCAAGCTGCTGGGTGCGCTCGGCGCCTGGTTCGGCTGGCAGGCGATCCTGCCGGTCGTGCTGATGGCCTCGGTGCTGGGCGCCGCGGTCGGTCTCGTGATGAAGGCCACCGGCTCGCTGCGCGAGGGGCGTTTCGTCCCCTTCGGACCGTTCCTGGCCGGCGGCGGCATGGTCGTGATGCTCGCCGGGCTGCCGACCGTGCTGGGGTGGATGGGCTGGTGAAGCCGTGCGTGCCGACGCTGGGCTTGACCGGCGGCATCGGCAGCGGCAAGAGCACGGTCGCGCAGCGGCTCGTCGAGCTCGGCGCGCATCTCGTCGACACCGATGCGATCGCGCGCGATCTGACGCGGGCCGGCGGCGCGGCGATGCCGGCGCTGGCGGCCGAATTCGGCGCCGCCGCGATCGGTGCCGACGGCGCGCTGGACCGCGCCTGGATGCGCCGGCTGGCCTTCGAGGACAGGACCGCGAAGGCGCGGCTCGAGGCCATCCTGCACCCGCTCATCGGTGCCGCGGCGCTGCAGCTTGCCGCGGCGCATCGCGGCCGGCCGCTCGTCTACGACGTGCCGCTGCTGGCCGAATCGCGCGGCCCCTGGCGCGCGCGCTGCGACCGTATCCTCGTCGTCGACTGCACCGTCCGGACCCAGGTCGAGCGCGTCGCCGCCCGGCCCGGATGGACGGCCGAGGCCGCGCGGCGCGTGATCGCCCAGCAGGCCGACCGCGGCGCGCGGCGCGCGGTGGCCGACGCGGTGATCCACAACGACGCCATCAGCCTGGCCGAACTCGCGTCCGAGGTCGACCGCTTCATGGCCTGGTGGCTGGGCCGCGACGGGCGCCCCGTCGTCGCGCCTTAGGCGCAACCGAGGCGGGGCCTGTGGAACAATCATCCGAGGGCGGCATCGCATCCGCTTCGCCCCACCTCTCCCGAGCCCGACTTGATTCTTTACGAATACCCGTTCAACGAAGGCATACGAACGATGCTGCGGCTCGAGCATCTGTTCGCGCGCCTGAGCCAGCTCGTCGCGCGCGAGGCGCCGGTCGACCATCATTTCGCGCTCGCGACGCTGTTCGAGATCATGGATGTCGCCTCGCGCGCCGACCTCAAGAGCGATGTGCTGAAGGAACTCGAGCGCCATCGCAGCCAGCTGCAGGGCTTCCGCGGCCATCCCGGGATCTCGGAGCGGGCGCTGGACGAAGTCGTCGCGCGCATCGACCGGGCCTTCGACGGCCTGAACCAGCTCCAGGGCAAGGCCGGGCAGAGCCTGGCCGCGAACGACTGGCTGATGAGCATCCGCAGCCGCATCAACATACCCGGCGGCACCTGCGAATTCGACCTTCCGGCGTATTACGCCTGGCAGCAGCATGAGCCGGCGCGGCGGCGCGCCGACCTCGAGGGCTGGGTCGCCACGCTGACGCCGCTGGCGCAGGCGCTGCACGTGCTGCTGGGCCTGCTGCGCGACAGCGGCAGCCCGCAACGCATGGTGGCGCCGGCGGGGCACTTCCAGCAGAGCCTGCCCGCCGGCAAGGTCTACCAGCTGCTGCGCGTGCGCGTCGACGCGGCGAGCGGCCTCGTGCCCGAGATCACCGGCCACCGGCTGATGGTGGCGGTGCGCTTCATGCGGCCCGACGCCGAGGGCAAGCTGCGCAACGCCGGCACCGACGCCACCTTCGAGCTGGCGCTCTGCGCCTGAGAGGCGCGCGATGCAGGCCGCCGCGCCGCGCCAGGTGCCCTGCCCGAGCTGCCGCGCGCCGGCGCTGTTCGGCGCCGCGAACCCCTGGCGACCGTTCTGCAGCCAGCGCTGCCGCAACGCCGACCTCGGCGCCTGGGCCAGCGAGCGCTTCCGTGTCCCGGCCGAACTGCCGAGCGACGACGAAGGCTCGACCCCGCCCGCACCGCCGGCCGACTGAGGGGCGTCGGCCGCCGCCGGCCCCGGCTGAGCGTCTTTTGGGCCTGCACGTGAGCTCAGCTCTTGAAGTGCCGCATCGAATCCCTATAATTCCCAGCTGCTAGCACTCGTAATCGTCGAGTGCTAACGATCGGAGACGCTTTCCGTCACCGATGGTCGTATGTCAGTGATTGCTGACTTCGGCAATTGCTTCCACCGAATCTGCCCTTATCCCAAGGAGATGTTATGAAACTTCGTCCGTTGCACGATCGCGTGATCGTCAAGCGCCTGGAACAGGAAACCAAGACCGCTTCCGGCATCGTGATCCCCGACAACGCCGCCGAGAAGCCCGACCAGGGCGAAGTCCTGGCCGTCGGTCCCGGCAAGCGCAGCGACAAGGGCGACTTCATCGTCCTCAACATCAAGGTCGGTGATCGCGTGCTGTTCGGCAAGTACAGCGGTCAGACCGTCAAGGTCGACGGCGACGAACTGCTCGTGATGCGCGAAGAGGATCTCTTCGCCGTCGTCGAGAAGTAAGTCCCCCACTCAACAGAACAAGGAGTCATCAACATGGCAGCAAAAGACGTCATCTTCGGTGCCGACGCGCGCCTGCGCATGGTCGAGGGTGTGAACATCCTGGCCAACGCCGTCAAGGTCACCCTCGGTCCCAAGGGCCGCAACGTCGTCCTCGAGCGCTCGTTCGGCGCCCCCACCGTCACCAAGGACGGTGTCTCGGTCGCCAAGGAGATCGAGCTCAAGGACAAGCTCCAGAACATGGGCGCCCAGATGGTCAAGGAGGTCGCCTCCAAGACCAGCGACATCGCCGGTGACGGCACCACGACGGCGACCGTGCTGGCGCAGTCGATCGTGCGCGAAGGCATGAAGTTCGTCGCCGCGGGCATGAACCCGATGGACCTGAAGCGCGGCATCGACAAGGCCGTCTCGGCCCTGGTCGACGAGCTGAAGAAGGCCTCCAAGGCCACGACGACTAACAAGGAGATCAGCCAGGTCGGTTCGATCTCGGCCAACAGCGACGAGTCGATCGGCGAGATCATCGCCAAGGCGATGGACAAGGTCGGCAAGGAAGGCGTGATCACGGTCGAGGACGGCAAGAGCCTGGACAACGAGCTCGACATCGTCGAGGGCATGCAGTTCGACCGCGGCTACCTGTCGCCGTACTTCATCAACAACCCGGACAAGCAGAGCGCGATCCTCGAGAACGCCTATGTCCTGCTGTACGACAAGAAGATCAGCAACATCCGTGACCTGCTGCCGACCCTCGAGCAGGTGGCCAAGAGCGGCCGTCCGCTGCTGATCATCGCCGAGGAAGTCGAAGGCGAGGCGCTCGCGACCCTGGTCGTGAACACGATCCGCGGCATCCTCAAGGTCGTCGCCGTCAAGGCGCCGGGCTTCGGTGACCGCCGCAAGGCCATGCTCGAGGACATTGCCATCCTGACGGGCGGCAAGGTCATCGCCGAGGAAGTCGGCCTGACGCTCGAGAAGGTCCAGCTGAGCGACCTCGGCCAGTCCAAGCGCGTCGAGGTGGGCAAGGAGAACACGACCCTGATCGACGGCCATGGCGCCGCTGCCGACATCGAGGCGCGCGTCAAGCAGATCCGCGTCCAGATCGAGGAAGCCACCAGCGACTACGACCGCGAGAAGCTCCAGGAGCGCGTGGCCAAGCTCGCCGGCGGCGTCGCGGTGATCAAGGTCGGCGCCGCGACCGAAGTCGAGATGAAGGAAAAGAAGGCGCGCGTCGAAGACGCCCTGCACGCCACGCGTGCGGCGGTCGAGGAAGGCATCGTCGCCGGCGGCGGCGTGGCCCTGCTGCGTGCCCGCCAGGCGGCCGGCGCGATCAAGGGTGACAACCACGACCAGGAAGCCGGGATCAAGATCGTGCTGCGCGCGATCGAGCAGCCGCTGCGCGAGATCGTCTTCAACGCCGGCGACGAGCCCAGCGTGGTCGTCAACGCCGTCGTCAACGGCAAGGGCAACTACGGCTACAACGCCGCCAACGGCACCTACGGCGACATGATCGAGATGGGCATCCTGGACCCGACCAAGGTCACCCGCACGGCGCTGCAGAACGCGGCGTCGGTGGCCAGCCTGATGCTGACGACCGAGTGCATGGTCGCCGAAGCGCCGAAGGAAGAGTCGGCCGGCGGCGGCATGCCCGGCGGCATGGGCGGCATGGGCGGCATGGGCGGCATGGACATGTAATCCGGCCCCGCCTCGGGCCCTGGGCCCGATGCGTCCCGCAAGCCCGCGCGTCCGACGATGCGCGGGCTTTTTTCATCTGCCTCGGCTCGGTCCGGCGCGACCCCTTGGGCGCATGGTACCGGCCACATGCCGCGATATGCACCCGTTTCTCGGCCTGGATCCAGTTCTCACGCCTAGGCCTGGAACCGATAATCGGAGCGATATGGCTGCCCGGAACTGGCCCCCCGCGATGCAGCAGTTCGTCGACGACGAACTGCTGCGCGGCCCCCTGCTGCTCGACCAGGTGGTCGAAGGGGCGATCGACCAGCTGCGCAGGGCCCTGCCGGCACTGGCGCTGGGACAGCGCACGGCGCTGAGCGACCTGATGCAGTCGCTGCAGGCGCAGCGCGGTCGGGTCTCGGAGTACTTCATGATCTCGCTGCGGCGCCAGGTCGGGGAGACCTTGAACCGCCCGGTCGCACCCGAGCCCGCCAAGGCGGCGCGCATGCAGTCGCTCGCGCTCGTCGACGAGGACGAGGTCGCGGTCAACGTCGAGATCGCGCATGCGGTGGAGATCGTCAAGAGCCTGGCCGAATACGAGCTGCGCGAACTCCAGACCTACACCGCGGCCCTGGCGGGCGACATGGACATGGCGCAGCTGAACAACCCGTTCCGGCCCGAGACCTACGCGAATGCGCTTTGGGCCGGGGCGCAGGCGCTGCCCTTGTCGCGCGGGCACCAGATCGCCTTCATGCGCCATGCATCGACCCCGCTGGCGCAACTGCTGCGGCGCAGCTATGCCGCCGCCTGCTCGCGCCTGGAGTCGATGGGCGTCGAGCCGGCGGCCTACCGGACCATGATCCTGCCTTCGGGTTCGCGGCGCGGTTCCCGCTCGCCCGAGGTCGGCGTGGAGTTCGACCTCCATCGCATCCGCGACAGCATGCCGGCACCGGTGTCGCCGACGGCCTCGATGTCGCCGCACTTCGCCCGCGCGGCCCCGCCGGTGCGCGAAACCTGGCGCGCCGTCGCCGCGTCCGCGCCCAACCTCGTCGACCGCCAGGCGGTCGAACTCGTGAGCCGGCTCTTCGACGCGATGGCCGCCGACGAGCGCGTCCCGTCCGATGTCGGTCTCATCGTCTCGCGCCTGCAGGGCCCGGCGCTGCGCCTGTCGTTGCGCGACCCGACGCTGCTCGACCAGGACCAGCATCCGCTGTGGCGCTTCATCAACGACCTCGTCTTCGAGGCCCAGATGGTGCCCGACGCGGCCGACCCCGAGCGTGCGCTGCTGCTGAAGACGGCGCAATTGGCGGTCGACCAGGTGGCGAGCGAGCCGGAGCAGAACGCCGGCCTCTACCGCTGGGCGCTGGACCGGATGCAATCAGTGCTGAACAAGGGGCTGACGCGCCGCTTGGGCGGGGTCTCGAGCCAGATCGGTGCGCTGCACCGCGTCGAGGACCGGCTCACCGCCGGCAACGTCGTGCCGTCGACGCTGCACGGCACGCTCGACGTGCCCCAGCTCGACACCGTGCCGGCCGAACTGCTCGATGCGGCGCCGCCCGCGCCGCAGGCGGCCGACGGTTCACGCGCCTGGCTCGATGCGCTCGCGCCCGGGGCCTGGGTGCGCATGTTCCTGCAGGGCCGCTGGCACCACGCGCGGCTGCTGTGGGTCGGCGACCGACGCGAGATCTGGCTCTTCGGCGACGGCGCCTCCGATGCGACCTGGGCCGTGCGCCGCAGCGCGCTGCAGCTGATGCATGAATCGAAGCTCGCGAAGACGCTGCAGCGGCGCTCGATCGTCGGCACCGCCGCGGCGCGCGTGCAGCATCAGGTGGTCGCCGCGGCCGCCGCTTGAGCCGGGGGCGCCGCATGGGTCCAGCCGTGCAGGGTCTCGGCGACATCGCCCACGCCCTGCCGCGACAGCGCCGAGAACAGCGCCACGCCGATGTCGGAGGCCTCGGTCGAGACCTCGCCCAGCAGCGCCTGCGCCTGCTCGAGCGCGCGCCGTCCCTCGCTGCGGTTGAGCTTGTCGGCCTTGGTCAACAGCGCCAGCAGCCGCACCTCGCCGTTGACCAGGCGCGGCTCGATGAGCGTCAGCAGCCTGCGGTCCAGGTCGGTGAAGCCGAGGCGCGCATCGATCATCAGCACGACGCCGTGCAGCGGCCGACGCAGCTGCAGGTAGTCGGCCATCACCTCCTGCCAGCGCAGCTTGGCGCTGCGTTCGACCGCCGCGTAGCCGTAGCCCGGGAGGTCGGCGAAGAGCGCGTCGGGCGCGTCCTTGGGACCGAGCTCGAACAGGTTGATATGCTGCGTGCGACCCGGCGTGCGCGAGGCGAAGGCGAGCCGGCGCTGCTGCGCCAGTTCGTTGATGGCCGTCGACTTGCCGGCATTGCTGCGGCCGACGAAGGCGATCTCCGGCAGCTCGCTCGCGGGCAACTGGTCGAGGCGGCTGGCCGTGGTGAGAAAACGCGCGCCGTGGGTCCAGGCGAGGGCGCTCCGGGCGGTGTCGCCGGCGGGCGGGCGGGGGGGGCGCAAGGCTGTTGTCATGGGCCATTGTAAAATTCGCCGGTTCACGCCCCCGCGCGTTTGAGATGTTGAAGGCCTGTCGCATGAAGCTGCCCTTTGCACCGACCCTGTCGGCCCTATTCGCCAGCGCGGTCCTGTACGCCGCGCCGACCCTCGCCGCCGAGGGCCAGCCGGCTTTCAAGGTCGACCTCGCCAAGGGCCAGCAACTGGCCACCACCTGTGGCGCCTGCCACACGCAGGACGGTTCGCGCGGCGTCGCGACCTACCCGATCCTGCAGGGCCAGCTGCCCGAATACATCGCCAAGCAGCTCGCCGACTACAAGGCGGGCAAACGCAAGAACGCGGTCATGACCGGCATGGCCGCGACCGTGCTGTCCGAGGACGATGCGAAGCAGATCGCCGCCTTCTACGCCAGCAAGCACGCCAAGCCCGGCTATGCCAAGTCCAAGGACACCGTGCTGCTGGGCCAGCAGATCTACCGTGGCGGCATCTTCGCCAAGCAGGTTCCGGCCTGCGCCGGCTGCCATGGCCCCACCGGCGCCGGCATCCCGGCCCAGTATCCGCGCATCGGCGGCCAGCACGAAGCCTATCTCGAGGCCCAGCTCAACGCTTTCCGTTCGGGCGAGCGCGCCAACAGCCCGCAGATGATGACCATCGCCTCGCGCCTGAGCGACCGCGAGATCAAGGCCGTCGCCGATTACGTGACCGGCCTGCACTGAACGACTGGCGCCGCCGCTGCAGCAGCGGCGGGCGGCGCGCGCCGCCGCGATGTCAGCGGCCCCTACCCAGCACGGGCGCCAGAGCGACGCCGGTGTGGCTGCCCGCCGCGACGATCGCCTCCGGCGGTCCCGCGGCGACGATGCGACCGCCCTCGGCGCCGCCCTCCGGCCCGAGGTCGATGACCCAGTCGGCCTCGGCGATGACGTCGAGGTCATGCTCGATCACGACGACGCTGTGGCCGCCCTCGACGAGCCGGTGCAGCACGCGGATGAGCTTCTCGACATCGGCCATGTGCAGGCCCACCGTCGGCTCATCGAGCACGTAGAGCGTGCGCGGCGCGCGGTTGCCGCGCCGCGTGACGTCGTCCCTCACCTTGCTCAGCTCGGTGACGAGCTTGATGCGCTGGGCCTCGCCGCCCGAGAGCGTCGGCGACGGCTGGCCCAGCGTCAGGTAACCGAGTCCGACATCGGCCAGCAGCTGCAGCGGATGCGCGATCGACGGCATGCTGGCGAAGAAGCCGACGGCCTCGTCGACCTCCATCTTCAGCACGTCGCCGATGCTGCGGCCGCGCCAGCTCACGGCCAGCGTCTCGGGGTTGAAGCGCGCGCCATGGCAGGTGTCGCAATGGACCTTGACGTCGGGCAGGAAGCTCATCGCGATCGTGCGCAGGCCCTGGCCCTCGCAGGCCGGGCAGCGGCCGTCCCCGGTGTTGAAGCTGAAGCGCGAGGCGGCGTAGCCGCGCGCCTTGGCCTCCAGGGTCTCGGTGTAGAGGCGGCGGATCGCGTCCCAGAAGCCGATGTAGGTGGCCGGGCAGGATCGCGGCGTCTTGCCGATCGGCGTCTGGTCGACCTCGAGCACGCGGTCGACCTGGTCGACGCCGTCGATCCCCGCGCAGCCGGCCCAGCGCCGCCCGCCGGCCAGCGCCGACTGCACGTTGGCCAGCAGCACATCGCGCGCCAGCGTGCTCTTGCCCGAGCCGCTGACCCCCGTGACGGCGACGAGCCGCGCCAGCGGCACCTGGACATCGAAACCCTGCAGGTTGTGCAGCGCAGCGCCGCGCAGGCGCAGCGCCGGTGCGCCCGGCGGCACCGGACGCCGCGGCTGCAGCGGGTGCAGCAGCGGGTGCGCGAGCAGCCGGCCGGTGACCGATTCGGCGTTCGCCGACAGGTCGGCGGCGCTGCCCTGGGCGACGAGCCGCCCGCCGCGCTTGCCGGCGCCGGGGCCGATGTCGATCAGATGCTCGGCGCGGCGTATCGTGTCCTCGTCGTGCTCGACGACGACGAGCGTGTTGCCGGCGGCGCCGAGCTTGGCCAGCGCGTCGAGCAGCACGCCGTTGTCGCGCGGATGCAGGCCTATCGTCGGCTCGTCGAGCACGTAGCACACGCCCTGCAGATGGCTGCCGAGCTGGGCCGCGAGCCGGATGCGCTGCGCCTCGCCGCCCGAGAGCGTCGGCGCCGCGCGGTCCAGCGTCAGGTAGCCGAGGCCGACGTCCTCGAGGAATTCGAGCCGGTTGCGGATCTCGGTGACGACGTCGCGCGCGATGTCGCCGTCGCGGCCGGCCAGCTGGCCCTGTTTCGAAAGCGCATCGATCCACTGCCGCGACTCGCGCACCGACAGGCGCGCGATCTCGGCGATCGGCCGCCCGGCGAAGGTCACGCCGCGCGAGGCCGGGTTCAGCCGCGCGCCGCCGCAATCGGCGCAGGGCTCGTCGACGAGGCCCTCGACCTCGGTCTCCTCGGACGGGAAGCTCTGCTCGCGGCCCTTGTTGTCGTCGTCGCGCACCGAGTCGTCGTAGGCCTTGCGCTGCTCGCGCGTCAGCTTGAGCCCGGTGCCGACGCAGCCCGCGCACCAGCCATGCTTGCTGTTGTAGCTGAACATGCGCGGGTCCAGCTCGGGATAGCTGGTGCCGCAGACCGGGCAGGCGCGCTTGGTCGAGAACACCTTCACCGCGCCGACGCCGCGCCCCTGCGCGGCGCCCGGCAACATCGACGCCTCGAGGCCGTCGAGCGGGTGCAGCAGGTGCAGCACGCCCTTGCCGAGGTCGAGCGTGCGCGCCAGCAGCTCGCGCAGGCGCGCCTCGTCGCGGGGGTCGATCACGAGGTCGCCCACCGGCAGCTCGATCAGATGCTCCTTGTAGCGATCGATGCGCGGGAAAGGCTCGACGGCGACGAACTCGCCGTCGATGCGCAGATGCGTATGGCCGCGCGCCTTCGCCCATTTCGCGAGGTCGGTGTAGACGCCCTTGCGGTTGACGACCAGCGGCGCGAGCAGGCCGACATGCTGGCCGCGGTGGTCTCGCAGCAGCTGCGCGGCGATGCTCTCGGCGCTCTGCGCCTTCACCGGCGCGCCGTCGTGGACGCAATGCTGCAGTCCCAGCTTGACCCACAGCAGGCGCAGGAAATGCCAGACCTCGGTCGTCGTCGCGACCGTGCTCTTGCGCCCGCCGCGCGACAGCCGCTGCTCGATCGCCACCGTCGGCGGGATGCCGTAGACGGCGTCGACCTCGGGCCGTCCCGCCGGCTGCACGATGCTGCGCGCATAGGCGTTGAGGCTTTCGAGGTAGCGCCGCTGGCCCTCGTTGAACAGGATGTCGAAGGCGATCGTGCTCTTGCCCGAGCCGCTGACGCCGGTGATGACGTTGAACTTGCCGCGCGGGATGTCGACGTCGAGCGAGCGCAGGTTGTTCTCGCGCGCGTTGACGATGCGGATAGCTTCCTCGCCGGCATCGCGGCGCGCCGCGCGCGCCGCGCGCAGCACGCTCTGCAGCGCGCGGCCTTCCTCGGCGCGCGGCGTGCCGAAGCCGAGCGCGGCGTCGTAGTCGCGCAGCGCGGCGCCGGTGTGCGAGCTCGGATGCGCCTTGACGTCGTCGGGCGTGCCGGCGCAGACGAGTTCGCCGCCGGCCTCTCCGCCCTCGGGGCCGAGGTCGACGATCCAGTCGGCGCTTCGGATGACGTCGAGGTTGTGCTCGATGACGAGCAGCGAATGCCCGGCGCCCTGCAGCTTGCGCAGCGCGCGCATGAGCTTGGCGATGTCGTCGAAATGCAGGCCCGTCGTCGGCTCGTCGAACAGGAACAGCGTGCCGCGCTTCGCGACGCGCTGCGCCGGTGCGGCCGCCGCCTCGGCCAGGAAGCCGGCGAGCTTGAGCCGCTGCGCCTCGCCGCCGGAGAGCGTCGGCACCGGCTGGCCCAGGCGCACGTAGTCGAGCCCGACGTCGACCAGCGGCTGCAGCCGCGCGACGACCTCGTGGTCGGCCTGGAACCAATGCGCGGCCTCGGCGACGGTGAGGTCGAGCACGTCGGCGATCGAGAGCTGCATCGGTCCGCGCACGATCTTCACGTCGAGGATCTCGGCGCGGTAGCGGCGGCCGTCGCAGTCGGGGCAGCGCAGGTAGACGTCGCTCAGGAACTGCATCTCGACATGCTCGAAACCCGAGCCGCCGCAGGTCGGGCAGCGGCCGTCGCCGGCGTTGAAGCTGAACGTGCCGGCCGTGTAGCTGCGCTCGCGCGCCAGCGGCAGGTCGGCGAACAGCGCCCGCAGCGCGTCGAAGGCGCCGACATAGCTCGCCGGGTTGCTGCGCGCGGTCTTGCCGATCGGGCTCTGGTCGACAAACACGGCGTCGGCGAGGTGGTCGGCGCCGAGCAGCCGGTCATGCTCGCCCGGGGTCTCGGTGGCCTTGCCGAAATGGCGCGCCAGCGCCGGGTACAGCAGGTCCTGGATCAGGCTGCTCTTGCCCGAGCCGCTGACGCCGGTGACGCAGACCAGCCGCTGCAGCGGCAGCGTGACGGTGATGTCGCGCAGGTTGTGCACGCGCGCGCCCTCGAGCACGAGCTTGGGCGTGGCCTCGTCGACGCCGCGGCGGTAGCCGCTGCCGACCTGCTTGCGCCCGCCGAGGTAGGCGCCTGTGAGCGTGTCGGCGCCGCGCGCGTCCTCGGGGCTGCCGTCGAAGACGATGCGCCCGCCGCGCTCGCCCGGGCCCGGGCCCATGTCGATGAGGCGGTCGGCGGCGAGCATCACGGCCGGGTCGTGCTCGACGACGACGAGCGTGTTGCCGGCGTCGCGCAGGCGCTGCATGGCCTCGACGATGCGGTTCATGTCGCGCGGGTGCAGGCCGATGCTCGGTTCGTCGAGCACGAACATCGTGTTCACGAGCGAGGTGCCGAGCGCCGTCGTCAGGTTGATGCGTTGCACCTCGCCGCCCGAGAGCGTGCGGCTCTGGCGGTCGAGCGTGAGATAGCCCAGGCCGACGTCGCAGAGGTATTTCAGCCGCGTGCGCACCTCGCCCAGCAGCAGCTTCAGCGCGTCGTCGAGCAGCGTGCTCGGCAGCGTCAGGCCGTCGAAGAGGCGGCGCAGGCGCTCGATCGAGAGCTGCATCAGGTCGTGCAGAGAAAGCCCGGGTAGCGCCTCGAGCTGCGCCCGCGTCCAGATCGCGCCGACCGGCAGGTAGCGCTGCGCCGGTGCCAGCACGGCGTCGGCGTCTTCCTTGGCCCCCAGGCGCCAGAGCAGCGACTCGAGCTTCAGCCTGGCGCCGCCGCAGGCCGCGCAGGGCGTGTAGCTGCGGTACTTCGACAAGAGCACGCGGATGTGCATCTTGTAGGCCTTGCTCTCGAGGTACTCGAAGAAGCGGCGCACGCCGTACCACTGCTTGTTCCAGTTGCCGTTCCAGTTCGGCGAGCCGCCGATGACCCATTCGCGCTGCGCCGTCGTCAGCTGCGACCAGGCGGTGTCGCGCGGGATGCCGGCCTCGCCGGCGTACTTCAGCAGGTCTTCCTGGCAGTCCTTCCACGCGGGGGTCTGCAGCGGCTTGACGGCGCCGTTGCGCAGCGTCTTGCGCGCATCGGGGATCACGAGCCCCATGTCGACGCCGATGACGCGGCCGAAGCCGCGGCAGGTGTCGCAGGCGCCGTAGGCCGAGTTGAAGCTGAACATCGCCGGCTGCGGGTCGGCGTAGCGCAGGTCGCTCTCGGGGCAATGCAGGCCGGTCGAATAGCGCCACGACTGCGCCGTCTCGCCTTCACCGGCATGGACGTCGAGGCGGCCGCCGCCGCGCTTGAGCGCGAGCTCGATCGCCTCGATCACGCGCACCGGCTCGGCCGACGACAGGCGCAGCCGGTCGGCGACGACGTCCAGGCGCTTGCGCGTGCCCACGAGATGCTCGCCGTGGACGCGCGTGAAGCCGCTCGCCGCGAGCCATTGTTCCTGCTGCGCGGCCGAGGTGTCGGCCGGCAGCTCGACCGGGAAGGTGAAGACGAGGCGCGGATCGCCGGCGGCGGCGGCGCGCGCGGCGAGGTCGGCCTGGATCGATTGCGCGTTGTCGTGGCGCACCGGCAGCGCGGTCCGGCGATCGAACAGCTGCGCCGCGCGCGCGTAGAGCAGCTTCAGGTGGTCGTTGATCTCGGTCATCGTGCCGACCGTCGAGCGCGAGGTGCGCACCGGGTTCGTCTGGTCGATCGCGATCGCCGGCGGCACGCCGTCGACGCGGTCGACCGCGGGCCGGTCCATGCGGTCGAGGAACTGGCGCGCATAGGCGCTGAAGGTCTCGACATAGCGCCGCTGGCCCTCGGCGTAGAGGGTGTCGAAGACCAGGCTCGACTTGCCCGAGCCGCTGGGCCCGGTCACCACCGTCAGCTCGCCGGTGCGGATGTCCAGGTCGAGGTTCTTGAGGTTGTGCTGGCGGGCGCCGCGGATGCGGATCAGGCCGGATGACATGGCGTAGGAGGGGGCGGAGCTGGGGGGAACCGGTCATTCTAGGGACCGGATCCGGCCGGCGTGCGACGGCCGCGCCGCCCCCGCGACCGGCGCCTCCGGCGCGATCAGACCGAGTTGAAGAAGCGCTCGACGAGGGCGATCTGCTCGGGCGTGTTCAGCGCCGGCGCATGCCCGCAGCCGGCGATCGTCTCGAGTTGTGCGCGCGGGCCGCGGTGGCGCATCGCCTCGGCCGTCTCGGCGGCCAGCAGGTCGCTGCGCTCGCCGCGCAGGCACAGCACCGGCAGCTCGAGGCGGTCCCAGGCCTCCCATTGCGCGTAGTCGTCGGGGTGGTGGACGAACTGCAGCACCATCGCCGGGTCGTAATGCGGCGTCACCCGGCCGTCGGGCAGGCGCCGCACGGAGGATTCGGCGAGCAGCCGCCACTGCTCGTCGCTGAGCCAGCCATAGGGTTCGTAGATGGTGCGGAAATAGCGCTCGAGCTCGCCGACGGTCGCGAAGGCCGGCGGGTTGCCGGCGTAGCTGCGGATGCGCGCGACCGACGACTCGGTGATCTGCGGCCCGATGTCGTTGAGGACGAGGCTGCGCATGCGCCCGCGCAGCGAGTTCGCCGCCGCGCGCAGCCCCAGCGCGCCGCCCATCGAGGTGCCGAGCCAGTGCATGCGCTCGATGCCGAGCTGGTCGACGAGCGCCAGCGCCTGCTGTTCGTAGGCGGCGAGGCAGTATTCGCGCGCCGGATCCGGGCTCCACTGGCTCAGGCCGCGGCCGGGCGTGTCAGGGCAGATGACGCGCCAGCGCTGCGCCAGCACCGACGCGATCGCGTCCATGTCGCGCCCGGTGCGCGCCAGGCCATGCCAGGCGATCACGGCGTCGGCCTTCGCGTCGCCCCACTCCATGAAGTGGATCTCGCGTCCGGCGCATTCGAGGTAGTGGGACTGCGGTGTCATGAGACCGGTATTCTGAGCCGACGCGGCGGCCGGCGCCGCGCCTCCGGTGTTTCCCTAGCGCCGGTGTCCAGCGTCGCCGACAGCCTAGGGATGGCTACGGGTTCGCACGAGCCAAGACTGTCACCGCCGCTCGTTACGATCCCGTGCCGGCCCGATTCAACGTCAGCCAGGCCACAGAACAAGGGCGCAAGCTGCGCCCGACCACCCCCAGACCCCATGACCTCATCGAATCTCTACGCCGCGCTGGCCGGCGCCTTCCCGGCTGCGCTCGACGCCGTCGCCATCGAGACCGCCGACACCGCGCAGCCGCTGTACTACACCTGGCGCGACCTCGAGCGCGGCAGCGCGATGATCGCCAACCTCATCGCCAGCCTCGAACTGCCGCCGGCCTCGCGCATCGCGGTCCAGGTCGACAAGAGCGTCGAGGCGATGCTGCTCTACCTCGCCGTGCTGCGCGCCGGCCATGTCTACCTGCCGCTGAACACGGCCTACCAGGCGGCCGAACTCGACTATTTCATCGCCAACGCCGAGCCGGCGGTCGTCGTCTGCGCCGGCCGCCACTTCGGCTGGGTCAGCCAGCTCGCGTTCCAGCGCGGCGTCGGCCACGTCTACACGCTCGACGACGACCGCAGCGGCACGCTGCTGGCGCGCGCCGCCTTCCATCCCGACCGGCAGGAACCGGTGCGGCGCGGCGCCGACGATCTCGCCGCCATCGTCTACACCAGCGGCACCACCGGACGCAGCAAGGGCGCGATGCTGACGCATGGCAACCTGCTGTCGAACGCGCGCGTGCTGCAGTCGACCTGGTGCTGGCGCAGCGAGGCCGAGGGCGGCGACCGGCTCATCCACGCGCTGCCGCTGTTCCATGTCCATGGCCTCTTCGTCGCCGTGCATGGCGCGCTGATCAACGGCAGCCCGATGATCTGGTTCAACCGCTTCGACGCCCGCGCCGTCGTCGCGCGCCTGCCCGAGGCGACCGTCTTCATGGGCGTGCCGACGCTGTACACGCGGCTGCTCGCCGAGCCCGGCCTGACGCGCGCGGCCTGCGCGTCGATGCGGCTGTTCATCAGCGGCTCGGCCCCGCTGCTGATCGAGACCTTCAAGGCCTGGCAGGAGCGCACCGGCCACACCATCCTCGAGCGCTACGGCATGAGCGAGACGGTGATGCTGACCTCCAACCCCTATCGCCCCGAGAGCGCGCGCCGCGGCGGCACCGTCGGGCTGCCGCTGCCCGGCGTCGGCGTGCGCATCCACGATGACAAGGGCCGGCCGCTGCACGCGGGCGAGATCGGCGGCATCGAGGTCAAGGGCCCGAACGTGTTCAAGGGCTATTGGCGCATGCCCGAGAAGACCGCCGACGAGTTCACGACCGACCTCTGGTTCAAGACCGGCGATGTCGGCCATATCGACGAGCAAGGCTACGTCACCATCGTCGGGCGCAGCAAGGATCTCATCATCAGCGGCGGCTACAACGTCTACCCGGCCGAGATCGAGGGCTACGCCAACGAACTGCCCGGGGTGCTGGAATCGGCCGTCGTCGGCGTGCCGCATCCCGATTTCGGCGAGGCCGTCGTCGCCGTGATCGTGCCGCGACCCGGGGCGCGGATCGACGCCGATGCGGTGATCGCGGCCCTGAAGTCGCAGATCGCCCACTTCAAGGTACCCAAGCGCGTCTTCGTCAGCGCCGAGTTGCCGCGCAACGCGATGGGCAAGGTGCAGAAGAACCTGCTGCGCGACCAGCATCGCGCGCTGTTCGCCTGAGCGGGCGCGCGCCTAGAACGCGTAGCGCAGACCGAGCTGCAGCATCGGCGACAGCCGCATGTCGTGCAGCGCGTTGTCCATCGCCTGGTTGCCGAACAGCGCGCGGCCGACGCCGCCGGCCGCCAACGGGTGTTCGGCGACGAGCCCGAGGTCGGCCGTGAGCGCCAGGCTGCTGTGCAGCGGCGAAGTCGAATAGCCCAGACCCAGGTAGGTCGCGGTCGACAGGCCGCCGGGCTGGGGCTGGAACAGCGGCGCCACGCTGCCGTTGACGGCCACGTCGAGCCGCGATCCGGCGAGCATGCGCGCCAGCGGCAGGCCGCTCTGCTGGCCCACGAGCAGGCCGCCGCTGGCGCGGAAGCCGCCGCCCAGCAAGGAGCCGAAATAGTAGTCGCCGAACATCGATCCGCCGCGCAGCGTGCGCCGCGGCGCGCCGGTCTCGTAGATGCGGCTGAGCGTGAGCGGCGAGATGTCGGCCGATTGCAGCGCGATGCGCGCCTGCCATTGCGGCCATGCGGCCCCGGCACCGGGCAGCTGGAGCCCGTCGGCCGCCCACGCCAGCGGCGCCCACAGCGCGGCGACCAGGATCAGGCTTGGATCACGCAACTTCATCGCAGCCTCCGGTACGGGCGAGCCAGGATGGCACCATGATGCGCCAGCCGCCCGGCCTGTGCATCCCCCAAACACCCGAGTCATGCAAAAGTCCCGCAGATTTACGCGCAGGCAAAGCTCGGCGTGGCTCAAGCGCACCAGATGGCGCCGGTGCAGCGGGCCATGCCGGCGAGGTCGTGCCGGGTGCGGGGCCCGCCGAAGCCGCGCGCGGCCAGCATTCGTGCCACCGCATCGGCCTGGTCGTGGCCATGTTCGAGCAGCAGCCAGGCGCCCGGCAGCAGATGCCCGGGCGCGCCTTCGACGATGCGGCGCAGCGCCGCCAGGCCGTCGCCCTCGGGCGTGAGCGCGCCGCGCGGCTCGTGGCGCAGCGCCGCCAGATGGGGGTCGTCGCCGGCGACATAGGGCGGATTCGCGAGCGCGAGCGCGAAGCGGCGACCTTGCAGCGGCTGCCACCAGTCCCCGAGCAGCCATTCGACCTCGAGCCCCAGGCGCGTGCCGTTGCCGCGCGCCACCGCCAGCGCCTCGGCGCTGCAGTCGCCGGCGCAGACCTGTGCGGCGCGGCAGGCGTCCTTGATCGCGAGCGCGATCGCGCCGCTGCCGGTGCCCAGGTCGACGACGGCCGGCGCGCTCGACCCGGCCAGGCATGCCAGGCCCCATTCGACCAGCAGTTCGGTCTCGGGGCGCGGTATCAGCGTCGCCGGGCTCACGTCCAGCGTCAGGCCGCGGAATTCGCTGCGCCCCGTGACATAGGCCAGCGGCTCGCCGGCCGCGCGGCGCGCCGTCCAGGTCGCCAGCCGGCGCGCCTGCTCGGTGTCGAGCTCGGCCTCGTCGTGCGCGATCAGCGCGGCGCGGTCGCGCCCGGTGAGCGCGCCCAGCAGGAGCTGGGCGTCGAGCCGGTCGACCCCGGCCGCGCGCGCAGCGGCGAGGGCCTGGCGGATGTTCAAGCGCCGCCCGCTTCGAGCGCGGCCAGCTGCTCGGCCGCGCGCGCCGCCTGCAGCGCCGCGACGACGTCCTCGAGGTCGCCGTCCATCACCTGCTGCAGCTTGTACAGCGTGAGGTTGATGCGGTGGTCGGTGAGCCGGCCCTGGGGGAAGTTGTAGGTGCGGATGCGGTCGCTGCGGTCGCCGCTGCCGATCAGGCCCTTGCGCGTCGCCGCCTCCTTGGCCGCGCGCTCGCTGCGCTCCTTCTCGCGCAGCCGCGCCACCAGCACCGCCATCGCCTTGGCCTTGTTGCGGTGCTGGCTGCGGTCGTCCTGGCATTCGGCGACGAGCCCGGTCGGCAGGTGGGTGATGCGGATCGCGCTGTCGGTCTTGTTGATGTGCTGGCCGCCGGCGCCGCTGGCGCGGAAGGTGTCGATGCGCAGCTCGGCCGGGTTGAGCTGCACCTCCTCGGTCGCGTCGGGCTCGGGCATCACCGCCACCGTGCAGGCGCTGGTGTGGATGCGGCCCTGGCTCTCGGTCGCCGGCACGCGCTGCACGCGGTGGCCGCCCGACTCGTAGCGCAGCGCGCCGTAGACGCGCTCGCCCTCGACGCGCAGCACCAGTTCCTTGTAACCGCCGAGTTCGCTCGCGCTCTCGCTCAGGACCTCGGTGCGCCAGCCCTGGCGCTCGCAGTAGCGCAGGTACATGCGCGCGAGGTCGCCCGCGAACAGTGCCGATTCGTCGCCGCCGGTGCCGGCGCGGATCTCGAGAAAGGCGGCGCGCTCGTCGTCGGGGTCGCGCGGCACCAGCGCCTGCTGCAGCTCGGACTGCAGGCGTTCGAGGTCGGCCTGCGCGGCCGTGATCTCCTCGCGCGCCATCTCGGCCAGCTCGGGGTCGGATTCCATCCCGCGCGCGGCCTCGAGATCGGCCTCGCGCTGCTGGTAGCGGCGGTAGCGGCCGACGATGCCGGCGGCCTCGGACTGCTCGCGCGCGAGCGTGCGCCAGCGCTTGGCGTCGGCCGCGACGGCGGGGTCGGCGAGGATGGCGTCGAGCTCGGTGAGCCGGCGCGCCAGGCGTTCGAATTGTTCGCGCAGGGTGGGATTCATGGGGGATGCATGAGCGCGGCCGCGCCCGCGGGCGCGGCCGGCGGCGGCCGCGTCGCTAGCGCGCCTCGCCGCGGCGCGACGACTGGCGCAGGAACAGGCGCGACACGAGGTCGGCCAGCCGCGTGCGCTCCTCGCCCTCGGCGGCGTGGAGCTCGGCCAGGGTGCCGTGCATCATCTTGTGCGTGAGGCCGCGCGCCATCGCCTCGAGCACCTTGTCGGGCGACTCGCCGCGCGCCAGCGCCTTGCGCGCGCGCGCCAGCTCGACCTCGCCCCAGTCATGCGCCTGGCGGTTCAGCGCCTGGATCAGCGGCACCGCGGCGCGCTGGTCCATCCAGTGCGCGAAGCTCTGCACGCCGGCATCGATGATGGCCTCGGCCTGCTCGACCGCGGCCTGGCGCTTCTCGCCCGCCGTCTGCACCAGCGCCGAGAGGTCGTCGACGGTGTAGAGGTAGACGTCGGCGACCTGCTGCACCTCGGGCTCGATGTCGCGCGGCACCGCGAGGTCGACCATGAACATCGGGCGCCGGCGGCGCAGCTTGAGCGCGCGCTCGACGGCGCCGAGGCCGATGATGGGCAGCGTGCTCGCGGTGCAGGAGACGACGGCGTCGAACTCGTGCAGCCGGTTCGGGATGTCGGCCAGGTGCATCGCCTCGCCGCCGAAGCGGCTCGCCAGGCGCTCGCCGCGTTCGAGCGTGCGGTTGGCGAGCGCGATCGCCTTCGGCGCGCGCGCCTCGAAATGGGTCGCGACGAGCTCGATCATCTCGCCCGCGCCGACGAACAGCACCTTGATCTCGTGCAGGTCCTCGAAGATCTGCGCCGCCAGCCGCACGGCCGCGGCGGCCATGCTGATCGAATGGGCGCCGATCTCGGTCGAGGTGCGGACCTCCTTGGCGACCTGGAACGAGCGCTGGAACAGCTGGTGCAGCGTCGTGCCCAGCGTGCCCGCCTCGTCGGCCAGGCGCACGGCCTGCTTCATCTGGCCCAGGATCTGCGGCTCGCCCAGCACCATCGAATCGAGCCCGCAGGCGACGCGGAAGGCATGGCGTGCCGCCGCATGCTCCTCCATCACGTAGCTGTGGTCGAGCAGCTGGCCGCCGCTGATGCCGCCCTGCTCGGCGAGCCAGTCGATCGCCGGGCGTACCAGCTCCTGGATCGGAGCCGGGGCCGCGGCGACGTACAGTTCGGTGCGGTTGCAAGTTGAAACGAGTGCGGCCTCGGGCAGGCAGCGCCGCAGCCGCTCGCGCAGGCCCTGCAGCGCGGGCGCGAGCTGTTCGGGCGCGAACGCGAATTTGCCGCGCAGGTCCAGCGGCGCGGTGGTGTGGTTGAGCCCGAGGGCGAAGACGCTCACGGCGCGATTGTAGTTTTCGGCGTCGCCCTGCGCTGCTGCGAGAATTTGAGGGAAGTCAACGCAGCGTCGGACGGCGGGGAAGGTGGGGTTGTTTCGAGTATGGGACCGCTACAGGCCCTGGGCCATGTCGTCAATCTGTTCCTGCCGGCGCTGATGCTGGGCGCGCTGGCCCCGCTGCTGGCCAAGGGCGTGTGGCGGCGCGAACTCGCCCGCGTCAGCTGGCGCCGGCTCGCAGGGCCGGCCTGCGCGGCCTGCGCCGCGGTGGCGCTGGCAGGGCTGATCGTCTTCGGTCACGACGGGCGCATGGCGACCTACGCCGCGATGGTGCTGGTCTGCGCCGTCATGCTGTGGTGGCGAGGCTTTCGCTAGTCTCGCTCAGCACCGGCCGGCCGCGCAGCGAATGCGGCAGCGCCTCGGTGATCGTGACGTCGATCATCCGCCCGACCAGCCGCGACGCGAGCGGGCCGCCGTCGAAGTTGACGATGCGGTTGCACTCGGTGCGGCCCATCAGCTCGTGCGCCCGCTCGCCGGGGCGGCGCGAGGGTCCCTCGACGAGGATGCGCTGCACCGTGCCGACGCGGCTGGCGCTGATGCGCCGCACCTGGGTCTCGAGCAGCGCCTGCAGCTGCTGCAGCCGTGCCAGCTTGACGGCGTGGGGCGTCGCGTCCTCGAGCGCCGCCGCCGGCGTGCCCGGGCGCGGGCTGTAGACGAAGCTGAAGCTGGCGTCGTAGCCGACTTCCTCGATCAGCCTGAGCGTGCGCTGGTGGTCCTCCTCGGTCTCGCCGGGGAAGCCGACGATGAAGTCGCTCGACAGGCTGATGGCCGGCCGCACCGCGCGCAGGCGTCGGATCAGGCTCTTGTATTCGAGCGCCGTGTAGCCACGCTTCATCGCCATCAGGATGCGGTCGCTGCCATGCTGGACCGGCAGGTGCAGGTGGTCGACGAGCTGGGGCACGCGGGCGTAGACGTCGATGAGCCGCTGCGTGAACTCGTTCGGGTGGCTGGTCGTGTAGCGGATGCGCTCGATGCCGGGGATCCCGGCGACGATCTCGATCAGGAGCGCGAAATCGGCGATGCCGTCGCCGCCGGAGCCGCCGATGGCGCCGCGGTAGGCGTTGACGTTCTGTCCCAGCAACGTCACTTCCTGGACGCCCTGCGCGGCGAGCCCGGCGACCTCGGCGAGCACGTCGTCGAGCGGCCGGCTGACCTCCTCGCCGCGCGTGTAGGGCACGACGCAGTAGGAGCAGTACTTGCTGCAGCCCTCCATGATCGAGACGAAGGCCGAAGCGCCCTCGACGCGCGCCGGCGGCAGGTGGTCGAACTTCTCGATCTCGGGGAAGCTGATGTCGACCTGCGGCCGCTGCTCGGCGCGGCGTGCCTCGATCAGCTGCGGCAGCCGGTGCAGCGTCTGCGGGCCGAAGACGATGTCGACATAGGGCGCGCGCTCGATGATGGCGGCGCCCTCCTGGCTCGCGACGCAGCCGCCGACGCCGATCAGCACGCCTTTCTTCTTCAGGTGCTTGACGCGGCCGAGGTCGCTGAAGACCTTCTCCTGCGCTTTCTCCCGCACCGAGCAGGTGTTGAACAGGATCAGGTCGGCCTGCTCGACATCGCCCGTCGCCTCGTAGCCCTCGGCGGCGTGCAGCAGGTCGGCCATCTTGGCCGAGTCGTAGTCGTTCATCTGGCAGCCGAAGCTGCGGATGTAGACCTTCTTGACGGGCGCGTCGCTCATGGCTGCGTCCAGCGTCCGGTGGCGCCGTCGTAGCGCCAGCCGCGCGCCTCCTGCGGCGTGCTCGGCCAGGGGCTGACGGCGGCCTCGGCGTCGGTGAGGATCCAGACGCGGCCGATCTGGCCGCCGATGTCGATCGTGTAATCGACGACGAACTGCTGGCCCAGCAGCGTGCCCGGCAGCTGGATCAGGTTGTTGGCGCCGTAGATGCGCGATCCCGGCGACAGCCGCGCGGGGTCGCCGTTGAGCAGCACGTTCGGCGGCGCGGTGATGGCGATCCTGCCGCGCAGCGCGTCGGGCGGGAAGATGCGCTGGGCCCAGGCGGGCAGGGCGCAGCCCAGGGCCAGGGCGGCCGTGATGACACAGCGGTTCATGGTGTGGATCCAGGGGCTGTGGGGACGATGAAAGCCCCAAACGGCACAGCCGCCGCGATACTTCGCAGGCGGCTGTGGGCTGGGGGCGGACGGCGCGATTCTAGCGCGCCGCCGTGCGGCGGCGCGCGCATCGATCGTTTGCATGCCCCCGACGCGGGCCGGGACGCCGGCCCGCCCGGCTCAAGACCGGCGGTAGGAAGTCGATATCAGCGGCCATACCCAGGCCGTGGCCTCCGATGCCCTACCCCGTCCCGCCGTCCGTCCGGCTGATGCCGACCGTGTCGATCGTCGAGCAGACGATGCGGCAGGCGCGCCGGGCCGTGGCGATCGCGCTCCTCGGCACGGCCGCCATGACGGTGGCGATGCTGGCCGAACGCCTGTGGTCGGCGCGTGCGCTGGAACAGGCGGCGCAGCGCTACGCGACCTCGTTCAAGCTCGCCGCCGACGTGCGCCTGACCGAGGTCGAACTGCGCCGGGCGGCGCAGATGGCCTACATCACGGGCGACAAGCATTGGGTCGAGCGCTACGAGGAGCTGCTGCCGGGGCTGACGCAGACGATCGAGCATGCCAGCCTGCTCGCGCCGCAGGAGGTCACCGACCGCTATCGCGCCAAGACCTATGCGATCGGACGCGAGATCGACGACATGCGCGCGCAGGCGCTGGCGGCGCTCAATGCCGGCTCGGGCGCGTCGGCGCGCGCGATCTTCGAGAGCGAACGCTACCTCAACCGCTCGCGCCTGCTCAGCGACGCGACCGAGGAGCTGACGGCCGCCACGCTGCGCTCGACCGAGAACGAGATGCGCCTGCTGCAGAGCCGCTCCTACGGCGTCGCGGCCGGGCTGCTGGTGCTGATCCTGGGCAGCGGGACGATCTTCTGGCGCCGGCTCACGCGCTCGCTGCAGAAATCGCGCGGTTCGCTGCTCGACGCCGAGGAGCGCATCCAGCGCCTGGCCTCGAGCGACCTGCTCACCGGACTGGCGAATCGCGCCGGGCTGCACGACACGATGCAGACGGCGATGAGCCGCGCGCGCCGCCACCAGGGCGCGCTGGCGGTGCTGATGATCGACCTCGACCGCTTCAAGCCCGTCAACGACCGCCACGGCCACATGGTGGGCGACCTCGTGCTCAAGGAGGTGGCGCGGCGCCTCAGCCGCTGCCTGCGCCAGAGCGACCTGCGCGCGCGTTACGGCGGCGACGAGTTCGTCGTCGTGGTCGAGGAGACCGAAGGTCCCGACACCGGGCGCGCGGCGGCCGAACGCATCGTCGAGCGCCTGAACGAGCCGATGCAGATCGACGCCCTGGTCGTGTCGATCGGCGCCAGCGTCGGCATCGCGCGCTACCCCGACGATGCCGAGGACGACGACGAACTGCTGCGCAAGGCCGATTCGGCCCTCTACCGCGCCAAGGCCGGCGACCGCGGCAAGGTCTGCCTGTACAACGCCGCGCTCGACCAGCGCCTGGCCGAGCGCACGGCGCTCGAGCTGGCGCTGCGCGAGGGCATCGCGGCCGGCCAGCTGGTGCCGTTCTATCAGCCTATCGTCGATCTGAAGACGCAGCAGGTGCGCTCGCTCGAGCTGCTGTGCCGCTGGCGCCATCCGACCCAGGGCCTGCTCGGGCCCGAGAAGTTCATCGCCCTGGCCGAGGAGAGCGGGCTCATCGGCCCGCTGACGATGTCGCTGCTGCGCCAGGCCTGCGTCGACCTGCAGGGGCTGCCGCCGCAATGGCGCCTGTCGATCAACGTCGCGCCGCACCAGATCCAGGACGAGAGCCTGGTGCCCGAGCTGCTGGCCATCCTGGGCGCGCACGACGTGCCGCCGCAGCGCCTGGATGTCGAGCTGACCGAGACCGCGCTCGTCAACGATACGGCGCGCGCGCGCGCCGTCATCCTCGCGCTCAAGGCGGCCGGCATGACGGTGACGCTGGACGACTTCGGCACCGGCTATTCGAGCCTGAGCTACCTGGCCGAGATGACCTTCGACAAGATCAAGATCGACCGCTCGTTCGTGCGCACGCTGCACGAGCGCTCGCAGAGCGCGAAGATCGTCGGCGCGGTGGTCGGTCTCTCGCGCAGCCTCGGCGTCGAGACCGTCGCCGAGGGCGTCGAGACCGAGGCCGACGCGAAGGCGCTGACCCGGCTCGGCTGCACGCTGGGCCAGGGCTATCTCTACGGCCACCCGGTGCCGGCCGCGCGCCTCGTCGAGGCGCTGCGCCTGCGCGCCGCCGCGCGCGCCTGGGAGTACTGGGAACCGGCCTGAGCGCCGGCCCCGCGCATCAGGCGGGCGCGGGCGGATCGCGCCGGCGCACGGCCAGGCTCTGCGTCGCGCGCCCGATCAGTCCCGCCTCGTCGTAGAGCTCGGAATCGGCGATGCCGCAACCGTTGCCGCCGAGCGCGCTGCGCGAGCGCAGGCAGACCCAGGCGCCGACGGGCCGGCGCAGCAGGTGGATCGTGAGGTCGCAGTTGACGAAGCTGTAGCGGGCGAAATCCAGCGCGGCGCTGATGCCGTTGCCCGAATCGGCGGCGACGACGACGCGCTGGTAGGGACTCGCTTCCTCCCCGGCGACGAGCGCATGGGCGAGCCTGAACCAGGCCGCGCAGGGGCCGTCGAAGAAGCGGCCCTCGGCGAGCCGGTTCTCGACCAGGTCGCCGTAGCCGAGCTCGCGGCCCGCGAACGGCATGCGGCAGGGCGGGCTGTCGGCCCAGGACCGCGGCGCCGGCGGCAGCGGATGGCCGGGGGCGGACGCCGGCACGGGGAGGTCGGACTCGCTCTGCATCAGCGCCGTGTAGCGCGCGACTTCCTTGTCCTCGGCGATCAGGCGCGCGCTGTAGTGGCCGGCGTTGCGGCCCAGATAGTCGGGCGTGACCTCGATGCGGCAGGCCACCAGCGGCACCGGCCGCAACAGGTTGCCGGTGAGCCGGGCGAGGTGGGTCAGCCCGCGCTTGGCGCCGGCCGCCTCGAGGGCGCGGCAGATCAGCGCCGACGGCGGGCCGGCATGCTGGTGGTGCGGGCTCCAGGGGCCGCGCGTGAGCTCGCTCGGGTGGAACTGGCCCTTGAAGTCGATCACATAGGCGCCGGGTGGAGTCGGGTTCATCGCGCGGCCGGGAAGTCGAATGGCGGATGCCGCATCATCGCGCATCGGCATCGGCATCGGAGGCCGCCATGGCGTTCATCGGTTCACCCCGTCGACCCGAGATCGACCAGTACACGATCCGGTTCCTGGTCGGCGCCATCGCGCTGCTGCTGCCCTGGGTCGAGATCGCGTTGACGCGCGGCGCCATCGCGTCGATCAGCGAGTCCTACTGGTGGACCGGCGCGCCCTGGCCGCGCAATCTGCTCGTCGGCTGCCTGTTCGCCATCGCCGCCTTCATGGCCGCCTACAACGGCCGCGACGAGATCGAGATGTGGCTGGGCAAGCTGGGCGCGGCGGCGGCGCTGGGGATCGCGCTGTTCCCGTGCAGCTGCGGCGACCCGGCGCGCCAGCTCGTGCCGCGTGTGCACGCGCTCGCGGTGGCCGCGATGTTCGGCGTGCTCGGCGCCTTCTGCCTCATCTTCAGGGCGCGCGCCCGCGCCAAGGGACATCGCGAGGCGCAGCGGCGCGCGGCGATCTATGGCGTCTGCGGCATCGGCATGCTCTTCGCGCTCGGCCTGTTCGGGATCGAGGCCGCGCTGGGCATCGCCAGGCTGGCCTTCTGGGCCGAGACGCTGGGCCTGATGTCGTTCGGCATCTCCTGGCTCACGGCCAGCCGCGTGCTGCCGGGCATCACCGGCGCGGATGAGCGCCAGCGGCTGCTGGTGCGAGATTGAGGCGCAGCGCGTCGCAGCGCCGGGGACCGCGTGCGCGGCGCGCGGGGCGGGCCGATGGTCGATGGCCGGAGCCCTCGCGGCGCCTGCGTCAGAATGTTGCATCCGCTCGCAGCCCCTTGTGCCCTATCAGTTCATATGGGATGTCGGCGTCGATCCAATATTGATCCACCGATATTTTCGCTACGTCATCAACGAATTCACGGCCGTCGGGACGCTGTCGCTCAAGATGCCCGGAGTCGATCAAATCTCCGCCATCGACCGGGCCGCGACGAAAATCAATGCCGAGATCCGCATTGCCGTCATGTCGGCCGATTCGATTCTGGTCCGGCTCGCCGACGAGTACGCGAAGTCGCCGATGAAGGCCTACGCGACCTGCGCCTTCGCGACGGTGGCGCAATGCGGGTAAAGCTGGCGCCAACCTCATAAGGCCCTTAGCGCCGGTAGGCAACGCGCGCTGCGGCGCGGCAAGCCTTTCCCTCCGCCCCCCGATCGCCGCCCATGCGCCATTTCCACTTGGCAGGCGCATGGAGTCGGTCGTATCTCCATGCGCTGCTGCCGATCAAGGACCCGTTGGTTCGGGATTCCTTCGTCGAAATGTGCCTTATCGAGCGCTGAGGCGTTCGCCAAAAGACCGATGCCAAGCTTCTTCAGCGCACTGCGTTGCCGCAGCGGCCGTAAGTCGGGACTTCGGCTGAGGTCGGTAAGCGCCCGGAGGGCGCCGGGGCATCACCTTCGATCAGCGGCGACGACGAACGGCAGCAGCGGCCAGTAGGCTAAGACCCACGAGTGCTAGCGAACCCGGCTCAGGTACCGTTGCACCGCCATTCAGCAAGAAGGCACCGTCTCGGCCATTGTTGGTCCAATTGTTGTAGGTGCTGCCGAAACTTTCCATTTGGTTGGCGCCAGCACCAGTGAAAGCCGCCGACCAGCCGATGGTGCCGGTTTTGCCCAACTGGATGCCAAGCCAATAGGTCGTACCGGCTGTAGCATCAAACGCATTAACCAAACCGAAGTCGATGCGTTGGATCTTGCCCGTGCCGGCCTGGTCGGTGATGGTCGTTGCTGTGTCCACCAAGTTGGTGGCCACGCCCGACGCCAGCGCCGCTGCGCCCGGGCTACCGGCGTTGTCGGCGAAAAAGTAGTAATTCAGTGTGCCGTCCCAGGCCGAAAAAAGACCGCCCTGGGCTTCTAGATAGACCGAGCCCCCAGTGATACTGGTCGTTGTCGCGAGGGTGAAATCATTGGATTGCGTCCAAAAAACGGCATTGTTGGCGGTGCCGCCACCCATCGGGCCGCCGTTGTCAAAGACTACCGAAGCGGAAGCTGCCGAAACGGCGCCGGCACAAAATGTTACAACTGCAAAAATCTTCTTGATCATGACAAATCCTAGACTGAGGTGTGGGCATAAAAGCAATACCCATGCCAGCACGAAAACTATCATGCGCGACAACAACTTGTGTATCGACGAATTGCCCAGGCTTGTCCCAGTGTAAAAAAACCCGACTGTCTGTGGGTAATTGCGAGGTCTGCAACAACAGAGGGGTATTCATGGTCCGCATCGTCGTCGTGTCTGCAGAACCCTGGCAACAACAGGCGCGGCATTCGCTCAAGCTACAAGAGCGCGGACCTGGCCTGTCGCAGTCCTCGGCCGGGCGCGGCTCCGCCATGTCACGGACCTTGTACAGTGCCGACCAGGATGTTCGGCCGCTCGCAGTTAGTGGGGGTGCACGATCAGTCCACGGCTGCAGTCGGTGCCGGGCCGCCCATCGGCTGACCGTTGTCAGGCCGGCAATCGCCTCGAGACTGGAACCAGACCGAGGCGAAGGAAAAGCCACTTAGAGATATCGACTCTAAGTGGCTGATTTTTAACAATATTTTGGTGGCGCTTCAGGGATTTGAACCCCGGACCTGCGGATTATGATTCCGTCGCTCTAACCAGCTGAGCTAAAGCGCCTAAGCCCGACATTATAGCGGGCCGCCGGGGCCGCGCTACGGCCCTCACCCATACTCCGACGATGTTCAGCTTCTTCAAGAAAAAGGTCGCGCCGGCGCCCGTCGCCCCTCCCGCGCCGACCGCGGCTGCGCCCGCGCCGGCAGCGCCGGCGCCATCCGCGACGGTCGCCGCAGCGGGCGTGGCCGAGCTCGCCGCGGCGCCAGCCCCCGAACCGCGCCGCGCCTGGTACCAGCGCCTGACCCAGGGCCTGCGCAGGACCGGCGCCGGCATCGCCCGCGTCTTCATCGGCACGCGCATCGACGACGCGCTCTACGAGGAACTCGAGGCCGCGCTGCTGCAGGCCGATGCCGGCGTCGGCGCGACGGCGGCGTTGCTGGCCGACCTCAAGCGGCGCGTCAAGGAGACCCAGGCCGGCGATCCGGCGGCGGTCAAGGCGCTGCTCGTCGATGCGCTGGCGCAATTGCTGGCGCCGCTCCAGCGCGAGCTCGCCGTCGGTGCCGCGACGCCGACCGTGATCATGGTCGTCGGCGTCAACGGCGCCGGCAAGACGACGAGCATCGGCAAGCTCACGCGCCATCTCGCCGAGGCCGACTGCAAGGTCATGCTCGCCGCCGCCGACACCTTCCGCGCCGCCGCGCGCGAGCAGCTCGCGGTCTGGGCCGACCGCAACCGGGTCGAGATCGTGAGCCAGGAGGGCGGCGACCCGGCCGCCGTGACCTTCGATGCGGTCAGCGCCGGCCGCGCCCGTGGCTGCGACGTCGTCATCGCCGACACCGCCGGCCGCCTGCCGACGCAGGCCCATCTGATGGAGGAGCTGAAGAAGATCCGGCGCGTGATCGGCAAGGCCCAGGAGGGCGCGCCGCACGAGGTGCTGCTGGTCGTCGACGGCAACACGGGGCAGAACGCGCTCGCGCAGGTGAAGTCCTTCGACGCCGCGCTCGGCCTCACCGGGCTCGTCGTGACCAAGCTCGACGGCACGGCCAAGGGCGGCGTGCTGGCCGCGATCGCGCGCTGGGGCGCCGAGCAGGGGCGCGTCGTGCCGGTCTATTTCATCGGCGTCGGGGAACGGCTCGAGGACCTGCAGACCTTCGACGCGCGCGAGTTCGCCGCCGCCTTGCTCGACTAGGCAGCGCCGGCGCGGCAAGCCGCCGGCGCTGCGGCGCGATCTACGAATGCGCCGCAGCGGTCTCGAATTCCTCGAAGAACGCCGACGGCACCGGATCATGGGCCTGGTCGAGCGCAGCCTGCATCGCCGCGCGGTCGCCATGGGCCAGCACCTCGGCGATGTCGGGCACGGGGATGAGCGGCATCGGGCGCGAACTCGTCGCCTTCAGCCCCGCCGCGGCCGGGCCGGCGAGCGCGGCCAGCGCGTTGCGCGCCTCGCCGACGCCGGGCAGGTCGCCTTCGCGCCAGGTGTGCACCGGAATGCCGGCGGCGCGCAGCACGCGTGCCATGCGCTCATGGCGGCGGCGCGCGCGCTGGCTTTCCTCGGCCGGCCGGATGTCGATCACGGCCAGCACCTTGGAGCCGCTGTCGCACAGCAGCAGATCGGCGCTGATCGAGCCGGCGCGCTGCAGCCAGTCGGCGTAGGAATGGCGCGTGGGCACGCGCACGAAACGCGCCAGCGGCACCTGTGCCAGCACCAGGAAACCGGGCATCGCGCGCTTGAGCAGATCGTAGGCCTGGCGTTCGTCGATCGTGAGCACGCGTGCGGCCACCGGCTGCCAGTCGGCGACGGTGTCGAGCGCGTCGCGTGCGGCGTCGCGCCGGCGCTTGCGGCCGCGCCGCATGCGCAGGGCGATGGCGACCAGCGCCAGCAGCGCGCAGGCGGCGATCGCGTAGACGGCGGTGGCGGACAGGAATTCCATGCGAGGCGGGCCGCGGCGACGGCGTATGCGGCGCTGCGGTCGCGCCCACCCTGAAGATCGGCCAAACCCGGCGGCGAATCAACCGCGCAAAGACAAAAGGCGTATCGAACCGTATCTGCCGGCCGCTTCCACCGGCCGCTTCCACCGGCCGCTTTCGCCGGCCGTCTGCGTCGGCCGTCTCAGCGCGGCATGCCAGGGAGGCCGCCGCCGCCCATGCGCCGCATCATCTTCATCAGGCCGCCGCCCTTCATCTTCTTCATCATCCCCTGCATCTGCTCGAACTGGTTGAGCAGGCGGTTGACCTCCTGCACGGCGACGCCGGCGCCGGCGGCGATGCGGCGCTTGCGGCTGGCCTTGATGAGCTCGGGCTTGCGCCGCTCGAGCGCCGTCATCGAGCAGATGATGCCCTCCATGCGCTTGACGTCGCGCTCGGCACGGCCCATGTCGGCGCCCGCGGCCTTGGCCGTGAGCTGGCTCGGCAACTTGTCCATCAGCCCGGCCAGCCCGCCCATCTTCTTCATCTGCGTGATCTGGCCCAGGAAATCGTTGAGGTCGAAGCCACCGCCCGACTTCATCTTGTCGGCGAATTTCTGCGCCGCCTCGATGTCGACGCCCTTCTGCACCTGCTCGACGAGGGCGACGATGTCGCCCATGCCGAGCACGCGCCCGGCGTGGCGTTCGGCGTCGAAGACCTCGAGCCCGTCGATCTTCTCCGACACGCCGGCGAACTTGATCGGCGCGCCCGTGATCTGGCGCACCGAGAGCGCGGCGCCGCCGCGCGCATCGCCGTCGAGCTTGGTCAGCACGACGCCGGTCAACGGCAGCGCGTCCTTGAACGCCTTGGCCGTGTTGACGGCGTCCTGGCCCTGCATCGCGTCGACGACGAACAGCGTCTCCACCGGCTTGAGCAGCGCGTGGAGCTCGCGGATCTCGGCCATCATCGCCTCGTCGATGCCCAGGCGCCCCGCGGTGTCGACGATCAGCACGTCGAAGTAATGGCGCCTCGCATGGTCGAGCGCGGCGAGCGCGATCGCGCTCGGCTGCTGGCCCGGGTCGGACGGGAACCACTCGGCGCCGGCCTGCGCGGTGACGGTCTTGAGCTGTTCGATCGCGGCCGGCCGGTAGACGTCGGCCGAGACCGTGAGCACCTTCTTGCGCCGCTGCTGGATCAGGTGGCGCGCGAGCTTGGCCGTCGTCGTCGTCTTGCCGGCGCCCTGCAGGCCGGCCATCAGGATCACCGCCGGCGGCTGCACCGCGAGGTCGATGTCGGCGATGCCCTCGCCCATCGTCGCCGCGAGCTCCTTGTGCACGATGCCGACCAGCATCTGCCCCGGATTCAGCGACGCCGCGACCTCCCGGCCCAGCGCCTTGTCCTTGACGCGGGCGATGAAGTCGCGCACGACGGGCAGCGCGACATCGGCCTCGAGCAGCGCCATGCGCACCTCGCGCAGCATGTCCTGGACATTGCTTTCGGTGATGCGGGCCTGGCCGCGCATCGTTTTGACCAGCTGGGACAGGCGGTCGGAGAGGGTCGAGGCCATGGGGTGGGCGGGCGGGGGGCAGCGGGGCCCGCGGTCATTACACTGTCGCGATGATTCTATCGACCGCGTCACCGACCCTGGCGCCCGGCGGCGTGCTGCTGCTCGTGGTCGTCGCGCTGGCCCTCTACGGACTCGCGGCGCTGCCCTGGCTGCGGCGCTTCTCGGCCGCGGCACTGGTCGGCGGCTGGATGCTGCACGGCGTGCTGCTGCTGATCGACATCGCCGGCGTCGGCATGCACGAGCCGGGCGCCCGGCTTGGCTTCGCGCCGGTGCTCTCGCTCACCGTCTGGCTCGTCATCGCCGTCTACAGCGTCGAGAACCAGTTCGTGCCGCTGCCGGCCGTGCGCCAGTGGCTGGCCCTGGCCGGCGGCGTCGTGATCCTGCTCGGCGCCTTGTTCCCGGGCGAGATGCGGCCGATCTCCTCGCAATGGATCGAGCTGCATTTCGCGCTCGGCGTCGGCGCCTACGCGCTGTTCGGCGCCGCCGTCGTGCATGCGCTGCTGCTCGACGGCGCCGAGCGGCGCCTGCGCGCGGCGCCGCGCCCCGGCCCG
>JAGWVB010000177.1 GCA_018971105.1 Burkholderiales bacterium
CGCGCTCGGCGCGCTAGCGCTGCAGCCCGGCGCGCCTGCGCAGCGCCAGCGCATGCGCGTTGTGGCGCTCGACGAGCAAGCCGAGGTCGAGGCCCGGAATGCGCCCGTCCTCGACGACGACGCGCCCGTTGATCACCGACAGCCAGGCGGGGGCCGGCGCGCAGGTCAGCAGCGCGGCGACCGGATCGCCGAGGGCGCCGGCATGCGCCAGCCCGTCGACGCGGAACGCGACCAGGTCGGCGGCCATGCCGGGCGCGAGGCTGCCGATGTCGTCGCGGCCCAGCGTCGCGGCGCCGCCGCGGGTGGCCAATTCCAGCGCCGCGCGCGCCGACAGGCGCGCTGCGTCGGATTCGAACCCGGGCCCGCCGACGCGCTGCAGCAGCATCGCCTGGCGCGCCTCGCCGAGCAGGTGGTTGCCGTCGTTGCTCGCCGAGCCGTCGACGCCGAGGCCGACACGCACGCCGGCGTCGACCATGCGCCGCACCGGGGCGATGCCCGAGGCCAGGATCATGTTGCTGCTGGCGCAATGGCACACGCCCGAGCAGGTGTGCGCCAGGCGGGCGATCTCGCGCTCGTTGGGATGCACCATGTGCGCGAACCAGACATCGGGGCCCAGCCACTCGACCGATTCGGCGTAGTCGAGCGGGCGCATGCCGAAGCGCTCGACGCAATAGCGCTCCTCGTCCAGCGTCTCGGCCAGATGCGTGTGCAGCCCCACCCCGGCATGGCTGCGCGCGAGCCGCGCCGATTCGCGCATCAGCGCGCCGCTGACGCTGAACGGCGAACAGGGCGCCAGTCCCAGGCGCAGCATCGAACCCGGCGCCGGGTCGTGGTAGGCCTCGATCAGGCGCCGCGATTCGGCGAGGATGGCGTCCTCGCGTTCGACCAGGCTGTCCGGCGGCAAGCCGCCCATCGATTCGCCCACGCTCATGCTGCCGCGCGTCGGATGGAAGCGCACGCCCAGCGTCCGCGCCGCGGCGATGCTGTCGTCGAGCCGGCAGCCGTTCGGGTAGAGGTAGAGATGGTCGGCCACCGTGGTGGCGCCCGCCAGCAGCAGTTCGGCCAGCGCGACCTGGGTGCTGGCGTACAGCGCATCGGGCGTGAGGCCGGCCCAGATGCGGTAGAGCATCTTCAGCCAGTCGAACAGCGCCAGGCCCTGGCCCGTGCCGATGGCCCGGGTCAGCGTCTGGTACATGTGGTGGTGGCAGTTGACCAGACCCGGCGTGACGACGCAGCCGCGCGCGTCGATGCGGCGCGTCGGCGCCTGCTCGGGGTGGGCCGCGATCCAGCGCTCGATCTCGGCGGTCGTGCCGACGGCGACGAGCGCGGCGCCGTCGGCGAGGGCGGCGCCGTCGGCGATCTCGCGCCGCGCCCCGTCCATGGTGACCAGCACCAGGGCGTTGTGGACGTAGAGGCGTTCGCCGCTCATCGAGCTCGGCGCCGCGGGCGCGGCGCGGTCATCCGCTGCTTCAGCTGCGCACGCCCTGGACGTACCAGTCCATCACCAGCGCGTCGCTGTCCTTCATGCGCTGGCCCTTGGGCACGCGCACCTTGCCGCTCTGGTCCTTGATCTCGCCGGCGAAGACGTCGTAGCTGCCGTCCTTCCAGCCCGCGATCACCTTGTCGGCGGCGGCGCGCACCGGCGCCGGCAACGCGTTGTTGTACTTCGAGATCACGACCGTGCCCTCCTTCATGCCCCACCAGGCGTCGTCGGGCTTCCAGCTGCCGTCGAGCATCGCCTTCACGCGCGAGATGTAGTACGGACCCCAGATGTCCTCGATCGCGGTCAGCTGCGTCTTGGGCGCGAAGCGCGACATGTCGGCGCCCTGGCCGAAGCACCAGACCTTGCGCTGCTCGCAGACCTGCAGGCCGGCCGGGCTGTCGGTGTGCTGGGCGATGACGTCGCAGCCCAGGTTGGCCAGCGTCTGCACGGCGGCGGCCTCCTTGGCCGGGTCGAACCAGGAATCGATCATGATCAGCTTGGTCGTGATCTTCGGGTTCTGCGCCTGCGCCGCGAGCGTGAAGGCGTTGACCCCCATCACGACCTCGGGCACCTTGTAGGAGCCGAGATAGCCGATCACGCCCGACTTGGACATCATGCCGGCGATCGTGCCCTCGACCGCGCGGCCCTGGTGGAAGCGCGAGTTGTAGGTGCCGACGTTGGCCGCATGCTTGTAGCCGGTGCAATGCTCGAAGCGGATGCCGGGGAACTGCTTGGCGACCTCGATCGTCTGGTCCATGTAGCCGTACGAGGTCGTGAAGATCAGCTTGTGCCCCTGCTGGGCGAGGTCCTTGATGATCGGGATCGCGCTCGCGTCTTCCTTGACGTTCTCGACATAGTCGGCGACGACCTGCCCCTTCAGGGCCTCGACCATCGCCTTGCGGCCCTTGTCGTGGGCCCAGGTCCAGCCGAAATCGCCCACCGGCCCGAGGTAGATGTAGCCGACCTTGAGCGGATCGGCGGCCCGGGCCCGGGTGGCCAGCGCCGGCATCACGAGTCCGGCGCCGACAGCCTTCACGAAATCGCGTCTTGAGTTCATTGCCATGTCCGGGGTCCTTGTCTTCGTCAGTGGAGTGGAGGGTGGGAGGGGGGGGCGAAAACGCTGGCCGGCATCAACCGCCAGCGATGAAGGGACGGCCGAGGCAGGCCGGCGCATCGCTGCGTCCGGCACTGCGCGACGAGATCACGGCGAGCACGACGATGGCCATGAGGTAGGGCATCGAGGCCCAGAACTGCGACGGCAGCGCGGGCAGGAAGGACAGGCTGTCGGCCTTGGCGTAGAGCTCGATCGTCATCAGCAGGCCGAAGAAATAGGCGCCGGCCAGCATGCGGCGCGGCCGCCAGCTCGCGAACACGACCAGGGCGAGCGCGATCCAGCCGCGCCCCGCGGTCATCTGTTCGGCCCACATCGGCGTGATGACGAGCGAGAAATAGGATCCCGCCATCCCCGCCAGCGCGCCGCCGAAGGCGATCGCGGCATAGCGGATGCGGATCACCGGGTAGCCTATCGAATGCGCCGAGAGATCGTTCTCGCCGCAGGCGCGCAGCACCAGGCCGGCGCGCGTGCGGTCGAGGAACCAGCCGACGACGAAGACGAGCGCGATCGCCACGTACACGAGCGGGCTGTGGCCGAAGACGACGCGCCAGAACGGATCGGTGGCCAGATGCTCGGGGAACACCGAATAGAAGCCGGGCACCGTCATGCCGACGAAGCCGGCGCCGATGAGGCTCGACAGGCCGATGCCGAAGATGGTCAGCGCGAGTCCCGTCGCGACCTGGTTCGAGCCCAGCGTCAGCACCAGGAAGGCGAAGAGCTGCGAGGACAGCGCCGCCGCCGCCATCGCGGCCAGCACGCCGACCCAGGGCGCGGCCTCGCCGAGCTCGGGGCCGTAGGTGAGCGTGACGCCGAAGCCGGTGACGGCGCCGATCAGCATCATGCCTTCGACGCCGAGGTTGAGCACCCCGCTCTTCTCGACCACGAGTTCGCCCGTGGCGGCGAGCAGGATGGGCGTCGTGATGCCGACCACCGTGACGATGAAGTCGATGAGGCCCTGGATGCCGCTCATACGGCGACCCGGTTCGCTGCAGCGCGCGGCGGATTGCGCTGGAGGCGGATGCGAAAGCGCACCAGCACGTCGCTGGCGAGGATCAGGAACAGCATCATCGCCTGGAAGATGCCGGCCGTCGCCTCGGGCACGTGGACGGCGGCCTGCGCGACCTGGCCGCCGACATAGGTGATGGCCAGGATGGTGCCCGCCAGCAGCACGCCGATCGGGTTCAGGCGTCCGAGGAAGGCGACGATGATGGCGGTGAAGCCGTAGCCCGAGGGGAAGCCGAGATTGATCTGGCCGAGCTGGCTCGAGGCCTCGAGGATGCCGGCCAGGCCGGCCATCGCGCCGCCTATCGTCAGCGTCGACCAGATCGTGCGCTTGGCATCGAAACCGGCGTACTTGGCCGCGTCGGGCGCGGCGCCCACCGCGCGCACCGAATAGCCGTAGACCGAGCGCGAGAGCACGAACCAGAACAGCGCCACGAGCAGCAGCGCGACCACGAGCCCGGGCGGGATCGGCGTCGATCCCAGCGTGTGCGGCAGCTGCTGGGCCGCGCTGAACGGCGCCGTCTGCGGGAAATTGTGGCCGTTGGGATCCTTCCAGGGGCCGCCGATGAGGTAGTTCAGCACCTGCAGCGCGACATAGACGAGCATCAGGCTGGACAGCACTTCGTTGACCTGGAAGCGGGTGCGCAGGAAGGCCGGTATCGCGGCCCAGAGCGCGCCGCCGAGCGCGCCGCAGGCCAGCATGAGCGGGATGATGACGACGCCCGGCGCCTGGGGCCAGGCGAGCGCGACCCCGGCCCCGGCCAGCGCACCGATGACGTACTGGCCCTCGGCGCCGATGTTCCAGACCTGGGCCCGGTTGCTCAGCGACAGGCCGAGGCCGATGATGATCAGCGGCGCCGCCTTGGCCGCCACGTCCACCCATTTGTAGGACGCGACGATGGGCGTGATGAAGGTCTCGCGGATCGCGCGCACGCCGTCGAAGCCCAGCAGATCGAACATCAGCGCGCCCAGCACCATCGTCAGCAGCACCGAGGCCACCGGCGTGGCCACCTGCATCAGGCGGCTCGGCGCCGCGCGTTTCTCAAATCGGATGCGCATGCAGATGCTCCGTCATGACTTGCGTGCCCTGCGGGTCGCCGTGCACGCCGCCCATGAGCAGGCCGAGCGCCTCGATCGAGACCTCGCCGGTCTTCATCGGCGCCGACAGGCGCCCCCCGTTCAACACCGCGACGGTATCGCAAAGCGAGAGCAGTTCATCGAGGTCCTGCGAGATCACCAGCACCGCCGAGCCGCGCGCCGCGAGGTCGACGACGGCCTGGTGGATGGCGGCGGCGGCGCCCGCGTCCACGCCCCAGGTCGGCTGGCAGACGACGAGCACCGACGGGTGCTGCAGGATCTCGCGCCCCATGATGAACTTCTGCAGGTTGCCGCCCGAGAGCGCGCCGGCCGGCGCCTCGGGACCGGTCGCCTTGACGTCGAAGGCCGCGATCACCTCGCGCGTGTAGCGCGCGGACTCGGCCGCGTCGACGAGCGCCAGGCGTGCGACGCGGACGCGGCCGCGCCCGGTCAGCGTCGCGTTCTCGGTGAGCGAGAACTCTCCGATCGCCGCATGGCCGTTGCGCTCCTCGGGCACCGCGCGCAGGCCGAGCGCGCGCCGCCGGCCGACGCCGAGCCGGCCCACCGGCCGCGCCTCGAGCAGGACGGCTTCGGGCGCGGGCGCCAGGGACTCGCCGCTGAGCGCGTCCAGCAGTTCGTTCTGGCCGTTGCCGGCGACGCCGGCGACGCCGAAGATCTCGCCGGCGCGCACCTCGAAGGTCACGCCGTCGAGCGCGACGCCGAAATGACTGGTCCGGGCCAGGCTCAGCCCCTGCACCTGCAGCCGCGGCGCGCCGAAGCTGCGCTGCCCGGACTTGGCGAGTTCCTTGAGCCCCGGGCCGATCATCATCTCGGCCATCGAGCGCGCCGTCTCGCGGCGCGGGTCGCAATGCGCCACGACCTTGCCGCCGCGCAGGATCGTCGCCCCCTCGCACAGCGCGACGATCTCGTGCAGCTTGTGCGAGATGTAGAGCACCGAGCAGCCGCTGGCGGCGAGCTGGCGCAGGGTCTCGAAGAGCTGCTCGACCTCCTGCGGCGTCAGCACCGAGGTCGGCTCGTCCATCACGAGCAGGCGCGGATTGAGCAGCAGCGCGCGCACGATCTCGATGCGCTGGCGCTCGCCGACGCTGAGCGTCGAGACGATGCGCCGCGGATCGAGCTTGAGCTGGTAGGTGTCGAGCACGCGCGCGATCTCGGCCTCGAGTTCGCGCCCGCCCAGCTTGCTGTCCAGGCCGAGCGAGATGTTCTCGAGCACCGTCATCGCCTCGAAGAGCGAGAAATGCTGGAACACCATGCCGATGCCCAGGCGCCGCGCCGCGCGCGGGCTGGCGATGCGGATCGGCGCGCCGTCCCACCAGATCTCGCCCGCGTCGGGCGACTGGATGCCGTAGATGATCTTGACCAGCGTCGACTTGCCGGCGCCGTTCTCGCCCAGCAGCGCGTGGATCTCGCCCGGGCGCACGCTCAGGTCGACGGCGTCGTTGGCCCGCACGCCGGGAAAGGACTTGCTGATGCCGACCAGTTTCAGCCTGTCAGGGGCCAGAGCGTTCACGTCCCGTCATCTCCACGTTCGAGCCTGTAGACCGGCCCGGCGTCGGCACCGGGACCGGCCGCTGCCGCAGCGCCGGAGCGGTCCGACATCCGCTCAGAAGTGGTACTCGACGCGCAGCATCGGCGTCTTGGCGGTCGCGCCCGGGCCGGCGCCGGGGCCGATGGCCGAGGTCGTCGGGTTGCCGAACTTGTTCTTCCAGTATTCGTATTCGACGCCGATCTTGAACGTGTTCTTGGCCGTGCCGGTGGCCGCGCCGACATCGAGCATCACCATCATGTCGACATGCGTCTCGGCCGCCGTCGCGCCGCCGAATTCATTCGTGCCCTTGGACTGTATCCATTGCGCATAGCCGGAGAACGACAGCGGCAGCGAACCCAGCGGGATGCCCCAGTCGGCCTCGAGCGCGCCGTGCGTCTTGTAGGTGTAGCGGTGGCCGAGGCCGTTCGGCGCATTGCTCTCGTCGAGCAGGTAGGCCGACAGGTTCAGGAAGCCGGGGACATCGAACTCGAAGGTCGGTCCGAGGACCAGCATGCGCTTCTTCGAGGCGTAGAAGTCGTTCTTGGTGTTGAGGTCGAAACCGGCGGTGATGCCGACCGTGCGCAGCGGGCCGAACTTGATCGGCGAGCCGGTGATCTTGCTCAGGTCGAAGGTGTTGCGGTAGACCAGGTAGGCCTCCTGCGCACCGGGCTGGCCGGCGACGCCGCCGGCCGGGTCCTTGCCGTCCGACATCAGCAGGTCGACGTTGAAGAAGTTGGTGCCGTACTTGTAGCCGCTGACGTGGTTCAGGTCGAGGATGGTCTTGCCGATGCTGGTGCTGCCATAAGGCTCGGCGAACTTGTTGCCGGTGCGCAGGCCGACGGAGGTGTCGCTCCAGTCGGCAGCCCGCGCGGACAGGGCGAAGGTGGCCAGGGCGGCGGATGCGGCTGCGATTCCGATGAGGTTGATTTTCAAGGCGGTTCCTCGGGATGTTGTCGTTTCCGATCGATTCAGCGAATCGAATCGGCGGGGGGGTTGGGACTCACGCAATTCCGAAACAATGCAAGCAAGGTCCGGGCCATCTCTTGGTCGGAGCCGCGATGCTAACGCATCGTCACGCGCCGCCGGTGCACGGGGCACCGCCCTGGGCCGCTGGCGCCGCCGTCCGGCCCCAGCGCGGCGCACCAAACGGGGCATCGGCACCGCACCCATGCCCGCGGTTGGTGCGCCGTTGCGCGGGCCGGCGCACGAGGGGCGTCGCCGCGGCCCGGGCCCGTCGCGCATACTGGGCGCGAACATTGCAAGCATCGCGATCGACGCGATCGACGCGAAGCAGGCCAACCCGGCGCACCGTGCCGGCGCGGCGTGCCGCGCGGCACGCCCTCACCCCGCCAGGAGCAGCCCATGTCCCAGACGCCACCGGAGTCCGGTGCCGGCCGACCGACCCGTGACCAGATCGTGCGCCACCTGCGACGCGCGAACGAGGTCGGCGCGCAAGCGGCGCGCGCGGGGCGCCACCCCTTCGGTGCCATCCTCGTCGCGCCGGACCACGAGACCGTGCTCCTCGAGCAGGGCAATATCGACACCGTCAACCATGCCGAGTCGACGCTCGCGCGCCGCGCCGCGGCGGCCTACGACCCGGCCTACCTCTGGGGTTGCACGCTGTACACGTCGGTGGAGCCCTGCTGCATGTGCGCGGGCACCGCGTACTGGGCCCATGTCGGCCGCGTCGTCTACGGCATGAGCGAGCAGGACCTGCGCGCCGAGACCGGCGCGCACGAGCAGAACCCGACCTTGAACGTGCCGGCCCGGCATGTGTTCGAGCATGGCCAGAAGGCGGTCGACCTCATCGGCCCGGTGGCCGAGGTGGCACCCGAGATCGCCGCGCTGCAGCGCGCCTTCTGGTCGGCGCTGCGCGCCCCGGCCTGCGGCCGCGCTTGACGCGCCGCGGCGCGCGTCCTCCAATCCGGGTCGCCGCCAACCCCTGGAGTCCGCTCATGCCCAAGGTACTCGTCCTCTACTACTCGTCCTACGGCCACCTCGAAACGATGGCCGGCGCCGTCGCCGACGGCGCGCGTGCCGCCGGCGCCAGCGTCGACGTGAAGCGCGTGCCCGAGACCGTGCCGGCCGATGTCGCCCGGGCCGCGCATTTCAAGCTCGACCAGGCAGCGCCGGTGGCCGCGGTCGCCGAACTGGCCGACTACGACGCCGTCATCGTCGGCGCCCCGACCCGCTTCGGACGCATGCCGTCGCAGATGGCCGCGTTCCTCGATCAGGCCGGCGGCCTGTGGGCGCGCGGCGCCTTGAACGGCAAGGTCGGCAGCGCCTTCACCTCGACCGCCACCCAGCATGGCGGCCAGGAGATGACGCTGTTCTCGATCATCACCAACCTGCTGCATTTCGGCATGGTGATCGTCGGCCTGCCGTACAGCCACCAGGGCCAGATGACGCTGGACGAGATCGTCGGCGGCAGCCCCTACGGCGCGACCACGATCGCCGGCGGCCAGGGGCAGCGCCAGCCCAGCGCGATCGAGCTCGAGGGCGCCCGCGTGCAGGGCCGCCTCGTCGCGCAGACGGCCGCCCGGCTCTGCGGTTGAACGGGCCGCGGGGCGGGCGTGCCGGGCCGGCACGCGCCTCTCAGCCCTGCGGCGACGTGTCGCGCAGGAAGATCTCGACCCTGCGGTTCTGCGCCCGCCCGGCCTCAGTCGCGTTGTCCGCCACCGGCTGGTGCGAACCGCGCCCCGCGGTCTCGATGCGGCCGGCGGCGACGCCGCGGTCGACGAGGTAGTTGCGCACGCTGTCGGCGCGCTCGAGCGAGAGGCGGTCGTTGACCGCGTCCGAGCCCGTGCTGTCGGTATGCCCGACGATGTTCACGCGCAGCGACGGGTCGCTGGACAGGCCCTGCGCGAAGCTGTCGAGCACGCTGCGCAGATTGGGCTTGAGGTCGGCGCGGCCGACGTCGAACGAGATGTCGCTGGGCACCTGCAGCTTGAGCTGGTTGTCGGCCGTGCGCGCGACCTGCACGCCCGTGCCCTGCGTGGCCTGCTCCATCGCCAGCCGCTTCTGCTCCATCTTCTTCGACCAGATGTTGCCGCCGACGGCGCCGGCGGCGCCGCCGAGCAGCGCGCCGGTCTGGGCGCCGTTGCGGCCGCCGACGAGGCCGCCGAGGACGGCGCCGGCGACGGCGCCGACGCCGGCGCCCTGGGCC
>JAGWVB010000473.1 GCA_018971105.1 Burkholderiales bacterium
CTGGCGCAGGAGGCCGGCGAGGCCAATGTCGACGCCTATGTCGACCGCCTCGTCGCCGGCCACGCGCCGGCGGCCGAGATGACGCGCGTGATCGACCGCCTGACGACCAACGAGACCTATTTCTTCCGCGAGCCGCAGCATTTCAACGACCTCGGCGAGCGCCTGCGCGCCGACCCGCAGCGCGAATGGACGGTGTGGAGCGCGGCCAGCTCCTCGGGCGAGGAGGCCTACAGCACGGCGATGCTGATGGCCGACGTGCTCGGCCAGCGGCCCTGGCAGGTGATCGGCACCGACCTCTCGACCAGCGTCGTCGCCAGCGCCCGGCGCGCGCTCTACCCGCTCGAGCGCGCGCGCATGGTGCCGCCCGAATACCTGAAGCATTATTGCCTCAAGGGCCAGGGCGAGCACGCGGGCCAGCTGCTGATCGCCAAGTCGCTGCGCGAGCGCGTGCGCTTCCTGCAGGCCAACCTGATGCAGGACCTGCCCAAGCTGCCGCTGTTCGACGTCATCTTCCTGCGCAACGTGCTGATCTACTTCGACAACGACGCCAAGGGCCAGATCGTGCGCCGCGTGCTCGCGCAGCTCAAGCCCGACGGCGTGCTCTACACGGGCCACGCCGAATCGCTGTCCTCGCTCGGCCTGCCGCTCAAGGTGGTGGCCACGGCCGTCCATGTCCACGCCTGAACGCACCACCCTGGTCGAGCGCATGGCCCAGGCGCGCGCGCGCACGGCCGCGGCGCGCGGCAGCCATGGCCATGGCCACGGCCACAACAACGGCCACAGCAATGGCCACGGCCCTGCGCAGCGGCCGGCGGCGCCGGTGGCCAAGCCGGTCGCGGCCGCGGTCCAGGCGTCGTACTGGCAGTTGCCGGCGCAGCCCGGCGAGGACGTGTTCCTGATGCCCGGCCAGCTGCATTTCGGCGACAGGGCGGCGACGATCAAGACGCTGCTGGGGTCCTGCGTCGCGCTCACGCTGTGGCACCCGACGCGGCGCCTGGGCGGCATGTGCCATTACCTGCTGCCCTCGCGCACGCGCGCCGGCGGCGAGGGCCTCGACGGCCGCTACGGCGAGGAGGCGCTGGACGTGCTGCTGCAGCACATCCGCGCCAGCGGCTGCTCGCCCAAGGAGTTCCACGCCCATCTCTACGGCGGCGCCGACACGATGCCCGAGGGCAGCGGCCTGAAGTTCAACGTCGGCGAACGCAATATCGAGCAGGGCTGGACCTTCGTCGACCGCCACGGCTTCCAGCTCCAGGGCGTCGACGTGGGCGAGGACGTGCCGCGCACGGTGACGCTGCGGCTGGCCAGCGGCGAGGTCGAGATGAAGCGCGGCGCGGGCAAGGCGCCGCAGAGCCAGCTGCTGCCGATGCTGGGCAGGAAGGGGACCTAGATCATGTCCGAGAAGAAGATCACGGCCATCGTCATCGACGATTCCGCGGTCGTGCGCCGCCACCTCGCCGACACCTTGAGCGCGGGCGGCATCGAGGTCATCGCCACCGCCGGCGATCCGTTGTTCGCGTGGCCCAAGATGCAGGCGCGCTGGCCCGATGTCGTCGTGCTCGATGTCGAGATGCCGCGCATGGACGGCATCAGCTTCCTGCGCAAGGTGATGGCCGAGCACCCGACGCCGGTCGTGATGTGCTCGACGCTGACCGCCGCCGGCGCGGCGACGACGCTGCAGGCGCTGGCCGAGGGCGCGGTGAGCTTCGTCACCAAGCCCAAGATGGGGCTGCGGGACTTCCTCGTCGATTCCAGCAACGGCCTCGTCGCCGCCGTGCGCGCGGCCGCGCGGGCGAATGTC
>JAGWVB010000178.1 GCA_018971105.1 Burkholderiales bacterium
AAGGCCACGGCGCCGCTGCCGGGTACGCAGCCGACGCTCACCCGCGGCGTCATCGGCGCGGTCGACAGCGTGCACGGCACGATCACGGTCTCCGGCCGCCAGGTCGCGCTGCGCGGCCCGCAGTTGCGCGTGCTGACCGACAACCGGGGCGGCCGCAGCAGCCTCGCGGCGCTGCGTCCGGGCATGCACGTGCGCTACGCGCTCGAGCCCGGCCGCGGCGAAGGGCGCCGCATCGTCCTCATCTACGTCGAGGCCGGGCGATGAGGGCGCGCCGCCGCGCCGGCCGGCGCGGCTTCACGCTCATCGAGCTGATGGTCGCGGTTGCGGTGATCGGCGTGCTGGGGGCGGTCGCCTACCCGAGCTACCTGGGGCAGATCGCCAAGTCGCGGCGCTCGGACGCGAAGACCGCGTTGCTGGCGACGGCGCAGTCGCTCGAGCGCTACTACAGCGAACGCGCCACCTACGCCGGCGCGACGCTCGGCGCCGGCTGCCCCGGCAACGCCGCGGCACCTTCCTGCATCGCGCCGGCGGCGTCGGGCAACGGCTACTACACGATCGCGATCACGACCCAGACGGCCGCCGGCTTCACGCTCCAGGCCACGCCGGCGGGCGCGCAGGCGGGCGACGCCTGCGGCAGCTACACCTACGACCAGACGGGGACCAAGGGCGTCACCGGGGCGCTGGCGCCGGCAAGCTGCTGGTGAGCGCACGCTGGGCGGCGCGCCGGCGCTGCGCGTCAGAACAGGTGGTCGGCGCTGCGCGTCAGAACAGGTCGTCGGCGCTGCGCGTCGGGGCCGCCAGTCCGAGATGGCGCCAGGCCGCGGCGGTGGCGATGCGGCCGCGCGGCGTGCGCTGCAGATAGCCCTGCTGGATCAGGTAGGGCTCGATCACGTCCTCGATCGTTCCCGGTTCCTCGCCGATCGCGGCGGCGACGTTGTCGAGTCCCACCGGTCCGCCGTCGAAGCGGTGGATCACCGCTTCGAGCAGCTTGCGGTCCATCACGTCGAGCCCATGCGGGTCGACGTCGAGCATCTTCAGCGCCAGGTCGGCGAGCGCGGCGTCGATGCGGCCGTTGCCCTTGACCTGGGCGTAGTCGCGCACGCGCCGCAGCAGCCGGTTGGCGATGCGCGGCGTGCCGCGCGATCGGCGCGCGATCTCGAGCGCACCGGCGCCGTCGGTCGGCACGTTGAGCAGGCCGGCCGAACGCGTGACGATGCGCGTGAGTTCCTCGGCGTTGTAGAACTCGAGCCGCGCGACGATGCCGAAGCGGTCGCGCAGCGGGTTCGTCAGCATGCCGGCGCGCGTGGTCGCGCCGACGAGCGTGAACGGCTGCAGGTCGAGCTTGATGCTGCGCGCGGCCGGCCCCTCGCCGATCATGATGTCGATCTGGTAATCCTCGAGCGCCGGGTAGAGGATCTCCTCGACGACCGGCGAGAGGCGGTGGATCTCGTCGATGAAGAGCACGTCGTTGCGCTCGAGGTTGGTCAGGATGGCCGCCAGGTCCTTGGGCTTCTCGAGCACCGGCCCCGAGGTCTGGCGCAGGTTGACGCCGAGCTCGTGCGCGACGATGTGCGCCAGCGTCGTCTTGCCGAGTCCTGGCGGGCCGAACAGCAGCACATGGTCGAGCGCCTCGGCGCGGCCGCGCGCGGCGCCGATGAAGATCTCGAGCTGTTCGCGCGCCTTCGCCTGGCCGACGTAATCGGCCAGCCCCTTCGGGCGCAGCGCGCGCTCGATCGCCTCCTCGTTGGGCGAGGCCGGCGCGGCGCTGACCACGCGCGGCGGCGGCGCGGCAGCGAAATCGTCGGTCTGGATCGCCATCGGCCGATTATGACCAGCGCCCCGTGGCCGGCGGCGGGGTTGGCGCACAATCCCGACCCCTGCTGACACCGAGGTAGACATGAAATTCGTCCGTCAATGGCCCGTCGCCGCCACGCTGCTGCTGGCCGTCGCCGCGCAGGCCGGCACGTCGATCCGCGTCGAGGACGCCTGGGCCCGGCCGACGGTGCACGGTCAGTCGGGCGGCGGCGGCTTCGTGACCATCGTCGGCGGCGCCCAGGCCGACCGCCTGCTCGGCGCCAGCGCCGGCGTCGCGAAGGTCGTCGAACTGCACACGATGGAGATGGACGGCAACGTGATGCGCATGCACGCGATCGCGGGCATCGACATCCCGGCCGGCGCCACCGTCGAGCTCGCGCCCGGCAAGAGCCATGTGATGTTCATGGGCCTGACCAGGACCTTGAAGAAAGGCGCCCATTTCCCGCTCACGCTGCATTTCGAGAAGGCGGGCGACGTGAAGGTCGAGATGCAGGTCATGAACGAGCCGGCGCCGGCGATGGCGCCGATGAAGGGGCACTGAACCGTCCGGGGCTGGCGTCGACGCGATGTCGCGCCGCCGTCGACGGATCCCGTCGGCGCGCCCCGCCGCATCGGCGTTTCAGCGATTCAAGGCCTTCAGCGCCTGCTTGATGCCGTCGGCGACGCCGATGCCCGCCGGCAGCGCCTTCAGTGCCGCCTGCGCCTCGCGGTCGCTGTAGCCCAGCGCCTGCAGCGCCTGGGCGATGTCGGCCTGATCGTCGCCGAGCGCCTCGTGGGCCGGCAGCGCGAGATCCGCGCCAAGCCTGCCCTTGAGTTCGAGCAGCAGCCGTTCGGCGGTCTTCTTGCCGATGCCCGGCACCTTGACGAGGCGCGCGGCGTCCTGGCGCGTCACCGCCTGCGCCAGTTCGGCCACGCTCAGGCCGCTGAGGATGGCCAGCGCCGTGCGCGGGCCGACGCCGCTGATCTTGATCAGCTCGATGAAGGTGCTGCGCTCGGCCGCGCTCAGGAAGCCGTAGAGCAGGTGCGCGTCCTCGCGCACGACGAGATGGGTCAGCAGCGTCACCGCCTCGCCGAGCGCGGGCAGGTTGAAGAAGGTGCTCATCGGCACGCTGACTTCGTAGCCGACGCCGTGGACGTCGACGAGCAGCTGCGGCGGCGCCTTCTCGACGAGCTGGCCGTGCAGGCGACCGATCACGCGCGGCCCCCTGCTGGCGGCCGGCCCGAGGGCCGGCGATCGTGGCTACACTGCGCCGCCGGCGGTCGCCGGCTGGCGGTGGTCGGCAAGCGAGGGGTGTACATCATGCGGCGTCGTGAGTTTACGGTAGGCCTGTCGGCCGTCGCGCTGGCCACGGCGGCGCGCGCGGGTGCGAGCGAGAGCGATGCCGCGGCCGGTGTGCGTGCGGCGCTCGAGCGCGGCGCGACCGAGGCCGTCTCGCAGCTCGGTCGCGCCGACGGCTTCCTCGGCAACCCCAAGGTGAAGATCGAATTGCCGGGCCATCTCGCGCAGGCGGCCAGGCTGATGCGGGCCATGGGTCAGGGCCGCAAGGTCGACGAACTGGTGACGGCGATGAACCGCGCCGCCGAGGCCGCGGTGCCCGAGGCGCGCACGCTGTTCGTCAGCACGATCAAGGCGATGAGCGTCGAGGACGCGCTGAAGATCGTGCATGGCGGCCCGACCTCGGCCACCGATTTCTTCGCCGCCAAGACCCGCGTGGCGCTGGGCCGGAGGTTCCTGCCCATCGTGACGCGCGAGACCGAGAAGCTGCAGCTGGCCCAGCGCTACAACGCCGTCGCGGGCGAGGCCAGCAGCTTCGGCCTCGTCAAGGGCGACGAGGCGAACATCCAGCAATACGTCACCGCCAAGGCGCTCGACGGCCTGTACACGATGGTGGGCGAGGAGGAGCGCAAGATCCGCGCCGATCCGGCAGGCACCGGGAGCGCGCTGCTCAAGCAGGTGTTCGGTCGCTAGGGGTCGGGCCGTCCCGCTCGCCGCGGGGCGAGCTGGAGCCGCGGCCCTCAGTGACGCGACAGCTCGAAGAGGAGGGCTGCCGGCAGCGATTCGACGATCGCGTCGCGCCCGACGCTGGCGAACTGGTGCCCGTCCCGGTTCAGGACCTCGAAGGCCTTGCCCTGCTCGGCGATCTGGATGAAGGCCAGCGTCGGCTCCTCGGCCAGCAGTTCGGCGCGCAGGCGCTCGAAGCGGTCGCCGCCAAGCGTCGCTTCGTAGACCAGCGCATGCGGCAGCCCTTCGGCCAGCAGCTCGCGCGCCTGTTCGAGCGTGGTCACGAAATCGACCATCAGGCTCATCGGCTGCAGCGCATCGCGCACGAGCGCGCGCACCTCGCGCCGCGCCGCGAGCACGACGACATGCCGACCGGCCAGCGGCTGCGAGTTGTGCGCCTGGGCCTCCTCGGACGGCGTCATCTCGGCCAGCGTCAGGGTGTGCGGGAAGGCGATCGTCAGCGCGGCGCGTCCGGCGCCGTCCTGGCGCGTCAGCGTCAGGCCGAGCGCGGCCGCGGTGTGCTGCAGCAGATGCAGCGCCATCGTGTCGAGGGCGCGCTCGCTGCCAGCGTCGGCGCGGTCGGCGGGCGCGTGGACATAGCGGCAGCTCAGCAGCGCCTGCGCCGGCCAGCCCTGGATCTGCAGGTCGAGATCGATGCGCGAGACCGCGTGCGCGAAGCTCCAGTCGAGCAGCGCCTCGACGAGCGCGAACAGCAGCGTCGCATCGCTCACCACGGTGGCGGCGCAAAGCTGCTGCCGGACCTCGATCGCGGCAGCCTCGATTTCGCGCCGACGCAGGCGCAAGGCCTCGCGCAGCAGCGCGCTGAGATCGACGCGCTCGCGCGCGACCCGGATGCGGCCGGCCGCCAGCCGCGCCAGTTGCTGGCCCATGATGCCGGCGTGGCGTGCGCGCTGGATCTCCTCGCGCAGCGCGCGCAGCCCGGCCGGATCGATGCGGCCGGTCTCGGCCAGCGCGGCGACGCGTTCGAGGGCGGCCGAGAGCTGGCTCGCGACCTCGCTGCCCAGTTGGCCGACCAGTTCGGCGGCGTCACTTGCGCCCGGCTCGACGCTCGCCGAATTCGGCGACCTGGCGGCGACGACCCTGTCCATATCCTGCTCCAGCGCAGCGTCCTGCGCCACGAACGACACGACCCACACCCGACTACGGGAACCCCGGTGGCACGAAGGCGACCGGCACGAGCCCGGAGGGTGGCCGATCGAGCCTGGACCGCCTATCCCCGGACCATGGGGTGATGGCGCAGGACGCCGCGTGCGGCGGGACTAGTTCACGACCCGCCTGCCGCGTCGGCCGCGCCCGCGCGGTCGCCTGACCGCGGTGTCCTGGGCGGGTTTGCGCGCGTCTGCCGGCCGCGCCGGGCGACCGGATAATCGGTGCATGACCCGGCCTCTCCCGCGCCCCGCGGCTTGCCTGTTGAGCGCGGCAGCGTTGCTGTCGCTGGCGGCCTGTACGCCGACGCTCGACTGGCGCGTGCTGCGTCCCGAGGGCACCTCGGCAGAACTGCTCTTCCCCTGCCGGCCGAAGTCGCAGCACCGGCAGGTCGTGCTGGCTGGCCGGCCGACGACGATGGTGCTGTACGCCTGCGACGCGGGCGACCGCACCTGGGGCTTGATCGAGGCCGATGTGGTCGACCCGACCCGCGTCGGGCCGGCGCTGCAGGCCTTGCGCCAGGCCGCGGCGGCCAACCTCGGCGCCGCCTTGCCGCCGCTCGGTCCGCTCGCCGTGCCGGGGGCGACGCCGAACGACGCCGGCGGCACGGCTCGCCTCTCCGGCCGGCGCCCCGACGGGCAAGCGGTGCAGATGAGGCTGGCGCTGTTCGCGCACGGCACCCAGGTGTTCCAGGCCACCGTGCTGGGTGCGCATCTGGCCGGCGATGCCGAGGACGGCTATTTCGCGGCGATCCGGCTCGACGGCTGAAGCGGGTGCGCCGGCGCGCCCGACATCCTATGGTTTTGCCGTGCAGGGCCGAAGGTCACCATAATCCGCGCTGAATCCACCATGGCATCCATCCTGCTCGTCGCTCATGCCCCGCTGTCCGCCTCGCTGCAGGCGGTGGCGCGCCATGTCTATCCCGATTGCAGCTCCGAACTCGCGGCGCTCGACATCCCGGCGTCGCTCGGCCTCGAAGAGGCGCAGCGGCGCATCGAGGCGGCCCTGGCCGCCATGCCCGCGGGTGAGGTGCTGATCATGGCCGATGTCTTCGGCGCCACGCCCTGCAACGCCGCGCTGAATGTCGCCGACGGTGTGCGCGTGCGCGTCGTCGCCGGGGCCAGCGTCCCGATGCTCTGGCGTGCGTTGTGCTACGCCGCGCTGCCCTTGGCCGACCTCGTCGTGCGCGCCGTCGACGGCGGGCGCCAGGGTGTGATGCAGATTGCGGCGCCGCGGCGCCAGAACCAGGCCAACCGACCGCCCTCCGATGATCCAGACTCGAATCCAGATCAGTAACAAGCTGGGTCTGCATGCCCGCGCCTCGGCCAAGCTGACCAAGCTCGCCGGCGGTTTCAAGAGCGAGATCCACCTCAGCCGCAACGGCCGCCGCGTGAATGCCAAGAGCATCATGGGCGTGATGATGCTGGCGGCGGGAATGGGCGCCGAGATCGAGATCGAGACCGACGGCGCCGACGAAGCCGAGGCCATGGGCGCGCTGCGCACGCTGATCGACGGCAAGTTCGGCGAGGGCGAGTAACACCCGGGCGCGCTTCTTAACGGCGGCATCACCCGTGCCGCCGCCGCCTGCGCTACATTGGGTCGATGAGCATTCAGGTCTTCGGCATGCCGGTCTCGCGCGGCGTCGCGATCGGGCGCGCGGTGCTCGTGGCGTCGAGCCGCGTGGATGTCGCCCACTATTTCATCGCCGCCGACCGGGTCGAGCACGAGATCGAGCGCCTGCGCGGGGCGCGCAATGCGGTCGCCGCCGAGCTCGAGGCGCTGAAGCTCGAATTGCCGTCCGAGGCGCCGCATGAACTCGCGGCCCTGCTCGACGTGCACCTGATGCTGCTGCACGACGAATCGCTGACCGGCGCGACCAAGCTCTGGATCAGCGAGCGCCACTACAACGCCGAATGGGCGCTGTCGGCCCAGCTCGAGGTGCTGGCGCGCCAGTTCGACGAGATGGACGATGTCTACCTGCGCGAGCGCAAGGCCGATGTCGAGCAGGTCGTCGAGCGCTTGCTGCGCGTGCTCGCCGGCGCGGATGCGGTCCATCTCATTCCCCCGGCCGTGCAACCGGCGCGCGATTTCGCGGGCGAGGACCCGCTGGTGCTGGTCGCCAACGACGTCGCGCCGGCCGACATGATGCAGTTCAAGCGCAGCGTGTTCACCGGTTTCGTCACCGATGTCGGAGGGCGCACCTCGCACACGGCCATCGTCGCGCGCAGCATGGACATCCCGGCCGTCGTCGGCGCCCGCGAGGCGAGCCGGCTGATCCGCCAGGACGACTGGGTCGTGATCGACGGCGACGCCGGCGTCGTCATCGTCAACCCCTCGTCCATCGTGCTCGAGGAGTACCGCTTCAAGCAGCGCCAGAGCGAGCTCGAGCGCGCACGCCTCGATCGGCTGCGCCACACGCCTGCGGTGACGCTCGACGGCCAGGCGGTCGAACTGCTGGCGAACATCGAGCTGCCGGGCGACGCCGCCGGTGCGCTCGAGGCGGGCGCGGTCGGCGTCGGCCTGTTCCGCAGCGAGTTCCTGTTCATGAATCGCGGCGGCGACCTGCCGGGCGAGGACGAGCAGTTCGAGGCCTATCGCGACGCCGTGCTCGCGCTGCAGGGCCTGCCCGTGACGATCCGCACCGTCGACATCGGTGCCGATAAGCCGCTCGAGCGCACGAGTCCGCAGGAACTGCGCCATGAGCATGGGCTGAACCCGGCCCTGGGCCTGCGCGCGATCCGCTGGAGCCTGGCCGAACCCGGGATGTTCCGCCAGCAGTTGCGCGCCATCCTGCGTGCCAGTGCCTATGGCAAGGTGAGGATCTTGATCCCGATGGTGGCCCAGCTCGGCGAGGTCAAGCTCGTGTTCGAGGCGCTGGCGCGGGCGCGCCAGCAACTGGACGACGCCGGACGCGCGTACACCCCGGTGGAGGTGGGCGCGATGATCGAGGTGCCGGCCGCGGCCGTGGTGATCGACCGCTTCCTGCGGCATTTCGACTTCGTCTCGGTCGGGACCAACGACCTGATCCAGTACACGCTTGCAATCGACCGTGCCGATGAAGCGGTGGCGCACCTCTACGACCCCTGGCACCCCGCCGTGCTGCAACTGCTGCACCGCACGATCAGCAGCGCCAACGCGCTCGGGCGCGGCGTCAGCGTCTGCGGCGAGATGGCCGGCGACGCCGCCTTCACCGAGCTCCTGCTTGCGATGGGTCTGCGCAGCTTCTCGATGCACCCGGCGCGGATCTCGGCGATCAAGCAGCGTGTGCTGCGTGCCGACACCCGTCTGCTCGAGGCCGTGATGCCGCAGGTGCTCGACTCGGATGCGCCAGCCGAGCTCATGCGGCTGGTGGCGGCCGGTCGCACGGCGCATTGACGTCGGGCGCAGTACGCCCGAGCCGCGTGCACGGGCCGGGCGCGCCGTGGTGGCGGAGTCCGACGCTGCGCCGGGCCGCGGCTGCGCGGTTCCATCATTCCAGCGACTGAAAAATTTATGCTAGAGTCATGGGCTCTGCTCTTCGCCAGCAGTTGCCCGTTGCAAGGCGGGCAGCAGCGAGAGGTGAGGGATAGGCCGGGGACGAAAGTTTCATGCTATAGTCACTGGCTCTGCTCTTCACCGGCAGCTGCAGTTCGCAAGAACTGCAGCAGCAAAAAAAGTGAAAAACAGCGGTCTGCGACAGAAGTTTCATGCTACAGTCACAGGCTCTGCTCTTCACAGGTAGACAGCAGCTGACGCGAGTCGCAAGACCAGCAGCAGCGCAGTCAAAGAAGAAAAGAGATCCGGGGTGTTGACAAGGTTTCCAAAAACATGTCAGAATCGCGGTCTTCGCTGATCACTGGTCAGCGACGCAAAAAGTCGAAAGACGGCTTGCGAAGCTCTTTAACAACATACAGCCGATAAGCGTGGGCGTTTGAAGGCGAGTGCCAGGTTCGCAAGAACCAGGTCTCCTGACCTTAAACGCTCGCGGAAATAGAAGTGAAGTTCACTTCGATTCCTAAGAGCAAATTCAAGATCGAACTGAAGAGTTTGATCCTGGCTCAGATTGAACGCTGGCGGCATGCCTTACACATGCAAGTCGAACGGAAACAGGTCAAGCTGTCGAGTGGCGAACGGGTGAGTAATACATCGGAACGTGCCCAGTAGTGGGGGATAGCCCGGCGAAAGCCGGATTAATACCGCATACGACCTACGGGTGAAAGCGGGGGACCGCAAGGCCTCGCGCTGTTGGAGCGGCCGATGTCAGATTAGGTAGTTGGTGGGGTAAAAGCCTACCAAGCCGACGATCTGTAGCTGGTCTGAGAGGACGACCAGCCACACTGGGACTGAGACACGGCCCAGACTCCTACGGGAGGCAGCAGTGGGGAATTTTGGACAATGGGCGAAAGCCTG
>JAGWVB010000179.1 GCA_018971105.1 Burkholderiales bacterium
GGTGGTCGAGCGCCATGCCGACGCGGCGCTCGAGTCCTCGGGCAATCCGGCCGGCCTCTTCCACGGCACCGTGATCGCCGACGACGGCCCCCATGCGCGGCTCCACCGCGCCGCCGCGCTGCAGGCACAGCGCGATTACGGCGCCGCGATGGCCGGCGGCGGCGTCGCCGGCAGCGTCGACGGGCTGCTGCGGCTGGACCGGCGCGGGCTGGCCGCGATGGTCGCGCTGCTGCAGCGGCAAGGCCTGCCCGAGGCCTATGTGCGGGCGCTCGACCGCGAGCAGGCGAGCCGGCTCGCCGGTGTCGCGCTGCCGGACGCGGCCTGGCATTACCCGGGCGGCGGCTGGATCGCGCCGGCAACCTGGGTGCGGCGCGCGCTGGCCGCGCCGGGCATCCGCTGGTGCGGCGGGCGCAGCGTCGAGGCGCTGGCGCGCGACGGTTCGCGCTGGGTGCTGCGCGACGCCGCCGGCGCCGTGATCGCGAGCGCCCCGCTGCTCGTGCTGGCGCAGGGCGCCGCAGCGGCGCGCCTGCTCGCGCCCTGGGGCGCAGCCGCCTGGCCGCTCGAACACAGCCGCGGGCAGGTGAGCTACGGCCCCGGCCCCGGACCCGGCGGCGGCGCCGACACCGACACCGGCGTCAGCACCGGCACCGGCACCGGCACCAGCGCCTTGCGCCTGCCCGTCGCGGGCGACGGCTACGCGATCCCGCTGCGCGCAGGCGGCCTGCTCTGCGGCGCCACGCGCGAGCCGGGCGAGCCCGGCTCGGCGATCGAACCGACATCCGCGGCGCGGCGCCACAACCTGGACCGGTTGCGCACGCTCACGGGCATCGGCCTGGCCGACGACGCGCCGGGTTGGCAGGATCGTGTCGGCTGGCGCCTGCACAGCGCGGACCGATTGCCGATCGCGGGGGCGCTGCCGGCACCACAAGCCGGCGATCGGCTCGATCAGGCGCGGCTGCTGCGGCGCGAGGCCGGGCTGTTCGTGCTCACGGCGCTGGGGGCGCGCGGCCTGACGCTGGCACCGCTGCTGGGGCGGCTCGTCGCCGCGCAGGCCACGGGGACGCCCTGGCCGCTGGAACAGGACCTGGCCGACGTCGTCGACCCGGCGCGCTGGCTCGTGCGCCGCGCGCGCCGCGGCTGAATCACTGGGGCTGGGGCGGCGCTCCGTCGGGCGCGTCGGCGTCGTCGGGCTCGTCGGCGATCGGCGGCAGGCCGGCAGCCTTGCGCGCGGCCTTCTCGCGTTCCTTCTCTTCCTTCTTCTTCTTCTTGGCGAGTTCGCGTTGGCGCTTCTCGAACGAGTAATTGGGTTTGGCCAAAACGGATCCTCAGGGTTGGCGTGGCACGCCCGATTAGAACACCAGCTTGCGCACGCCCTCGGGCGTGCCCAGCAGGCAGACGGCGGCGCGCTGGCGCGCGAAGATGCCGACGCTGACGACGCCGGGCCAGCCGCCGATCTCGGCCTCGAGCGCCTCGGGGTCGGCGATGCGCAGTCCGCGCACGTCGAGCAGCGGATGGCCGTTGTCGGTCAGCACGCCAGCGCGCGGCGTCGCCGCGCCACCGATGGCGGCGCAGCGCCGCACCAGCTGCGGCAGCGCCATCGCGATCACCTCGACCGGCAGCGCGAAGGCGCCGAGCACCGGCACCGCCTTGCTCTGGTCGGCGATGCAGACGAAGCGATCGGCGAGATCGGCGACGATCTTCTCGCGCGTCAGCGCCGCGCCGCCGCCCTTGATCATGCAGCCGCGCGGGTCGATCTCGTCGGCGCCGTCGATGTAGACCGCAAGGCGCTCGACCGCGCCCGGATCGAGCACGGCGATGCCGTGGTGGCGCAAACGCGCCGTGCTCTGCTCCGAGCTCGACACGGCGCCGGCGATACGCAGTCCTGAGGCCGCGAGCGCATCGATGAAGTGGTTGACCGTCGACCCGGTGCCGACGCCGATCGGCGCGCCGGGGGTCACGTATTCGAGTGCGGCGCGGCCGACCAGGGCCTTGAGTTCGTCTTGCGTCATGGGCCGATTATCGATCGGGCGCTGACACAATCCGCGCCATGCTGCCTTACGCCCTCGCCCGCCCCTTTCTGTTCGGGCTCGACCCCGAGTCGGCCCATGACCTGACGCTGAACGCGCTGGCGCGGCTGCAGAACACGCCCGCGCAATGCCTGTGGTCGCAGCGCCGCGTCGACGATCCGGTGACGGTCGCCGGGCTGGCGTTCCCGAACCGGGTCGGCCTCGCCGCGGGGCTCGACAAGAACGGGCGCTGCATCGACGGCCTGGGCGCGATGGGCTTCGGCCATATCGAGGTCGGCACCGTGACGCCGCTGCCGCAGGGCGGCAACCCGCGCCCGCGCCTGTTCCGGCTGCCGGCGCGCCGGGCGCTGATCAACCGCATGGGCTTCAACAACGAGGGCCTGGCCGCCTTCATCGACCACGTGCGCGCCGCGCACAGCTTCCGCGCACGCGGCGGCATCGTCGGGCTGAACATCGGCAAGAACGCGGCCACGCCGATCGAGCAGGCGGTCGACGACTATCTCGCCGCGCTGGCCGGCGTCTACCCGCATGCCGACTACGTCACCGTCAACATCTCGAGCCCGAACACGAAGAACCTGCGCGCCTTGCAAAGCGACGCGGCGCTCGACGCGCTGCTCGCGGCGCTGCAGGCCAGGCGGCTGGCGCTCGCGCGCGAGCACGGACGCGCCGTGCCGATGTTCGTGAAGATCGCGCCCGACCTCGATGAGGCGCAGGTCGGCGTCATCGCCGCGACGCTGCGCGCCCACGGCATCGACGGCGTGATCGCGACCAACACGACGCTCGCCCGCGACGCCGTGCAGGGACTGGCGCATGCCGACGAGGCCGGCGGCCTCAGCGGCGCGCCGGTGCTGGCGGCGAGCAACCGCGTCATCGCGCAGCTGCGCGCCGCGCTCGGCCCCGGCTATCCGATCATCGGCGTCGGCGGCGTGCTCGGCGGCGCCGATGCGCGCAGCAAGCTCGCCGCGGGCGCCGATCTGGTGCAGCTCTACACCGGCTTCATCTACCGCGGCCCGGCGCTGGTGGGCGAGGTCGCGCAGGCGCTGAAGCTCGGGGCGCTGAAGCGCTGAAGCGCCGAAGCGCCGAAGCGCGGCACATCCGGGCGCCGCAGTCCGCATGGGCCGCAGCGCAGCGCGGCGCCCCGGCATGCCGCGGCCGCCGGACCCGCGCCGGCCGCCACCGACCGCATCGGCTCAATCCGCTGAATCAGCTGAATCAGCTCAGCTGGACGCCGGTCTTGCCCTGCAGCTCTTCCATCGTCACGCCGGGCGCGAGCTCGACCACCTTGAGCCCATGCGGCGTCACGTCCATCACCGCGAGATCGGTGATGACGCGGTCGACGACGCCGACCCCGGTCAACGGCAGGGTGCACTTGGGCAGGATCTTGAGGTCGAAGGTGCCGTCCTTCTTCCGCGCCACATGCTCCATCAGCACGACGACGTTCCTGACGCCGCCGACGAGGTCCATCGCCCCGCCCATGCCCTTGACCATCTTGCCGGGGATCATCCAGTTCGCCAGGTCGCCATGCTCGCTGACCTGCATCGCGCCGAGGATGCTGAGGTTGATCTTGCCGCCGCGGATCATCGCGAAGCTGTCGTGGCTGCCGAAGATGCTCGTGCCCGGCAACGTCGTCACGGTCTGCTTGCCGGCGTTGATGAGGTCGGCGTCGACCTGATCCTCGGTCGGGAACGGTCCGATGCCGAGCATGCCGTTCTCGCTCTGCAGCCAGACCTCGATGTCGGCGGGAACGAAGTTAGCCACCTGCGTCGGCAGGCCGATGCCGAGGTTCACGTAATAGCCGTCGCGCAGTTCCTGGGCCGCGCGGGCCGCCATCTGGTCATGTGTCCAGGCCATCTCAGCCCCCTGCCTTTTCTGTGATCGTGCGCTTCTCGATGCGTTTCTCGGGATGCGCGTTGAGGACGATGCGGTGCACGTAGATGCCGGGCAGGTGCACGCTGTCGGGCTCCAGGGCTCCGTTCTCGACGATCTCCTCGACCTCGACGATCGTCGTCTTGCCGGCCATCGCCACGGCCGGATTGAAGTTGCGCGCCGTGAGCCGGAACTGCAGGTTGCCCGAGCGGTCGGCGCGCCAGGCCTTGGCGAGCGCGACCTCGGGCAGGAGGGCGCGTTCCATCACGTACATGTGGCCGTCGAACTCGCGCGTCTCCTTGCCCTCGGCGATCATCGTGCCGTAGCCGGTGCGCGTGAAGAACGCCGGGATGCCGGCGCCGCCGGCGCGCAGCCGCTCGGCCAGCGTGCCCTGGGGCGTGAACTCGAGCTCGAGTTCGCCGGCCAGGTACTGGCGTTCGAACTCCTTGTTCTCGCCCACGTAGCTGCTGATCATCTTGCGGATCTGGCGCGTCTCGAGCAGCTTGCCGAGGCCGAACCCGTCGACGCCGGCGTTGTTCGAGATCACGGTCAGGTTCTTCGCGCCGCTGTCGTGCAGGGCCTGGATCAGTGCCTCGGGGATGCCGCACAGGCCGAAGCCGCCGACGGCCAGCAACTGGCCGTCCTGGATCACGCCGGCCAGCGCCGCTGCGGCACTGGGATAGATCTTGTTCATCGTCGAGGCTCCGCGGGAATGGGGACCGGCCCAGGAGGACCGCAGCCCGAGAGCGTACTACGACGGCCCGCGCCACGGCGTTACGTAAAATCGCCTAAGTTGTCCCCCTGCCGGGGGCCGCCGCACGCGCCCGCCGGAGGCCACCCTGAATCCCGCCGACCCCGCCGACCCTGCCGCCTCACCCGCCGACCTGCAGATGCTGCAGGACGCGCTGACGAGCCTCTTCGCCCCCTGGGTGCGCGGGCTGGACCTGCGCGTGCTCGCGGCGCGCGCCGGCGAGGTCACGCTCGAGCTGCCCGTCGGCGCGCTGCACGTGCACCAGGGCGGCGTGCTCTGCGGCCAGACGCTGATGGCGGCCTGCGACACCTCGATGGTGCTGGCGGTGATGACCCGGCTCGGCGGCTTCAAGCCGATGACGACGGTGCAGATGCAGACCAGCTTCCTGCGCCCGGTGCCGGGCGACGCCGGCAGCGTGCGCGTGGTCGCGCAGGTGCTGCGCATGGGACGCAGCCTCGTGTTCGGCGAGATCCGCGTGCTCGGCGCCGGCGACGAGCTCGCGGCCCACGCCACCACCACCTACGCGCTGCTGTGAACCTCGCGGCGCTGGATTACCACAGCGCCTTCGAGCTCGCCCCGATCGGGCTCGCGCTGTCGCGCGATCGGCTCGTCATCGATTGCAACGCGGCGCTGCTGTCGATGTTCGGCGCCGCGCGGCACCAGATCGTCGGCTCGTCGTTCGAATTGCTCTATCCCAGCGTGGCCGAATACGAGAGCATGGGGCGCCGCATCGCGGCGCAGCTCGACGAGCAGGGCCGCTACGCCGACGACCGCGTGATGCGACGCCTCGGCGGCGACCGCGCGCTATTCTGGTGTCATGTCAGCGGACGCGCGCTCGATCGCAACGCGCCGCACGCGGCCGGGATCTGGGCCTTCGAGGACCTGTCGGCGCGACGCAAGCTCGAACTCGACCTCACGCCGCGCGAGCGCGAAATCGCCGCGCTGTTGATCGAGGGCGGATCGAGCAAGCAGATCGGGCGCCGGCTAGACATCAGCCCGCGCACGGTGGACATCTATCGCACCCGGCTCATGCGCAAGACCGGCGCTGCGAGTGCGCCCGAACTGGTGACGAAACTTTTGACTGGATCAGGGTGAATTGTTGATGAATTCTCTATACCACCGTATGGCCGCACAGGGAACATAGGCGCGTAAGATGCTTCAGGTGGAACCCGTTGCAAAATTGCACCACCCGGTGCCACCGACGAAGGTGCGGAACCCAACGCGACTTCGGACGGGGTTCGCCAGGCAGGAATGATTGCAGCGTCCGTTCTTTTGGAGGGACCGCTGACCGTAGCGCATGGGATGGGCCCGCGCGCCGGTTCCGATGGTCGATGAACTGATCGCTCGAGATGCTTCCAACCCGCGTATTTGTCGTTGATGACCACCCGATGATCCGCCAAGGCCTGGCGGCGATGCTCGAAGGCGAGCCCGACATGGCCTGGGTCGGCGAGGCCGGCGATGGCGCCGAGGCCGTGCGCGCAGCGCCGGCGCTGACGCCCGACGTCGTGCTGATGGACCTCGGGATGCCGAAGATGGACGGCTTCGAGGCGATGACGCACCTGCGCCCGCTGCTGCCGCGCACCCGCTTCGTCGTCATCACCGGCGGCCTCGACCCGAGCGAGGTGCGGCGCGCCGTCTCGGCCGGCGCCGACGCCTTCGTCGTCAAGAACGCCTCGAAGGCCGAACTGGTGGAGGCCATCCGCGCCACCGGCCGCGGCGAACGGCTGCTCGCGCCCGATCTCGGCGCCACCCCGGCGCCGGTCGGCGGCGAGGGCAACACGCTCGGTTCGGACCTCACGCGGCGCGAGCGCGAACTGCTGACGCTGATGGCGCGGGGGATGTCGAACCAGGGCATCTCGAGCCTGCTCAGCATCGCGATGCCGACGGTCAAGTTCCACGTCACGAACATCCTGGCCAAGCTCCATACCGAGAACCGCACGGCGGCGGTGCTGGTGGCGCTGCGCAATCACATCGTCACGCTGGAGTAAGGCCGCCTCGCGGCGGCACCGTCGATGCGCATCGAAATCCCCGCAGCGAAGAAACTCGTGCTCGAAACCATCATCCAGATCCGCTGGGGCGATCAGGATCCGATGGGGCATGTGAACAACGCGAGCTACTTCAGGTACCTCGAGATCGCGCGCCTCGAATGGCTGTTCAAGATCGGCGGGCCGCCCGACCCCGCGGGCCAGGGGCCCGTGATCGTCAATGCCTTCTGCAATTTCATCCGCCAGCTGGAATACCCGGGCGCGGTGCTGGCCAAGCATTACGTCGCCAATCCGGGGCGTTCGAGCTTCGACACCTACGTCACGCTGGAGCGCACCGATGCGCCCGGCGTGATCCACGCCAGCGGCGGCGCGACCACGGTCTGGATCGATTTCAAGAGCCAGCAATCGGTGCCGCTGCCGGCCTGGCTGCTGCCGCATTTCGCCTGAGCGGGCAGCCGCGCGCGCCGCCCAAGGACACGCCGGGCCGCTCCCTGGTTCCCTCGACCCCCTCGGGGGGCCCGACGCGCAGCGGCAGGTCTGGGGGCGCTCAGAACGGCAGGCCGACGTAATTCTCGGCCAGCGCGGCCTGCGCGGCTTCGGACGCGAGCAGGTATTCGAGTTCGACCTGCTGCAGCCGCTGGTCGTAGGGGATGGCGTCGTCGAAGCGGTGCAGCAGCGTCGTCATCCACCAGGAGAAGCGCTGCGCCTTCCAGACCCGCGCCAGCGCCTTGGCCGAATAGTTGTCGAGCCCGCTCGGATCGCCGTGGCGGTAATGGTCCAGCAGCGCGTGGTACAGGTAATGGATGTCGGAGGCCGCGCTGTTGAGGCCGCGCGCGCCGGTCGGCGGCACGATATGCGCCGCATCGCCGGCCAGGAACAGGCGGCCGTAGCGCATCGGCTCGGCGACGAAGGAGCGCAGCGGCGCGATCGACTTCTCGATCGACGGGCCGGTGACGAGCCGGGCCGCGACCTCGCCCGGCAGCCGGCGCTTCAATTCGGCCCAGAACGCATCGTCGCTCCAATCCTCGACGCGGTCGCTCAGCGGCACCTGGATGTAATAGCGGCTCAGCACCTGCGAACGCAGCGAGCACAGCGCGAAACCGCGCTCGTGCTTGGCGTAGATCAGTTCGGGCGAGACCGGCTTCGTGCGCGACAGCACGCCCAGCCAGCCGAAGGGGTAGACGCGCTCGTATTCCCTCAGCTCCGTCGCCGGGATCGATTTGCGGCTGACGCCGTGGAAACCGTCGGCGCCGATGACGAATTCGCAATCGATGCGCCGGATCTCGTCGCCGACCCGGTACGTCACGTAAGGCGCCGCGCCGGTGAGATCGTGCGGACGCACGTCCTCGGCGTTGTGGATGACGACCCCGTTCATGCGGTCGCGCGCGGCGTAGAGATCGCGCGTGATCTCGGTCTGGCCGTAGACGACGACCGAATTGCCGCCGCTGTGCCGGTGCAGGTCGATGCGGTCGAGCCGGCCCTCGTGGGCGATGAAGAAGCCGTGGTGGATCTCGCCCTCGCGGTCCATGCGCTCGCCGCAGCCGGCCTCGCGCATGAGTTCGGCGAAGCCATGCTCGAGCACCCCGGCGCGGATGCGGCCGAGCACGTAGTCGCGGCTCTGGCGCTCGAGCACGACGTTGTCGATGCCCTGCAGATGCAGCAGCTGCGACAGCAGCAGGCCCGAGGGGCCGCCGCCGATGATGCACACGCGGGTCTTCATGTCTGTCTCCTGGGGTGGGTGCGCTGGCGCCGGACGCGGTCTCCAGCGCTGCGAATGTAGGTGCGGGCCGGCTGCGGCGGAATGCCCGATCCCGACCAATACTTGTACGATTCGAATATGCCCGCCGCCACCCCGCGCATCCGCTCGTACAACCTGTTCGGCGAGTCCGCGCAGCTGCCCGACCTGATGCACTGCGAGACCATCGCGGCGCGCTCGGTGCGGCACGACTGGGAGCTCGAGCCGCACCGCCACGCCCGGCTGCACCAGCTGCTGCTGGTCGAGTCGGGCGGCGGCACGGCGCATCTCGAGGGGCGCGCATGCGCGCTCGCGCCGATGACGCTGGTCAACGTGCCGGCCGGCGACGTGCATGGCTTCTCGTTCGCGCGGCCGACCCAGGGCCTTGTCGTCACGCTGCCCGACGCGATGCGCGAGGAACTCACCGCCCAGGCCGGCGAGGCGCGCGCGGCGCTCGCCCGCTCCTGGGTGCTGGCGGCCGACGAGGCGATCGCCGCCACGATGCGCCAGATCGCGCGCGAGTACGCCGGGCACGACGCGGCGCGCGCGCTCGTGCTGCGCGGGCTCAGCGCCTGCCTGCTCGGCCTGTGCGCGCGCGCCGCCGAGCGCGCCGACCCGGTGGCGTCCCAGGCCGCCGTCCCGACGCTGATGCGCCGTTTCGAGTCGGCGCTCGAGGCGCATTACCTCGAGCATTGGAAGGTGGCGGACTACGCGCGCGCGCTGGCCGTCTCGACGACCCATCTGAGCCGCGTCGCGCGCGCCGCGACGGGCGCCCCGGCGTCGCGCCTGATCGACGCCCGCATGATCCGCGAGGCCCGGCGGCATTTGGCCTATACGAACATGAGCGTCACGACGATCGCCTACGCGCTGGGCTACACCGACCTCGCCTATTTCAGCCGCGTCTTCGCGCGCGTCGCCGGCCTGCCGCCGCGCGCGTTCCGGGCCCGGCTGGCGAACTGAGCGCAGGGCGCCGGCGCGCGCCGCGCGGCCGGCGCCTC
>JAGWVB010000180.1 GCA_018971105.1 Burkholderiales bacterium
ATCGGCCGCCGGCGCCGGCGCCGCGCGCGCGGGTTGCGCCGGGTCGAGGTAGACCAGGTCCAGCGTCACGTCCGAGCCATGCAGCAGGAACTCGATCGGCATGTTCGCCATCAGGTCGCCCGGGATCATCAGCATCGCCGCGCGCAGGCGCTCGGGGCCGCTCGCGGCCAGCGTGTAGACGCGGCGCAGCGCCAGCGCCTCGGCCTGCACGCGCAGCGCGAGCTCGCTGCGCCCGCGCAGGAACAGGAGGGTCGAGAGGTCGAGCAGCGCGTTCGCGTCGTCGGGATCGCGGCGCGCGCGCTCGACCAGGCGGTCGCGCAGCGGCGCCAGGTCGAGTCCGCGAAAGGCCATCTCCATCAGCCGCGGCAGGCCGATGAGGTCGCGCTCGTCGCGCGGGCCCGGGTAATACAGGGGCTCGGGTCGCGCGGTCTGGGCTGTGAGATTCATCGGTCGCGGGCGGCAAGGGATCCGGCGACCCGCCGCGCGTGGCGGCGGGTCGAACGGGATCCAGTGTCGGCCCGCACGGCGCCGGACCAGCGCCGCATTAGCGCCGGATCCACCCGCCAGTTCTCAGGCCTGGACGCTCGGCGCGCGGCTGAGTTCGTTGTTCGCCGTCACGAGCAGCCGCAGCATGCGCATGAATTCGACGCGCTCGGCCGCGGGCAGCGGCGCCAGCAGCCGCTGCTGCGCGCGCTCCATGCCCGGGCGCACGGCGTCGAGCAGCGCGCTGCCGGCCGGCGTCAACGCCAGCCGGCGCACGCGGCGGTCGTCGGGCGAGAAGCGGCGCTGCATCAGCGCGCGTGCCTCGAGCCGGTCGACGACGCCGGCGATGGTCGAGGTGTCGAAGCCGATCGCGCGCGCGAGCGAGCGCTGGTCGATGCCGGGCGCGCCCGCCACCGTCTGCAGCGCCGCATATTGAACCGGCGTCAGGCCCAGGCCCTCGGTCTCCTGCAGGAACACCGCGACCGCGATCTGCTGCAGGCGGCGGATGTAATGGCCGGGCTGGTCGATGAAATCGGGCAGCGCCGCGTCCGCCTCGCGCTTCATCGCCGCGCGCCCAGCCCCCAGGGTTCGGGCACGAGGTTGACGATGCGGCGATAGAACTGGCGGAACCATTCGTCGTCGCCGGCGCCGTGCAGCGGATCGCGGTTCTCGGCGAAAGCGGCGGCGATGCCCTCCCAGTCGGCCTCGGTCAGCACCTCGACCGCCTTCGGCAGCACCGCCGTCTCCTCGAGCGACATGTGCTTCCAGTGGAACTCGGCGTAGCTGCGCACCTTGGCGTCGAACTCGGCCGCGGCGCCGGGGATCCCGGCCTCCATGCGCCCGAGCAGGGTCTTCAGCCGGTCGAGATGCGGGCGGCTGCTCGCGTGCTGGCCCGTCAGCTCGTCGAGCGCGGCGTCGATGTCGTGCGTGCGGCGGCGCACGCGCGGGAACAGCACCTGGTCCTCCTTCGGATGGTGCAGCGTCTCGGGGAAGGCCTCGATGTAGTAGATGATCGACCACAGCAGCCTGTAGTCGGGCGTGAGCCGGCCCCGGGCGATGTCGTCGGCGACATGCCGCAGCGCGTCGATGACGGCGGCCAGCGTCTGGTGCTCGGCGCGCACGATGCGCAGCGCCTGCTGTTGTGCGGTGGTCATGCGGGATCTCCTCGGGACGATCGGGACGCGGCGCCGAGCCATTGCTCGAGGCGCTCGGAGCTCAGCTCGGCGCTGGCGCCGCGGTGGACGATGCGGCCGCGCTCGAGCACGATGGCCTGGCGCGTCAGCGGCAGGATCTGGTGCGCATGCTGCTCGACCAGGATGACCGCCATGCTGCCCTCGTCGACCATGCGGCCGATGATGGACAGCAGCTCCTGCACGATCAGCGGCGCCAGCCCCTCGAGCGGCTCGTCGAGCAGCAGCAGGCGCGGGTTGAGCATCAGCGCGCGGCCCATCGCCAGCATCTGCTGCTCGCCGCCCGAGAGCTGGTTGCCGAGGTTGAGCCGCCGCTCCTGCAGGCGCGGGAAGGTGGCATAGACGCGCGCCAGGTCCCAGGGCCCGCGGCGCGCGACGACGCTCAGGTTCTCCTCCACCGTGAGCGAGGCGAAGATGTCGCGCTCCTGCGGCACCCAGCCCAGGCCGGCGTGGGCGCGGCGGTGGCTGGCCACGCGCGCGAGGTCCCGGCCGTCCCAGCGCAGCGCGCCGCGGGTCTGGTTCGTCGCCCCCATCAGCGTCGCCAGCAGCGTCGACTTGCCCATGCCGTTGCGGCCCAGCAGCGCCAGGCTGGTGCCGGCCTCGAGCTCGAACGTGATGTCCTCGAGCACGGTCGCGTCGCCGTAGCCGGCCCAGACGCCTTCGAGCTCGAGCAGCCTAGCCAAGCTCGGCCTCGCCCAGGTAGACCTGGCGCACGCGCGCATCGGCGGCGATCGCCTCCGGGCTGCCCTCGGTCAGCAGGGCGCCGCCGACCAGCACCGAGATGCGCTCGGCGAAGCGGAACACGAGGTCCATGTCGTGCTCGATGAGCAGGATCGTGACCTCGCGCGGCAGCGCCATCAGGGTCTCGAAGAGTTCGCGGCTTTCGCGCGTCGGCACGCCGGCGGCGGGCTCGTCGAGCAGCAGCACGCGCGGCCGCGCGGCGAGCGCGAGCGCGATCTCGATCAGCCGCTGACGGCCGTAGGCGAGGTCGCGCGTGCGCACATGGGCCTGCTCGATCAGGTGCAGCCGCTGCAGCAGCTCGGCCGCCTCGGCGACGGCTTCGGCGTGGGCGCCGACGGGGCGCCAGAGCCGGCCCGCGATGCCGCGCCGCTCGCACACCGCCAGCGTCACCGATTCGAGCACCGTCATCTCGGCGAACAGGCGGTTGATCTGGAACGTGCGCGCGAGGCCGCGGCGCACGCGCCGGTGCTGCGGCAGATGGGTCACGTCCTCGCCTTCGAGCAGCACCGAGCCGGCGCTCGGTTCGAGGAACCCGGTGAGCAGGTTGATCAGCGTCGTCTTGCCGGCGCCGTTGGGGCCGATCAGCGCATGGCGCGCGCCGGCGGCGACCGCCAGCGTGACGTCCTGCGTCGCGACGAAGCCGCCGAAGCGCTTGACGAGGTGGCGCGTCTGCAGCGCCGGCACGGCCGTCATCGCGCGACCCCCGGCCAGCGCGCCGCGACGCGGCGCAGCGCGCCCATGAGCCCGTCGCGCGCGTACAGCACGACGGCGATCAGCACCAGGCCGAGCCAGAACTGCCAGTACTGCGGATTGATGTCGGCGAGCTGGTGGCGCACGGCCATGAAGACGACGGCGCCGAGCAGGGCCCCGTAGAGCGAGCCGGTGCCGCCGAGCACGAGCATCAGCAGCAGCTCGGCCGAGCGGCCGAAGGACAGCACGTCGATGCTGACGAACTGCGTCGTCTGCGTCAGCAGCGCGCCGGCGACGCCGGCGTAGGCGGCGCCTATCGTGTAGACGGTGACGAGGCGCGCATGGACCGGGCTGCCGAGCGCGGGCATGCGCGCGGCGTTCTGGTGGATGCCGCGCAGCGTCAGGCCGAAGGGCGCGTGCACCAGGTGGCGCGCGATCCAGAACAGCAGGAACAGCACGGCCACGCTGTAGAGGTAGCCGGTGCGGCCGACCATGTCGTAGTCGAAATGACCGAACAGCGGCCGGATGTCGACGCCCTGCAGCCCGTCGACGCCGCCGGTGATGTCGGTGAGCTTGTTCGCGGCCTCGTGCAGCATCACGGCGACGCCCATCGTCACCATCAACCGCGTCAGGTCGGCGCCGCGCAGCACGAGGAAGCTGGTCGCGAAGCCGAGCGCGGCGGCGACGACGGCGGCGCAGGCGAGGCCTAACAGCGGGTCGCCGTGGCCATGCGCGGCGAGCAACCCGGCGGTGTAGGCGCCGATGCCGTAGAAGGCCGCGTGGCCGAGCGAGACGATGCCGGCATAGCCCAGGATGAGATCGAGCGAGAGCGCGAACAGCGCCATGATCGCCATCTGCGTGAGCAGCGCGAGGTTGTCGGGGAAGACGAAATAGCCGAGCACCGGCAGCAGCCAGAACAGGCCCTCGATGCGGCGCCAGCGTGCGGCGTCGCGCAGCGGCGCGGCGTCGAAGGCGGCCGGGGCCGTCACTTCGCGGCCCCGCGGCCGAACAATCCCTGCGGCCTGAAGATCAGGGTCACGATCATGACGCCGTAGATCATGAAGGCGCCGGCCTGCGGCACGTAGTACTTGCCGGCGACGTCGGCCACGCCCAGCAGCAGCGAGGCCAGCAGCGATCCCTTGATGTTGCCGCTGCCGCCGACGGCGACGACGATGAGGAAGTAGACGATGTACTTGACCGGGAATTCAGGGTCGAGCCCGAGCATCTCGACGCCGAGCGCGCCGCCGAGCCCGGCCAGCGCCGACCCGAGCGCGAAGCTGATGACGAAGACGCGATCGACATCGATGCCCAGTCCGCGCGCGGCGCGCGGGTTGTCGACCGCCGCGCGCAGCCGCGCGCCGAAGCGCGTCGCCGCGACCATCCATTGCAACGCCCAGGCCAGCGCGGCGCCGACGATGACGAGGAAGAGCCGGTAGACGCCGATGTCGACGCCGGCCAGGTGGAGCTGGCCGCGCAGCAGCGCCGGCAATTGCAGCGGCTGCTGCTCGGCGCCGAAGAGGTATTGCGCCGCCGACATCGAGACGAAGACGAGGCCGAGCGAGAACAGCACCTGGTCGAGCGGCTTGGCGCCGTACAGGCGCCGGTACAGCAGCCGCTCGAGCAGCACGCCGACGGCGGCGCTGGCGAGCGCCGCCAGCGGCAGCGCGGCCAGGAACGGCACGCCGAGCCGGTTCAGCAGCGTCACGCAGACATAGCCGCCGAACATCGCGAACGCGCCATGCGCGAGGTTGACGAAGTTCATCAGCCCCAGCGTCACCGACAGGCCGACGCTGATCAGGAACAGCAGCATGCCCGAGGCGACGCCGTCGAAGAGGATGGTCATGACGGCGCGCGCCCGCGGGCGGTTCGGCTCAAGGCTTGCCGGGATCCCTGAAGGCGGGCACCTGGTCGAACTCGACGTTCTGCAGCTTGCCGGCGACGCGTTCGGTCTTGCGGATGTAGATCGTCTGCACGATGTCGCGCGTGGCCGGGTCGATCTCGATCGGGCCGCGCGGGCTCATCCACTGCATGCCCTTGGCGGCGTCGACGAACTTCGCGGCGTCGGTGCTGCCATGGGTCTTGGCCAGCACGGCGGCGATCAGGTGCATGCCGTCGTAGCCGCCGACCGACATGAAGTTCGGGCGATCCTTCGGGTAGGCCTTGTAATAGGCCTCGGTGTAGGCCTTGTTCTCGGGCGACTTGTGGGCCTCGGAGTAATGGAACGCGGTCACGAGGCCGAGCGCGGAATCGCCGATCGCGTCCAGGATGTCCTCGTCGGGCAGGTCGCCGGTGGAGATGAGGCGAATGCCGCTGGCGGCCAGGCCGCGCTCGGTGAAGCCCTTCATGAAGGCGATCGTCTCGGCGCCGGGCGGCAGGAAGATGAAGACGGCGTCGGGCTTGACGTCCTTGATCTTCTGCAGGAAGGGCGCGAAGTCGGGGTTCTTCACCGGCACGCGCACGTCACCGACGATGGTGCCCCCGTCGGCGCTGAAGGTCTTCTTGAACTGCGCCTCGGCGTCCTGGCCCGGGCCGTAGTCGGCGACGAGCGTGAACGCCTTCTTGATGCCGTTCTTCGCCGCCCAGTTCGCGATCGGCGCCGTGTTCTGCGGCAGCGTCATCGACACGCGCACGATGTAGGGTGACTTCGTCGTCACCGACGAGGTCGCCGCGTTCATCACGATCATCGGCTTCCTGGCCTCGGTCGCGACCGGCGCGACCGCGAAGGCCGAGGGCGTGAGCGCGAAACCGGCCAGGATGTCGACCTTGTCCTTGACCACCAGCTCCTGCGCCAGCCGCTTGCTGACATCGCCGGCCGTGCCCGGACTGTCGTCCTTGAGGATGAGCTCGACCTTGCGCCCGCCGTAGGTGTCGCCATGCTGGGCTAGGTAGAGCTGGATGCCATGCTCGATCTGCTTGCCGTAGGCGGCAAAGGGGCCGGACATCGGCAGCACGAGGCCGATCTTCACCGGTTCGGCGGCGCCGGCGGCGGCGCTGCAGAGCGCCGCGAGGGCGAGCGTGGCGAGATGCTGTTTCAGGTTCATGCGGTTCCTTCGAGGGATGGGCTTCGAGCCGCGGATAACGTCAGTACACAAACATTCAGTACCGTGATGATCCCCGACGGTCGAACCCCGATCAACCCCGGATTTACCCCGGTCCGCGCCTCGCGGCGGCGATGGTGCAGCGGCGTCGCACGCCGCGCGGCGCTCAGGCCCGCATCACGCGGTCGCGCCCGGCGGCTTTCGAGCGGTAGAGCGCGGCATCGGCGCGCGCCATCAGCGAGCTGGCGTCGTCGTCGGGCGCGAGTGCGGCGACGCCGCCCGAGATCGTGACCGTGAGCACCACGTCCTGGGTGCGCCGGTCGCGCAGCCGCATCGCCTTCGTGCGCGTGCGCACGGCCTCGGCCACCTCGGTGGCCTGCTGCGGCGTCGTGTTCGGCAACAGCAGCGCGAACTCCTCGCCGCCGTAGCGCGCCGCGGACTGCATCGGGTCGGTGATCGAGCCGCGCAGGATCGCGGCCACGGCCTGGATCACGCGGTCGCCGACGAGGTGGCCGTGGACGTCGTTGACCTGCTTGAAGTGGTCGATGTCGAACATCGCCACGCAATGCGCGCGGCCGGGACGGGGCGGCTCGCCGAGCAGGGCCTGGATGCGCCGGTCCAGTCCCTTGCGGTTGAGCACGCCGGTGAGCGGATCGACGAGGGCCTCGTCGCGCGCGCGCTCGAGTTCGCCGCGCAGGCGCGCGATCTCGTTCTGGCTCGCCGCGAACTGCGCCTTCAGGTCCTGCACCGAGTGCTGCATCCGGGCCGTGCGCTCGATCGCCTCGGCCAGCCGCGGCGTGAGCTGCTCGTTGTCCGGGTCGGCGAGCGCGTCGGTGAGGCGGCTCAGATGATCGCCGTAGGAGCCGGCCTGCTCGTCGGTGCGCGCCGCCGACTGCTCGACGCTGTGCATCAGCCGCTGCATCTGGCCGCCGATGCGCACCAGCGCCTCCTCGTCGGGGCCGGCCACATGCTCCTTGTACAGGCGCAGGATGGCGGCATCGTCGATCGGTGCAACCGATTGCTCGAGCCGCTCCAGCGCGGCGCTCAGGCCGCCGTTGATCCCCGCCAGGTGCTCGTACCAGACGGTGTAGGTCAAGGGATTCAAGGCTGCCGCCTGGCGTCCCATCGGGGTCAACGCCAGGCGCAGCAGCTCGGCGCTGTGCGCCTTGTCTTCGGTATATCTCAAACCCGGACTCCACCGTTGCCGGGCCGGCCGCGATCGACGTCGCCTGGCCGGTCCCCAGGACCGCTCCCAGTTCCATATCGGTTGCACGAGACGCCGGCTGTAGCGGCGCGCCGCTCACCTGTCAGAGTTGTCAGGTCGGCCGCCGGGTCGGCGCGCGGACGGGCCCGAGCCTGGCGCGCGATCGAGCGTCGCCCCCGGCTCCTCCGCGGCCCGCGGCGGGCAGCGATGCCGCGCGCGACAGGCGGGCCGGCAAGGCGCACCATGCCGAGACGCCATGCCGAGATGCCAGCGCCGCACGGCCTTGCCGCCAACGGCGGCGCCGCGCCGGGAACGAGCCCCGGCGCGGCGTGTGCATCAGGCGGATGGCGCGCGCGGCGCCACCGCAGCTGCTGCGGTGGCCAGCCTCGCGGCCACCCGGAGGTCGCTGCCGACCCCGGCTTCGGATCAGCCGAAGAACCAGGAAATGATGGCGTTCCAGCCGCCACCGACGGGGAAGGAGCTTTCGAAAAGGTTAGTCGACATCGCTGTTCTCCTGTTTGCTGAGTGGGCCGCCGCTGTCTGAGCGGATGACCGCATTTCAGCAAACCCGGAACAGGCGGCGAAGTCCCGCGCCTTTGTAGCTTGACCTTGCGCTGTGCAAGTGATAACGCTAGAGCAGGCCGAGAGTCATCGCACGCAACATCGCCATGTGCTTGCCCGAAACGCCGAGCTTGCGCATCACATTGCGCAGGTGGAAGTTGACCGTGTGCTCGCTCATCGAGAGGATCTGCCCCACGGCCCAGGCCGATTTGCCCTCGCGCGTCCACTGCAGCACTTCGCGCTCGCGCGGCGTGAGGTGGATGGGCGGGAATTGCGGTTGCGCCACCGGTCCGAGCACGCGGATCGCCGTCTCCTGTGCGTAGACCGCGAGCAGTTGCAGATCGGCGAGCAGGCGCGTGAGCTGGCCATCGTCGCTGGGCAGCGGCTCGTTGCGATCGACGCCGAGCAGGAAATGCTTGCCCGCCGGCAGGTGCAGGGCCATCGCGATGCCCGTCCTATAGCCGAACGGCGCGAAAGTCTCCCAGAGATCGCCCGCGTCCTCCTCGACGTAAAGCGACTGGTCGTAGGTGATGGGCAGATGCGATTCCTTGAGCCGCTTGAAGACCGGATCGCGGCGCGTGTTCTCCATACTGACCGCGGCGGCCTCGATTTCGCGCGGCGTATTGCCAATGCGAACAAACAAGGCCTTCTCACCCGGCTGTTCGATCGCCAATGCTGCCGTGACCATGCAGAAGTTCATCTTCTGCGCGAAATCGACCAGGCGATGCTCGAACGACGATCGATCCGTCGCGGCACTGACTTCCAGATAATCCTGCTGCCTCATCATCGATCCTCAAAGACCGTCAAACTTGCTAGCTTGTGCCATGAGTCCCGGGCCACGACGATGAGCGCTCCTTTTCATTGGGGGTGACGCGATGGGCGTTCAATCGTGGATGATCAAATCATGGCCGATTATCGATTGGTTCTTGCCCGCATCCAGTGATCATTGGCCCAATTTTTGGCATGTGAACACCCAAATCCGGGAAAATTCGGACGCCTCCGGCCTGCGCGCGGGTGAAACGGTGTGGCTCGGCGTCGTCGACGGCAAGAGCGTCGGCGCGGCCTGGGAATGGTCGGAGCTGAGCCCCGGCGTCGTCATGCTGACCGATCCCAACTCGATCCAGTCGAATCTGCGCTTCGTCGGCGCCGACCGCAGCGTCCACGACGAGGCGGTCGCCATCGTCTGCCTGAACCGGCTCGCCCATCACCTGCCCTGGCAGCCCGCCGTGCGCGCGATGCTCGCCGCCGCGCACCAGCATCCCGAGGTCACGCAGGAACGCCCGGCGGCCCGGCCGTCGACGATCTGGACCCCGCAGGACGAGGTCGAGGCCTTGCGCGCCGCCTGAAGACCCGGCGCGGCCGCGGCGCCGGCGCGCACGCCGGCGCCGGTCACGGCGGTACG
>JAGWVB010000474.1 GCA_018971105.1 Burkholderiales bacterium
GCCGGCCTGCACCGCGGCCGCGCTGGTCTGCAGCACCGGGCAGGTCAGGCCGATGGCGCCGAGCAGGCGCCGCGCGCCGGGCAGGTGCAGCGCGCCGACGGCGGCGACGACGACCGTGGCCAGCGCGCCGGCCGCGGCGGCCCGGCGCCGGTTCAGGACGCGCATGACGAGGCCGAGTTGGGCGGGAAGTAGATCGGCTGCGGCGAGACGATGGTCGCCTTGAGCCCCACCAGCGTCGGCGCGATCTGCCCGAGCACGCCGTTCACCTGGGTCTGCGTGAACCCGGCGGCCATCAGGTCGGCGTCGAGCACGGCCGACAAGTCGGTGATGAACTGGTCGAACACGCAGCCCGGCACGCCGACGTCGGCATGCGCGCTGGCCATGTCCTGGCACATCTCGGGCTGGGGGTCGACCGTGTCCTGCGGCACCGTCACCGGGCCGGGGTAGCTGTAGGGGCCGCCGAGCAGGGCGCTGAACTGCAGCGTCAGGCAGGCCTCGAGCCGCGCCGGGGTGTCGTGCTGCGAGCTGTCGCCCGAGGTGTTGCCGACCACCTTGGAGAAATAGGGCGCTTCCATCGGGTCGGCGAGCAGGCCGTTGACGGCGTCGGACACCACCTTGCGCACGGCCATCGGCGCGGCGGCGTCGCCGCCGAGTGCGGCCCAGAGGTTGGCGTTCTGCGGGTATTGCGGGCCCGGGGGCGGCGGGGCGTCGCCGCCGCCGCAGCCGGCCAGCGCGAGGGTCGCGGCGGCGATCGAGATGCGTAGGGACTGTCTCATGCGATGGACTCCTGGGGTTGCGGGCGGGGTGTGGCGTATCCGTCGCCACCCCTATCCCTACGCAGCCTGCGCGCGAACGGATGCAGCGCCGTGCGCGATGCATCCGCGCCGGCACGACCTGCGTATGCTGCACACTGGATCTCTTGCAGGAGCCGTCTTGAATGCCGTGACCGATGACGCCGCCGCCGCAGCCGCCGCCCGACCCGACCCCGAGTCCGACGAGCTGGGCCCGCTGCTGGCGCGCACCGCGCTCGGCGACCGCGCCGCATTCGCCGCGCTGTATCGCCGCACCTCGGCGCGCGCCTTCGGCGTCGTGCTGCGCATCGTGGCCGACCGCGCCCAGGCCGAGGAGGTGCTGCAGGAAACCTACGTCAAGGTCTGGCGCGCGGCGGCCGGCTTCGACGCCGCGCGCAGCCAGCCGCTAACCTGGCTGCTGAGCATCGCCCGCCACGGCGCCATCGACGCCTTGCGCCGCCGCCGCGCCGAGCCCGCGACCGTGAGCGGCCATGGCGACGACGAAGGCGGCGACGACGAGGGGCTGCTGCAGCGCCAGCCCTCGGACGAGCCGGGGCCGCTCGAACTGCTGCGCCGGGCCAGCGAAGCGGCCCAGCTCGAGCGCTGCATGGGCGCGCTCAGCGGCCCGCAGCGCGCCAGCCTGGCGCTGGCTTATTACCAGGGCCTGTCGCACCAGGAAGTGGCGCAATCGATGCGCGAGCCGCTGGGCAGCGTCAAGAGCTGGGTGCGGCGCGGCCTGCTCAGCCTGCGCGCCTGCCTCGACCGCGTGGCCGGCCTGCCGGCGCGCTCCGGCGCGACGGGAGGGCGCTGAGATGGACTACGGACACCCGGAACGGGCCGACCGCCTCGCCGCCGAATACTGCCTGGGCACGCTGCGCGGCCCGGCGCGGCGGCGCTTCGAGGCGCTGCTGCCGGCGCACCCGGCGCTGGCACGCGCCACCGCGCGCTGGCAGGCGCGGCTGGCGCCGCTGGACCGCGCGGTGGAACCGGT
>JAGWVB010000475.1 GCA_018971105.1 Burkholderiales bacterium
GCCGCAGCGCCCGCGGCGCGGGCCGCGCCCAAGGTGCTGCGCTACGCGTTCCAGGTCGCCGAGACCGGATTCGACCCGGCCCAGGTCACCGATGTCTATTCGGCCACCGTCATCGCGCACATCTTCGAATCGCTCTACACCTACGACTATCTGGCGCGGCCGGCGCGCATCGTGCCGCTGACGGCGGCCGCGCTGCCCGAGGTCAGCGCCGACTGGCGCACCTGGACCATGCGCGTGCGCCCCGGCATCCATTTCGCCGCCGACCCGGCCTTCGGCGGGCGCCCGCGCGAACTCGTCGCCGCCGACTACCGCTACGCCATCCTGCGCTTTGCCGACCCGGCCGTGAAGGCGCCGCGCTGGCCGACGCTCGACGAGTGGCAGCTGGCCGGCGTGGCCGAGGAGCGCGAGCGCGCGCTGCGGCAGCGCCGGCCCTTCGACTACGACGCCGATTTCGAGGGCCTGCGCGTGCTCGACCGCTACACGCTGCAGTTACGCCTCGGCGTGACGCGGCCGCGCTTCGTCGAGGAACTGGCTGGCAACCAGACCTTCGGCGCCGTCGCGCGCGAGGTCGCGCAGGCCTGGGGCGAACGCATCGCCGAGCATCCGGTGGGCACCGGGCCTTTCCGGCTCGCGCGCTGGCGGCGCAGCTCGCTCATCGTGCTCGAACGCAATCCGGGCTACCGCGCGCGGCTCTGGGACGCCACGCCGGCGGCCGACGACGCCGAGGGCCAGGCCATCGCCGCGCGGCTGCGCGGCCGGCGCCTGCCGCTGATCGACCGCGTCGAGGTCTCGATCATCGAGGAGGCGCAGCCGCGCTGGCTCGCGTTCCTGGGCGGCGAGGCCGACCTCGTCGACCGCCTGCCGCCCGAGTTCGCCGACGCCGCGATGCCCGGTGGCCGCGTCGCGCCCTACCTCGCGCGCCAGGGCGTGCGCGGGGCGCGCGTGCTGCCGCCCAACATCGCGTTCACCTACTTCAACATGGACGATCCGCTCGTCGGCGGGCTCGCGCCCGAGCGCGTCGCGCTGCGGCGCGCGATCGGCCTGGGCGTGGACATCGAACGCGAGATCCGCGTCGCGCGCCACGGCATGGCGATCCCGGCGCAGGGCCCCATCCTGCCCGGCACGAACGGCTACGACCCTGCGTTCAGGAGCGAGATGAGCCGCCACGACCCGGCGCGCGCGCAGGCACTGCTCGAGCTCTACGGCTGGCGCGACCGCGACGGCGACGGCTGGCGCGAGCGCCCCGACGGCGGGCCGCTGCGCCTGGAGATCGCGACCCAGCCCGACGGCCTCTCGCGCCGGCTCAACGAGCTGTGGCAGCGCAATATGCGGGCGATCGGCATCCGGGTGGCTTTCAAGTCGGCCCAATGGCCCGAGAACCTGAAGGCCGCGCGCGCCGGCAGATTGATGATGTGGAGCGTCGGTTCGGTGGCGACGCAGGTCGACGGCCAGGACATCCTGGGCCGCTACTACGGCCCGCTCATCCAGCAGCAGAATTACGCCCATTTCAGCTTGCCGGCGATGGACGCGATATACGAACGCCTGTCGGTGCTGCCCGACGGAGCCGAGCGTGCGGCGCTGTTCCGCCAGGCCCAGCGCCTGGCGGTGGCCTACATGCCGTACAAGCTGCATTGCCACCTCTATGTCGCCGACCTCGTGCGACCGCAGCTCGTCGGCTACCGGCGGCCGATGTTCGGCTACGAGTGGTGGCACATGGTCGACCTCGATGGCGCGGCGCGCGGGGCCCGCGCATGAAGCGCCGTTCCCTGCTGCGAGCGGC
>JAGWVB010000476.1 GCA_018971105.1 Burkholderiales bacterium
ACGCCGCCGCATGCCGCCTCATCCGGCCGCGCCGCGGCGCCGGCGCTCGTCGACATCGATGTCGATGTATTGCCAGTAGTCGAGCGAGAAGGGCTGGCGCCGGTAGCCCAGCAGCCAGGGCTGGGTCAGGTCGTTGGCGATGCGGTGCACATGGTATTTGTAGGGCATGTAGACGACGGCCAGCCCCTTGGCGCGCGTCATCAGCGCCATCCGTTCGGGGCCGTCGGCGATGACGGCCATGCGTTGCATCAGCGCATCCATCTCGGGCAGGCGGAAGCGGGCGAAGTTCTGCCCGTCGATCTGGCTGCTCTGGTAGTTCGTCAGGATGTCCTGGCCGTCGGGGCCGGCGGCCAGCGAGCCCAGGTTCCACATCTGCAGCTTGCCGGCGCGCGCCGCCTTCAGGTTGTCCTGGAAGGTGGCGGTGACGAACTCCATGCGCAGGCCGAGCGCGGCCATGTTGCGCCGCCATTGCTCGTCGATCGAGCGCGAGCGCTGGTCGGGCTGGGTCGCCTTGTGCAGCACCAGCGGGCTGCCGTCGGGCCGCTCGCGCCAGCCGTCGCCGTTGCGGTCGTGGTAGCCATAGAGATCGAGCAGGGCCTTGGCGCGCGGCGCGCTGTAATCGCCGTTCTCGCTCTTGTAGTTCGGGTCGTAGCCGTAGGTCTGCGGCCAGATCGGCGATTGCGCGCGCACGGCCTGGCCTTGCCAGATGACGCGGATCTCGACGTCGATGTCGACGCCGAGCGCGATCGCACGCCGCAGCGCGATCTTCTCGGGCGTCATGCCGCCGACCACCGGGTCCTCCATGTTGAAGTAGGTGTAGGTGTCGTCGGCCATCACCATGCGATGGCCGGCGATGCCCTGGCGCGCGAGATAGGGCGCGACATGGCCGCCGGGCAGCGCGCGGTCGATGAATTCGTAGGGCACGATGTCGAGCAGGTCGAGGCGGCGCTGCAGGAAGGTGAGCCAGCGCGGCTGCGTCTCGCTGATGATCGAGACCTCGACGCGGTCGACCAGCGGCAGGCGCCGGCCCTTCATGCGCGCCAGGATGGCCTGGCCCTCGGCGTCGTCGGCGGCGGGTTCGGCGTCGTAGACCATGGCGCGGAACTCGGGGTTGCGTTCGAGCGCGATGAAGCTGCTGCGCCGCCATTCGACGAGCCTGAACGGACCCGTGCCGACCGGATGGGCGCCGCTGGCGTCGCCGTAATGCTCGATCACCTCGCGCGCGACGGCGCCGAGCAGGTCGCCCGCGGCCAGCGCATCGGTCGTGAAGCGCGGCCGCGGGTCGCGCAGCTTGAACTGCAGCGTGTAGCGGTCGAGCGCCTGCAGGCCCTCGATCGGCGTGTCGTAATCGAATCGATGCTTGCCGTCGAGCGCGGCGTGGTAGCGCTCGGACAGGCCGAGGAAATGGAAGTCCTCGACCCAGGTCCAGGCCGGGGAATTGTTGGCCGGGTCGGCGAAGCGCAGGATCGAATACACATAGTCCTGCGCCACCAGTTCGCGCCGCCGGCCCTTGAAGGCCGGGTCGGAGGCGAAATAGATGCCGGGCTTGATGCGCACGGTCCAGGTGCGGAAATCGGCGCTCGCCTCGGGCATCGCCGCGGCCGTCAAGGGCCGCACCTTGACCGGCCGCGCGAGCGGGTCGTACTGCAGCAGGCCCTCGAAGATATGCGGCGTGACGGTGCGCGAATACAGGTCGACGATCTTCGCCGGATCGAAATTCGATTCGGCGGTCGGGAACGAATAGCGGTAGACCTTGCGCGGCCCCGCGGCGGCGGCGCC
>JAGWVB010000181.1 GCA_018971105.1 Burkholderiales bacterium
GGATGAGCTTGCTCACCGGGTTCTCGATCCGCTGCTGGATCGCCCGCTTCAGCGGCCGCGCGCCGAAGGCCGGGTCGAAGCCGACCTTGGCCAGTTCGGCCAGCGCCGCCGGCGAGACCTCGAGCTTCATCTCCAGCTTCTCGAGCCGCGACTCGAGCAGCTTGAGCTGGATGCGCGCGATGCTCTCGATGTTCTTGGCGTCGAGCGCATGGAACACCACCGCCTCGTCGATGCGGTTGAGGAACTCGGGCCTGAAATGCGCCTTGACCTCGTTCCACACGGCCTCGCGGATGTTCTCGCTCGGCTGGCCGGCCATCTGCATGATCATGTGCGAGCCGAGGTTGCTCGTCATCACGATGACGGTGTTCTTGAAATCGACCGTGCGCCCCTGGCCGTCGGTCAGGCGGCCGTCGTCGAGCACCTGCAGCAGCACATTGAAGACATCCGGGTGCGCCTTCTCGACCTCGTCGAGCAGGACCACGCTGTAGGGCTTGCGCCGCACCGCCTCGGTCAGCGCCCCGCCCTCGTCGTAGCCGACATAGCCCGGGGGCGCGCCGATGAGCCGGCTCACCGAATGCTTCTCCATGAACTCGCTCATGTCGACGCGGATCATGTGGTCCTCGCTGTCGAACAGGAAGCCGGCCAGCGCCTTGCACAGCTCGGTCTTGCCGACGCCGGTGGGGCCGAGGAAGAGGAAGCTGCCGAGCGGCCGGTTCGGGTCCGACAGGCCGGCGCGCGAGCGCCGGATCGCATCGGCGACGACGTTGATCGCCTCGTCCTGGCCGACGACGCGCTCGTGCAGCTTGTCCTCCATCTGCAGCAGCTTGTCGCGCTCGCCCTGCATCAGCTTGGACACCGGGATGCCGGTGGCGCGCGAGACGACCTCGGCGATCTCCTCCGCGCCGACCATCGTGCGCAGCAGCTGCGGGCGGCCGGTCTTGCCCTTGCCGGTCTCGGCGGCCTGCGCTTCCTTGAGGCGCGTTTCGAGCTCGGGCAGGCGCCCGTACTGCAGCTCGGCGACCTTGTTGAAGTCGCCCTTGCGCTTGAGCTCGTCGATCTGGAAGCGGATGCGGTCGATCTCCTCCTTGACCTGGGCCGAGCCCTGGGCCGCGGCCTTCTCGCTCTTCCAGATCTCCTCGAGATCGTTGTACTCGCGTTGCAGCTTGGTCAGCTCGTCCTCGATCAGGCCGAGGCGGCGCCTCGAGCCCTCGTCGTGCTCCTTCTTCATCGCCTCGCGCTCGATCTTCAGCTGGATCATGCGGCGGTCGAGGCGGTCCATCGCCTCGGGCTTGGAGTCGATCTCGATCTTGACCTTGGCCGCGGCCTCGTCGATGAGGTCGATCGCCTTGTCGGGCAGGAAGCGGTCGGTGATGTAGCGGTGGCTGAGCTCGGCCGCGGCGACGATCGCCGGGTCGGTGATCTCGACGCCATGGTGGACCTCGTACTTCTCCTGCAGGCCGCGCAGGATGGCCACCGTCGCCTCGACGCTCGGTTCGTCGACGAGCACCTTCTGGAAGCGGCGCTCGAGCGCGGCGTCCTTCTCGACGTACTTGCGGTATTCGTCGAGCGTCGTCGCGCCGATGCAGTGCAGCTCGCCGCGCGCCAGCGCCGGCTTGAGCATGTTGCCGGCGTCGATCGCGCCCTCGGCCTTGCCGGCGCCGACCATCGTGTGCAGCTCGTCGATGAACAGGATGATGCGGCCCTCGTCGGCGGCGACCTCCTTGAGCACGGCCTTGAGCCGCTCCTCGAACTCGCCGCGGTATTTCGCGCCGGCGAGCAGCCCGGCCATGTCGAGCACGAGGACGCGCTTGTCCTTGAGGCTGTCGGGCACCTCGCCGTTGACGATGCGCTGCGCCAGGCCCTCGACGATGGCCGTCTTGCCGACGCCGGGCTCGCCGATCAGCACCGGGTTGTTCTTGCTGCGCCGCTGCAGCACCTGGATGGCGCGGCGGATCTCGTCGTCACGGCCGATCACCGGGTCGAGCTTGCCCTGGCGCGCGCGCTCGGTGAGGTCGAGCGTGTATTTCTTCAGCGCCTCGCGCTGGCCCTCGGCATCGGCCGAGTCGACCTTCTGGCCGCCGCGCACGGCGGTGATCGCGGCCTCGAGCGACTTGCGCGTCAGGCCATGGCCGCGCACGATGCCGCCGAGGTCGGACTTCGATTCGGCCAGCGCGAGCAGGAACATCTCGCTGGCGATGAACTGGTCGCCACGCTGCGTCGCTTCCTTGTCGGCCTGCTGCAGCAGCTGCAGCAGGTCGCGCCCGGGCTGCACCGGCATGCCGCCGCCCTGCACCTGGGGCAGGTTGCGGATCGCCGTCTCCATCGCCGAGGCCAGCGCCGCCGTATTGGCGCCGGCACGGTCGAGCAGCGCCTTCGGTCCGTCGGGTTGGGCCAGCATCGCCGCCAGCAGATGCGCCGGCTCGATGTACGGGTTGTCGCGGGCGACGGCGGCGCTCTGCGCGTCGGCCAGGGCCTGCTGGAATGCGGTGGTGAGTTTGTCGGCACGCACGGTGGTTCTTTCCTTCTTCCGGTTGCGAACGACATGGGGCGTCGGGGTGCGCTTTTCAAGCGCGGCGCCGCCGCGGACTGATGCGCATCAAGCCGCCCGGCGTACGCCCAGCGGGCACCCGGCAGGCGCCCGGCGGGCGCCGTGGCGGCGCCGCGCTCAGCCGACCGGCAAGGCCTCGAGCTGCGCCGCCAGCGCCGCGCGCTGCAACTTGCCCAGCGCCGTGCGCGGCAGTGCGGCGACGACGACGATGCGCCGCGGCTGCTTGAAGCGGGCCAGCCGCACCTCGAGCATCGCGCGCAGCCCGGCCACGTCGACGGCGGCTCCGCCGCGCGCGACCAGCGCCAGCACCGGCACCTCGCCCCACCGCGGGTCGGGCGCGGCGACGACGGCGCATTCGGCGACACCGGGCCAGATGTCGACGAGCTGCTCGATCTCGGCCGGGTGGATGTTCTCGCCGCCCGAGATGATGAGCTCGCGCGAGCGGCCGACGACCTCGACATAGCCTTCGGCGTCGACGCGCGCGAGGTCGCCGCTGTGGAACCAGCCCTGGTCGTCGAAGCCGCGCTCGGCGCTGCGGTGATAGCCGCGCATCAGCTGCGGCGCGCGCAGCCGGATCTCGCCGTCGGCGCCGAGTTGCATCTCGACGCCGCGCGCCGGCCGGCCGGCGCTGCCCGGGTGCGCCATCGCCTCCTCGGGCCGCAGCACGATGGACACCGGCCCGGTCTCGGTGGCGCCATAGACCTGCGCCACCGGCACGCCGCGGGCGTGGAAGGCGTCGATGAGGGGGCGCGGCACGATCTGCGAGCCGCTGTTGACGAAGGCCAGCGACGAGAGGTCGGCAGCGGCCCAGCGCGGATGCTCGACGAGGGCGCGCATCACGGCCGGGACGAGCAGGCTCGTCGTCGGACGCCAGGCCTCGACATCGTCGAACCAGGCGCCGGGGTCGAAGCGCGCGTGCAAGCGCAGCGAGCCCCCTGCCGCCAGCACCGGCAGCGTCTGGATGCACAGGCCGCCGACATGGAACAGCGGCAGCACGGTCAGCACGCGCGTCGCGGCGTCGAAATCCTGGGCCTCGATCGCCGCGGCGCAGTTGGCCTCCATGCCCGCCGCGGTATGCAGCGCGCCCTTGGGTTGGCCGCCGGTGCCCGAGGTGTAGACGAGGAGCAGATCGCCCGGCTCGATGCCCGCGGCCGGCCCGGGTCGGAGTTCGGCCTGCGCCGCGACCTGGGCGCCGAGCGCCGCCATCGCGTCGTCGACGAGCAGGTGGCCCGCGCCGGCATGGCCGACGAGCCGCGCCAGCTCGCTCGCCGCCAGGCGCCAGTTCAGCGGCAGCAGCACGGCGCCCAGGCGGCGGCAGGCGACCAGCGTCGAGATCATCTCGAGGCTGTTGAGGCCCAGCCAGGCGACGATGGCGCCGCCGCCGACGCCCTCGCGCCGCAGGCGCTGCAGCGCCGCGTCGGCCGCCGCCTCGCCGACGAGGCGGTCGAACCTCATTCGATCGCCTCGTCGCGCTCGCCCGCCTCGTACAGGCATTCGCGGCCGAGCCGGTCGACGCAGAGCTCGGCCGTCCAGGGCAGCATCAGGCTGCCGCAGCGGCTGTCGCGGTACAGGCGCTCGAGCGGCAGGCTCTTCAGCAGGCTCTGGCCGCCGCAGGTGCGGATCGCCAGCGCCGCGAGCGCCTGGGCGTTCTCCATGATCGTGTAGTGCGCGGCGTAGAGGCGCATGCGCGTGTCCTTGTCGGGGTCGACGGCGGCGTCGCGTGCGTTCTGCAGGAACAGCGCGCGCGTCTGCTCGAGCCTGATGCGCATCTCGGCCACCGCGACCTGCTTGGTCGGGTACATGCGGCGCAGCACCTTGGGCATGCCCGGGACCTCGGCGCGCAGGTAGGCGACGGTGAAGTCGTAGGCGGCCTGGGCGATGCCCATGTAGGTCGGCGACAGCGTCGCGAACATATGCGGGAAGCGCAGCGCCGCCTGCCAGTACAGGCCCTCCGGCATCAGGCGTTCGGACGCCGGCACGTAGACATCGTCGAACACCAGCGTGCGGCTGACGGTGCCGCGCATGCCGAGCGGGTCCCAGTCGCCGGTGACGGTGACACCGGGTGCGTCGGCCGGCACCGCGAGGTACAGCGCATCGCGCTGCGTCGCGCCCGGCCGGTCGACCGTGCACAGCACGCCGTAGTAATCGGCGGCACCGGCGAGCGAGGCGAAGATCTTGCGCCCGGTGACGCGGTAGCCGCCGTCGACCGGATGCGCCAGCGTGCCCCAGGGTGCCTTGCCGGCGGCCGCGGCGCCGCCCTCGCTGAAGGGCTGCGAATAGATCTTGCCGTGGCGCGCGATGCGCTCGAAATGGACGGCGCGGTTGGCTTCGTGGTCGGCGCGCTGCGCCGGCGTCATCTCGAGCGCGTCGGCGATGACGCCGGCCCACAGCGTCGAGCACACATGCATGTTGTACGACAGCGCCGTGGCGCCGCAGTGCCGCCCGATCTCGGCCGCCACCATCACGTAGGTCGCGAAATCGGCGCCGAGGCCGCCCTGCTCGCGCGGCACGCAGATCTTCAGCAGGCCGGCCTCGCGCAGGTCGTCGTAGTTCTCGAACGGGAAGCTGGCTTCGCGGTCGTGGCGCTCGGCGCGCGGCGCGAAGCGTTCGCGGCCGAGCGTGGCGGCGACCTCGGTGAGCTCGCGCTGCAGCGGTGTCAGGGTCTGGACATTGCCGGCGATATGCATCGACGGTCTCCTCAGGCTGGCGGGTAGTGGCGTTGCAGGAAGCCGATCACGGCGGCGTCGAACGCGGCCGGCGCCTCGACGTTGGCGAGGTGGCCGGCGCCGGCGAGGCAGCGATAGTCGGCACCGACGATGCGCGCGGCCATGCGCTGCATCAACTCGGGCGGTGCCGTGCGGTCGTGTTCGGCGGCGAGCAGCAGCGTCGGCACGCGGATCGAGGCCAGCGCGGCGCGGCGGTCGAAGCCGGCGATGGCGCGCAGCGCGCTGCGGTAGGTGGCTTCGGGCACGCGCGACATGACGCCGCGCGCGCGCGCCAGGATCGCGGGCGGCGCCGCCGGCGAGACGAGGTCGGGCACCAGTTGCGCCGCCAGGCCTTCCATGCCGAGCCCGGCTTCGAGCGGCGCCAGGCGCGCGGCGATGAAGCGCGCCTGCCAGTCGCCGTCGCTGCTGCCGAAGGCCGCCGAGGTGCAGGCCAGCACCAGCCCCTGCACGAGCTCGGGCCGCCGCGCCGCGAGTTCCTGCGCCACCATGCCGCCCATGCTGTGGCCGAGCAGCACGGTGCGCGGTGCGGCAATCTCGGCGATGAGCTGGATCGTCGCCTCGACGAAGCCTTCCAGCGTCGCCACGCCGCAGGCGACCGAATCGCCATAGCCCGGCAGGTCGACGGCGATCGCCCGGTAGCCGGCCGCGGCGAGCGCCGCCGGGGTGCCGCCAATGACGCCGCCAAAGACGCCGCCAGAAGGGCCGCCAGAGGGGCCGCCCCAGATGACCCGCGACCCGCCGATGCCGTGCAGCAGCAGCACCGCGGTGGCGCCCTGCCCGGCTTCGTCGCGTGCCAGCGATTGCATCGTCAATCCACCAGCCGGCCGCGGTCGACGACGAGCGCGCCGTCGAGCGCGACGCTGCAGCCGCGCAGCGGCAGGTCGAAATGGCCCAGCGTGTGGCGGCCGGCGACCTCGTTGGCGCCGGTGCTGTAGAGGAAATTGCCGGCGCAGGCGCGCAGCTCGGTGCCGTTGAAATCGGCCTTGTCGTAGAAGTTCATCGCATCCCAGCGCGCGCCGCGGTTCAGGCCCCAGCCCAGATGCGAGACGGCGTAGGCATCGGCATCGCCCCAGGCCTCGAAATAGCCGCGCATCAGCTCGGCCTCGACGCCGCCCTCGACGCGCACGGCGCGGTCGCGCTCGATCTCGATGCGCACCGCATCGGCGAGGTAGCGCTTGAACGTCAGGTTGACGTCGCCGCGGTCGAGCACGAGCGTCCCGTCGACGGTGCCGGCGGCCGGGAACGCGAGCACGAGCCCGCCCGGCCAATGGCTCAGCGTCCCCGGCTTGCTCGTGTAGCCCCAGACGCCGCCGACGCGGGCGCCGGCCAGGTTCACGCGCAGGTCGGTGCCGGCGTCCGAGCTCACGTGCATCGTGCGCGCGCCCTTCAGCCGGCGCATCGCCTCGCGCACCGGCGCCTCGTCGCCGGCGCGCGGCAGGCAGCGTTCGAGGATCTCGGGATGCTCGTGGCTGATCGCCAGCACGCGCGCGCCGCCGGCGAGGATCTGCGGCAGCTCCACCGCATGCTGCAGCCCCTCGACCGTGCAGTCGGCGACGAAGACGCTGGCGGCGAGCGCACGCACGACCGGTTCGAGCCGGCCGATGGCCGCCGAGGCGCCGGTCGAGCGCACCGGCACCGGCGCCGCCAGCGGCGCCAGCGGCAGCATCAGGTGGAAGGGCCGCGCGCCGATGCGCAGCAGCGCCAGCTCGGCGAGCTGCGGCAGCTCGGGCCGGGTCTGCGTCTCCGAGAGCAAGGCGCAGGCATCGCCGGGGCCGACGCCGCAGAGGCGGAAGACCTCGGCGAACATCTCGATCCATTTCGCCTCGAGTCGCGGCATCACAGCACTTCTCCGATCAGCCGGTAATGCCCGGCGTGGAAGACCAGCGGCGCCAGTGTCGACTCGCTGCAGGACAGCACCTCGCCGATGAACAGGTGGTGGTCGCCCGCCTCCTGGTGCGAGCGCGTCTCGCATTCGAACACCGCGGCGCAGCCGGCGAGCAGCGGCGCGCCATGTTCGCCCAGCGCCCACAGCCCCTCGGCGAACTTGTCGGCCACCGGCGACGCGAAGCGCCGCGAATGCTCGACCTGCGACTCGGCGAGCACGTTGACGGCGAAGCGCCGTGCCGCCTGGAACGCCGCCAGGCTCGGGCTGACCGTGCGCAGCGACCACAGCACGAGCGGCGGATCGAGCGAGAGCGAGCTGAACGAATTGCAGGTCAGTCCCACCGAGGCGCCGTTCGCGTCGACGCAGGTGACGATGGCGACACCCGTCGTGTAATGGCCGAGGGCGCGGCGCAGCGCGATCGTATCCATCAGGCGGGGCAACTGCAGCTCATGCATTGCCCGCCGCGATGCCCCAGCGCGCCAGCGCCGCGTCGTCGGCGACGCGGGCGTCGACCCAGCGCGAGCCCTCGGGCGTCGTCTCCTTCTTCCAGAACGGCGCCTGCGTCTTCAGGTAGTCCATCAGGAATTCGCAGGCCTGGAAGGCGACGGCACGATGCGCCGAGGTCACGGCGACGAGGACGATGCGGTCGCCGACGGCCAGCGGCCCGACGCGATGGACGACGCGCGCGGCGCGGATGTCGAAGCGCCGCATCGCCTCGTCGATCATGGCCTCGATCGCCGCTTCGGTCATGCCGGGGTAATGCTCGAGTTCCAGGGCCGTGACGGCGCTGCCATCGTTGCGGTCTCGCACCGTGCCGACGAAGGTCGCGATGGCGCCGACGCCGGCGTCGCCGGCGCGCATCGCGTCGACCTCGGCGCCGAGGTCGAAGTCGGCCTGCTGGATCGCGACGCGAGCGGTCATGCTCAGCCCCCGGTGACCGGCGGGAAGAAGGCGACCTCGGCGCCCTCGGCCAACGCCACCGATTCCTCGGCCATCTGCCGATTCACCGCGCAGCGCACGGCGCGGCCGCGCGCCAGCAGTTCGGCGTGGGCGCCGCCGCGCGCGATCAGCCCATCGCGCAGCGCGGCGACCGTCGTGCCGGGCGCGACGGCCAGCGCCTCCTCGGCGCCCAGCGCTTCGCGCAGCGAGGCGAAGTAGCGCAAGCGGATGTTCAACATCGGGGGATCATCGCCGAATCGTCGCTCGCCCGTCGATCGCTCATCGATGGATCAGCTCGGCCAGCGGCAGGAAGCGCACGGTGTCGCCGCGCGCGATCGCCCGCCCGGGCGGGTTGTCGATCAGCCCGTCGGCCCAGACGGCCGAGGTCAGCACGCCCGAGCTCTGGTTCGGGAACAGCTCGACCTCGCCGGTGGCATTCAGCCGCGCGCGCATGAATTCGCGCCGCCGGTCGGCCTTGGGCCAGTCGAAGGCGGCGCGCAGCGGCAGCCCCGGCGGCAGCGCCGCGTCCATGCCCTGGATCGTGCGCAGCACGGTGCCGACGGCGAGCAGGTGGGTGATGAAGGTCGAGACCGGGTTGCCCGGCAGGCCGATCAGCAGCGCCGCGCCGGGACCCTCGCGCCGGATGCGGCCGAACGCCAGCGGCTTGCCCGGCTTCATCGCGATCTGCCAGTCGTCGAGCTCGCCCTCGGCGCGCGCCGCCGGCTTGAGATGGTCCTCCTCGCCGACCGAAACGCCGCCGCTGGTGACGATGAGGTCGTTCACTGCCGCCGCTTCGCGCAGCGCGGCGCGCGTCGCGTCGAGGCGGTCGGGGACGATGCCGAGGTCGGTGACGATGCAGCCGGCGGCCTGCAGCAGCGCGCGCAGCGTGTAGCGGTTCGAGTTGTAGATCGCGCCGGGGCGCAGCGGCTCGCCCGGCATCATCAGCTCGTCGCCGGTCGAGAACAGCGCCGCGCGCGGACGCCGCAGCACGCTCAGCGTGCCGGCGCCGACCGAGGCCGCAAGGCCCAGGCCCTGCGGCGTCAGGCGCGCGCCGCGGCGCAGGACGGCGGCGCCGCGCAGCACGTCCTCGCCGCGGCGGCGTATCCACTGGCCGGCG
>JAGWVB010000182.1 GCA_018971105.1 Burkholderiales bacterium
CACGCCGCCCCGGCGCCGCCGCGGCCGGGCGGGAATCGACACTCCGCCCGGCGCCGGCCGTGTGGCGTTCCGCACTCGGCGCTGCGGGCCCGGTGCGGACGGCCGAATCCGTGCGCGCGGCGGCGGCGCGGCGCCGCATCCTTGGGCACACTACGCGGCTGCGATGCCGCCGACGACCGCCCCGAAACTCCTGCACTCAGCGCTCAAGCCTGGGTTGCGCCGCGCCGCGCTCGGCCTGCTCGTGCTCGTGCCGCTGGCCGTGGGCGGGGTGACCGGCTATCGCCTGAGCCTGCGGGCCGGGCTGACGCAGCTGGCGGCGGTGGCGAACGAACGCCTCGATCTCTACGCGGCCGCGCTCGAGGCTGAACTGGCCAGGGACGCCTTCCTGCCCAGCCTGGTCGCGGCCGAGCCCGATGTGCAGGCGGTGCTGGACCAGCCGCTCGACGGCGCCCTGCGCGTCGCGGCCAGCCGGGCGCTGGTGCGCATCGGCGTGCGCGCCGGCGCCAGCCTCGTCGTCGTCACCTCGGCCGACAACCGCCTGCTCGCCACCAGCGACAGCGACGGCGCGCCGGCGCCGGGCGCGCCGCCGCGCGCGGCGCCGGACATCGCGCATGCGCTGGCCGACGGCGCGGCCGAATTCTTCGCCGCCAACGCCTCCGACGGCACCACCGATTACTACTTCGTGCATGCCGTGCGCCGCGGCGGCGGCCTGCGCGGCCATGTGCTGGTGAAGGTCAGCCTGGCGCCGCTGGAGGCGACCTGGGTCGACCTCGGGCTGCGCAGCCAGAGCGAACGCCTGCTCGTCGTCGACGAGAACAATGTCGTCGTGATGACGTCGATCCCGAGCTGGAAATACCGCCGCGTCGGCGCGCCGACGGCGCGCCGCGACAGCGCCCGCTATGCCGCGGCCTCGCTGCTGCCGCTCGACCTGGCGCCGCAGCAGCGCGTCGAGCCGGGCGTGAGCCTGGTGCGCACGCCGCCGCTGGACGGGGGCAAGCCGGGCCTGTTCATGGCCCAGGAACGCAGCCTGGTGCGCCTGGCGGCGCGCATGATCGCGCTCTCGGATCCGTCGCGCGCGCGCCAGGACGCACGCCATGCGGCCTGGGGCGGCGCCGCCGGCGGCACCCTCGTCGGCCTGCTCATGCTCTACCTCCTGCACCGCCGGCGCGTGCTCAAGGCCTTCTTCATGGGGCGCAATGCGCTGCAGGGCGCGCATGACCAGCTCGAGCGCCAGGTCGACGAGCGCACGCGCGAGTTGCTGGCCGCGAACGAGGAACTGAAGCGCGAGATGGCGCAGCGCCGACGCGCCGAGGACGAGGTCGTGCAGGCCGGCAAGCTCGCTGCGCTGGGCCAGATGTCGGCCGGCATCTCGCACGAGATCAACCAGCCGCTGACGGCCTTGCGCGCGCTCTCGAGCAATGCGATGCGCCTGCTCGAGGCCGGCCGCACGGCCGAGGCGAGCGGCAACCTGCGCCACATCGACGAGATGGCCGAGCGCATGGGCCGCATCGTCAACCAGCTGAAATCCTTCGCGCGCCGCGACGGCCTCTCGCTCGACGCGGTGGATCTGCGCGCCGTCGTGCGCAATGTGCTGCTGATGGTCGACCACCGGCTGCGCATCGAACCGGTGGAGGTGCTGGTCGAGATCCCCGAGCATCTCGAGGTGCGCGCCGACCGCATCCGGCTCGAGCAGATCCTGCTGAACCTGGTCGGCAACGCCCTCGATGCGATGGCGGGCGCGCCGCGGCGGCGCCTGTGCCTGTCGGCCGAGGCCCGCGGCGAGCGCGTGCTGGTGCAGGTCGACGACAGCGGCCCCGGCATCGACGAGGCGCAGATGGCGCATCTCTTCGAGCCCTTCCACACGACCAAGCCGGTCGGCCAGGGACTGGGCCTGGGCCTGATGATCTCCTCCAAGATCGTCCGGGATTTCGGCGGTCAATTGCGCGCCGAGCGGCTGGCCGCGGGGATGCGCTTCGCCTTCGATCTGAAAGCGACCGATGACGTCCATGTTTGAGGGTTACCGGGTCCTGTTCGTCGAGGACGATCCGCCGGTGCGCACGAGCCTGGTGCAGACGCTCGAGCTCGCGGGCATCGAGGTCCAGGCCTTCGGCGCGGCCGAGGCGGCGCTGCCGCACATCGCCGCGGGCGTGCCCGCCGTCGTCATCACCGACGTGCGCCTGCCCGGCATCGACGGGCTGGAACTGCTCGAGCGCGTGAGCGCGATCGATGCCGGGATACCGGTGATCGTCGTCACCGCGCATGGCGACATCTCGATGGCCGTGCGGGCGATGCGCAGCGGCGCCTACGACTTCATCGAGAAGCCCTTCGACCCCGAACGCTTCGTCGACACCGCGCGCCGCGCGCTGGACAAGCGCGTGCTGCGCCTGGCGCTCGAGAACATGCGCGCGCAGCTGGCGCAGCGCAGCGGCATCGAGTCGGTGCTGCTGGGCCGGTCGGCGGCGATGCAGGAGGTGCGGCGCATGATCCTGCGCCTGGCGGCGACCTCGGCCGACGTGATGATCCAGGGCGAGACCGGCACCGGCAAGGAGGTGGTGGCGCGCTGCCTGCACGACCACAGCGAGCGGCGCGACCGCCATTTCGTCGCCATCAATTGCGGCGGCCTGCCCGAGGCGCTGTTCGAGAGCGAACTCTTCGGCCACGAGCCCGGCGCCTTCACCTCGGCCGCCAAGCGCCGCATCGGCAAGATCGAGCATGCCAACGGCGGCACGCTGATGCTCGACGAGATCGAGTCGATGCCGATGGTGATGCAGATCAAGCTGCTGCGCGTGCTGCAGGAACGCAAGATCGAGCGCCTGGGCTCGAACGCCGAACTGCCGGTGAACGTGCGCGTCGTCGCCGCCACCAAGCACGACCTGCTGGCGCTGGCCGGCGCGCAGAAGTTCCGCGCCGACCTCTATTACCGCCTCAACGTCGCGGTGCTGCGGCTGCCGCCGCTGCGCGACCGGCGCGAGGACATCCCGATGCTGTTCGAGCATTTCCTCGGCCTGGCCGCGGCGCGCTACGGCCTGCCGGTGCCCGAGGTCACGCCCGGGCAGCTGCGCGAACTGATGGCCCATGACTGGCCGGGCAATGTGCGCGAGATCCGCAACGCGGCCGACCGCTGCGTGCTCGAGGCCGGCGGCGACGGGCCCGCCGCGCCGCTGGCCGCGGCCGGCGGCACGAGCCTGGCGCAGCAGATGGAACTGGTCGAGAAGGCCCTCATCGAGCAGGCGCTGCGGCGCTGCCAGGGCCGCATGCCCGATGTCATGCAGGCGCTGGGCATCGCCAAGAAGACGCTCTACGACAAGCTGCACCGCCACGCCATCGATCCGGACCGGTTCCGCTGAAGCCGCGCGCGCGCGGCCGCGCCCTCAGCGGTACAGGCGCGGGTCGCTGGCGTCGGTCGGGTGCGCGATGACGCGGCGCAGCGACGCGCTCATCGGCAGCTTCAGGTTCACGCCGCGGGGCGGGATGGGCGACTCGAACCACTTGCGGTAGATCGCCTCGATGGCGCCGCGCCGGTAGAGGTCGGTGATCACGCCGTCGACGAGCTGCTTGAAGACCGGGTCGTCGCGCTTCATGCCGATGGCATAGGGCTCGAGCGTCAGCGCCTGGTCGGAGATGCGGTAGTCCGCGGCATCCGGCGCGTTCGCCAGCAGGCTGCGCAGCAGCACGTCGTCCATCGCATAGGCCACGGCGCGTCCCTGGCCGACGAGGCGGAACGATTCGACGTCGTCGAGCCCGGCCAGGATCTGCATGTTCAGGTGATGCGACTCGTTGACCCGGTGCAGGTACTCGATGCTGGTCGTGGCCAGGGTGGTCGCGACGGGCTGGCCGCGCAGGTCGTCGATGCTGTGGATCGGCGCATCCTTCTTGAACACGAGGCGGCTCGCGGCGACGAAGGTGGTGATCGAGAACGCCACCTGCTTGGCGCGATCGGCCGTGTTGGTGGTGGTGCCGCATTCCAGGTCGACGGTGCCGTTGGCCACCAGCGGCAGGCGCGTGGCCGAGCTCACCGGCAGCAGGCGCACCTCGAGGTCGGGCATGGCCAGCCTCCGCCGCACGGCGTCGACGACGCGCTGGCAGATGTCCATCGTGTAGCCGATCGGGCGCCGGTTCTGGTCGAGGTAGGAGAAGGGCACCGACTCGATGCGGTAGCCCAGCGTGATCACGCCGGCATCGCGGATCTTGCGCAGCACCGGCGAGTCCTGCGCCGCCGCGGGGCCTGCGAGCAGGCAGGCCCAGACCAGCGCCAGGAGGAGCCGTTGTCGCATCGCAATTCGTCGCGTCGGAAGCAGCACGGGCGCGATTGTGACAGCCGGCGCCGGCCGCCACCCCCGCGTATACGCCACCCCGGGGCCGCGCGCGCCGAGCTCAGCCCGTGCGTCCGGCCGCGTACACGGCCGCCTGCACGCGCGAATTGAGGTCGAGCTTGCGCAGGATGTGCTGGACATGGATCTTCACCGTCGTCTCGGCGATGTCCAGCGCGCGCGCGATCTCCTTGTTGCTGGCGCCGCGCGCGATGTGCGAGAGGATCTCCTGCTGACGCGCCAGACCGGCGCCTGCTGGACCTCGACCCAGACCTCCCGCGCACGCGCATGCTTGCGCACGTTGGGCAGCGCCTCCTGCACCCCATGCAGCACCTGCACCTGCACCTCGGAGGCCAGCGGCAGGCCCTGGCCGTCGAGCGTCAGATGCGTCCGCAGCCCGGTCTGGTGCTCGAACTTCTGCAGCGTGGCCTGCAGCGCCGGCAGGATGTCCTCGGCGTTCGTGCGGGTGCGGAAATGCAGCAGCAGGCCGCGCTCGTCGGCCACCGCCGACTCGCGTTCGAGCGAGGCCAGGCGCAGGCCCTCGATCGCGCCGGCGAGATGGCTGGCCAGGGTCTCGAGCAGCGCGCGGTCGTCGTCGGCGAGCACCGGCTCGGCAAGGTAGAACAGGTCGAGCTCGCCGATCAGGCGCTCCTGCAGGCGCAGCGGCACGTTGACGACGCTGCGGTAGCCGGCCTGCAGGCAGCCCGCGAGCAGCGGGCTCGCGCCGTCAGGGCGGATCGGGATCACGCGCGTATCGGTCTGCGCGGCGCCGCACAGGCAGGCGCCGGTGGGGATGCAATGCTCGCCCTCGACGAGCGCGTCCGGCGGGCCGTCGGCGGCCAGCATCACGTAGCGCCGGTTGCCCTCGTCGCTCCAGCGCACGGCGCCGGCGTCGGCACGCGCGGCGCGCCGGTCGAGGTGCAGCGTCTTGTCCTGCACCTTGGCCTCGAGGTTCTGGTAGAGGTCCTGCGGCGTGTGCGCCATGCGGTTGAAGCCGAGCGCGACGGCGCCGAACTCGTCGCCCGAGCGCACCTCGACGCGCGCGCCCAGGTCGCCCGCGCCGACGCGCGCCAGACCCGCCTGCAGCCCGGCCAGCGGCGCGAACGTGTCGCTGGGCACTGGCGGGGCCCTCGCGCTGGGAACGGTGGACGCGAGCGGCAACCTCATGCTGGCGAGCCAGGGCGCGTTGCGGTTCGGCGCGACCCGGGTCGGCGGCCATCTCGGCGCCGGCAGCGGCGGCGGCCCGATCGGCCAGACGGCGCCGATCACGGTCCTGGGCAATGCCGAACTGGACGGCGGCGGCCCGATCCTGCTCGGCAACCCGGCGAATCGCATCGACGGCAGCGTCGTCGCCATGGCGTCGAGCGTCGCCGCCGGCGCCGGCGCCGGCGCGGATGGCGCCGCGTCGATCATCGTCGTGCCGATGCAGCCGATGGCCGCCGGAGCGCCCGGCCTCGTCGCGGTGGCCGTGCCGGCTGCGGTGCTGGGTGCGGGCGCCTTCGAGTTCGCGCTGCCGCTGAAGGTCCTGGTGCGCAGCGGTGCCTACGCGACGCTGATCGAGATCACGCAGGCGGATGCGCGCTGCTCGGAAATCGCCCGTACGGACGCAGCCATTGGTCTAGCGGCCCGGCCAGGGGTCGATTCGACCGGACACCGGCCGGGTCCGTCCCCACAATTCGCCCGGTGACGTGGACGACCGTGGTCATCCGACTTCGGCCCGCCGACGCCGACCGCTACGCCCCATGAACTTGCCCGCCCCAGGTGCCCAGGACCCGCGCTCGGCCGCCGAGCTGCTCGAGGCTGCGCGCCAGGAGATGTTCAGCGGCCAGACCGACCGGCTCTCGCCGATGACGCGGCTGGGGCAGCTGGCGCTGGAGCGGGCGCGCGCCGACGGCGATGCCGAGACCGAGGCCTGCGCGCTGTTCTACGCCGGCCACCATCCCGTGCTGCCGCTGGCGCCGGCCGCGGCCGAGGCGCGCCTGGCCGCGGCCGAGCGGCGCTGCCGCGAACTCGGCCAGCCGCGCGCGCTGTGGGCGCTGCAGATCACGCGCGCCAACCAGTATTACCTGCAGCGGCGCTACATGGAGGCGATCGGGCTGCTGGGCCAGCTCGAGCAGGAGCATGGCGACGAGCTCGCGCCGCTCGAGCGCGTCGCCGTCGCGCATGTGATGGGCTATGCCTGCAAGTGGTGCGGCCGCTTCGACGACCTGCTCGACCATGCGCATCGTGCGCTGCCGCTGGCCGACGCCTCGGGCTACCGCCATGCGCGGGCGGCGGTGCGCGCCAATCTCGCGAGCAACCTGAACTCGATAGCCTTCGACCCCGAGGCCGCGCTGCCGCTGCTGGCGCAGGCGCGCGAGCTGCTCGCGGCGGCGCCGCTGGTGCCGGCCTGGATGCAATGCCTGGCGTCGACGATAGGCGCGCTGGACATGCTCGGGCGCCATGAGGAGGCCTACCGCGCCTGGCTGCGCGACTCGGCGCGGCCGGGCGCGCTGGACGACGCCTGCGCCACCGCGGCGACGACGGTGCTGGCGCTGATCGGCGTCGGCCGCCTCGACGAGGCGCAGGACCGGCTCGGGCCGCCGCCCGCCGGCGGTGCGCACGAGAACCATTGGCAGCGCGCCCAGCAGCACCAGTTCGCGCGCATGCGCCTGCTGTGCGCGCGCGGCGCCTACGCCCAGGCTTGCGAACTGGCCGAGGCGGAACTCGGACAGGTGCGCTCGCATGCCTGCGAGCCGCTGTACGAGCTGCGCATGTACGACTGCCTGCGCCAGGCGCGCAGCGCGCTCGGCGATGCGGCGGGCGCGCTGCGCGCGGCCGTGAAGGCGCGCCAGGCCTGCATCCCGGTGCTGCGCCTGTCGAGCCGCGCGCGTTACCTCGCGGCGCAGCTGCAGGCCGGCGGCGCCGCGGCGCTGTCGGCGATCGACCTGCAGCGGCTCGACGCGGTCGACCAGGCGGTGCGGGCCCAGCCCGAGCCGCCGCCGGTGCCGCCGCCGCAGCCGCCGCGGCATCCTCCCGAAGCGCCGCCGGAAGCGCCGCCCGGGCCGCCCGGGCCGCGCGTGCCGCCCTTCGTCGCCCACGTCGTGCACGAGCTGCGCACGCCCATCGGCGGCGTGGTGGGCATGGCATCGCTGCTGATGATGTCGGGGCTGGACGAGAAGCAGCGCCGCTATGCCAAGCTGATGCAGGGATCGGCGCAGACGCTGATGCTGCTCGTCAACGACATCCTCGACCTCGCCAAGCTCGAGCGCGGCCAGTTCACGCTCGACCCGCGCGAGGCCGATTTCGGGGCCTGGATCGGCGCGACGCTGGACCCCTTCGTCGAGCTCGCGGCGCTCAAGGGCCTGCGGCTGGATTCGTCGGTCGATGCGGGGCTGCCGGCGCGCCTCGTGTTCGACGAGCTGCGCCTGCGCCAGGTCGTCTCGAACCTGCTGTCCAACGCCGTCAAGTTCACGCGCCGCGGCGGCGTGCGGCTGGATGTGGCGCGCCGCGCCGTTGCGCCGAACGGCCGCGTCGGGCTGCGCTTCGAGGTCGCCGACACCGGCGTCGGCCTCACGGCCGAGGCGCTCGGCCGCCTGTTCCAGGAATTCGTGCAGGCCGATGCCTCGGTCGCGCGCGAGCATGGCGGCAGCGGGCTCGGCCTGGCGCTGTCCAAACAGCTCGTCGAGCGCATGGGCGGGCGCATCGGCGGCGAGAGCGAGCCGGGGGTCGGGAGCCGGTTCTGGTTCGAGGTCGACCTGGCCGCCGCCGCGCCGGTCGCGTGCATCGAGGCGGCCGCGGCACGCTAGCCAGCCAGCCAGCCAGCCAGCCAGCCAGGCGCTGCCGCGGCCGGCCGTCGATTAGCGCTGGCTGCCCTCGCGGGCGCTGTGGATGATCCAGATCAGGTGCATGTTGGGGTCCCAGCCCATGCCCGCGCTGCTCGCGAACAGGAGCCGGCCCTGGCCCTTGTACACCGTCTCGTAGCGGTATTTGTCCGAGCCGAAATAGAAGGGGATCCATGCCTTGCCGGTGGGGTGCATGCCCTGGTCGTCGGGCTCGCCGAGGATGCTGCGCACCTCGGTGGCCGACATGCCGATCTTCAGGCGCGTGAACTTGCTGCCCGGTGCCGGCCGGCCGGTGATCTCGCCTTCCCAGTCGTCGAGTCCCTTGACCTTCTGGCCATAGCCCGATTCGACGAGCCTGGAGTCGATGACATTGCCGTTGGCGTCCATGCCGGGGCCGATCTTCGGGCCCGACGCCGCGGCGGCCGGCGCGCTCTTGGCGTCGGAGCCCGAGCGCAGGTTGTCGATGGTGCTGCAGCCGGCCAGCAGGCCGGCTGCGATCAGGGCGGTCAGGGCGAGACGATGGTTCGACTGGTACACGAGGTCCTCCGGAATCAGCGCGCAGTTGGAATTCGGGCAGCGGGCCGGGCGGTCCGCTGCCGGGCTGGTCGTAGCCCGCACATCATGGCAGGTCGGCGCCTGGCGCGGTGCCGGCCGGCGCCGCGGGCTTCAGCTCGAGGAGTGAGATGCCGCGCGCCGCGGCGCGCGCCTTGCGGGCGCCCCATCGCCCCATCGCCCCATCGCCCGATCGCCGCGCGGCGCGGGTGCGTCCGTCGCGCGGCGCCCGACCCGGCTGCTAGCGACGCGGGTCCGGCGCCGCGCCGGCGAGCGCGAGATCGGCCACCAGCAGCACGTTGGCGAAGGGCGTGCCCCGGCTCATCGGGACGCTGCGCACGGCGTAGCCCTGGGCCGCCAGCAGGGCCGTCCACTCGGCCAGCGGCCGGCCCCAGGTCGGCGGCGCGCGATGGCCGCGCGCGGCGGTGACGATGCGGTCGACCCACTGGCTGGCGGCGTAGCCGCGGCGCTGGCC
>JAGWVB010000183.1 GCA_018971105.1 Burkholderiales bacterium
ACGAGGTCGTCGAACAGGATGCCCCAGCCCTGGCGCCAGCCGATGGCCTCGCCGAACTGCAGCTTGTAGCGTCGATCGGCCCAGCCCACCGGTCCCGGCTTGGCGGCATCGAACCAGCGGAACAGCGCGAAGGCGATCGCCTGGTCGAGCAGGCTCGCCGGCAGCAGCAGCCAGAGGATGATCCAGAACGCGACGATCTCGTCCCACACCACGGCCGCGGGATCGGCCACGCCCAGGTGCTGGGCCGTGCGCGTGCAGGCCCACCAGCCGACGACGAGCGAGCCGGCGATGATCCAGGCCCAGGTCAGCGCCGCACCGCCCACCAGGTGCCACAGCACCAGGAAGGCGACCCAGCCCCAGAGCGTGCCGACGGTGCCGGGCGCGCGCGGCGACAGCCCGCTGCCGAAACCGAGCGCGATCCAATGCGCCGGGTGGCGCAGCATGAAGCCGGCGCTGGCGCGCAGGGGGGCCGGGTTCTTCATGCGAAGTGGTCGAAGCCGTGCCAGCTCACGGGCAGTTCGCGCCCTCGGGCGTCGACGACCTGCAGTCCGGGCGCGGCCGTGATCGCGCCGCAGCGCGTCACCGCGACGCCGGCGCCGTGGGCGGCCGCGAGCACGGCCTCGCGCCGGGCAGGCGCGGCGCTGAACAGCAGTTCGTAGTCGTCGCCGCCGGCCAGCAGGCATTCATGCTGCAGCGCCGGCGCTTGCGCCGCGAGCACGGCGCTGCGCGGCAGCGCGTCGGCATCGATGCGGGCGCCGACGCCCGAGCGCGCGAGCACGTGGCCGAGGTCGCCCAGCAGCCCGTCGCTGAGGTCGATCGCGCTCGACGCCACGCCGCGCAGCGCCAGCCCGAGTGCGACGCGCGGTTGCGGCAGCTCCATCGCCCGGCGCACGGTCTCGAAATCGCCGCCGGCCAGGGCGACGCGGCCGCGGAAGACCTCGAGCGCCAGCCGCGCGTCGCCCAGCGTGCCGCTGACCCAGAGCTCGTCGCCCGCGCGCGCGCCGCTGCGCAGCAGTGCCTGCCCCGGCGGCACCTGGCCGAAGACGGTGATGCAGATATTGAGCGGCCCGGCCGTCGTGTCGCCGCCGACGAGGTCGATCCCGCTGCGCCCGGCCAGCGCGTACAGCCCGCGCGCGAAGGCGGCGAGGAAGGCGTCGTCGGCGCGCGGCAGCGCCAGCGCCAGCGTGCAGGCCAGCGGTTCGGCACCGCAGGCGGCGAGGTCGCTCAGGTTCACTGCCAGCGCCTTGTGGCCCAGGCGCTCGGGCTCGACGGTGGAGAGGAAATGGCGGCCCTCGACCAGCATGTCGCTCGAGATCGCGAGCTGCATCCCGGCATCGATGCCGACGAGCGCGCAGTCGTCGCCGACGCCGAGCCAGGGGCGGCGCGGCGGGCGCGTGAAATGGCGCGCGATGAGTTCGAATTCGCCCGCCATCAGCGCGCTCCTGCGCGGTCGAGGCGGTCGGCCGACGGGCCCGGGGTCTGGTCGATTTGCAAGGTCGAAGCTGCGGCGTGCGGAGCCCGCAAGTATGGTTCAGGCGGCGCCCGCCCGGCCGAACCCGGAACGCCTGCGCTGCGCCCGCGGACGCGGGCCGGCCGCGCCTACAATCCGCGCCCGCCTCGACCTCGGCAAGGGCCGGCCCGGCGGCACCCCGAAATCATCGCAGGAGACCGCAGGATGACGACCCCCGACAGGAGCAGCGCCGCCGCCGCCGCCGAACTCAGGCAGGCCGCACTCGAATACCACGAGTTCCCGGTCCCCGGCAAGCTGGCCGTCAGCGCGACCAAGCAGATGATCAACCAGCACGACCTCGCGCTGGCCTACAGCCCGGGCGTGGCCGCGGCCTGCGAGGAGATCGTCGCCGACCCGGTCAACGCCTTCCGCTACACGGCGCGCGGCAACCTCGTGGGCGTCGTCACCAACGGCACGGCGGTGCTGGGCCTGGGCAATATCGGGCCGCTCGCCGCCAAGCCGGTGATGGAAGGCAAGGCGGTGCTGTTCAAGAAGTTCGCCGGCATCGACGTCTTCGACATCGAGCTCGCCGAGCACGACCTGGACAAACTGGTCGACATCATCGCCGCGCTCGAGCCGACCTTCGGCGGCATCAACCTCGAGGACATCAAGGCGCCCGACTGCTTCTACGTCGAGCGCAAGCTGCGCGAGCGCATGAAGATCCCGGTCTTCCACGACGACCAGCATGGCACCGCCATCGTCGTCGGCGCGGCGCTGCTCAACGGCCTCAAGGTGGTGGGCAAGAAGATCGACGAGATCAAGCTCGTGACCTCGGGCGCCGGCGCCGCGGCGCTGGCCTGCCTGGGCCTGCTCGTCAAGCTCGGCGTGCGGCGCGAGAACATCTGGGTCACCGACCTCGCCGGCGTCGTCTACGAGGGCCGCACCGAGCTGATGGACGTCGACAAGGCGCAGTTCGCGCAGAAGACCTCGGCGCGCAGGCTGGCCGAGGTGCTGGCCGGCGCCGACGTCTTCCTGGGCCTGTCGGCCGCGGGCGTGCTCAAGCCCGAGATGCTGGCGGCGATGGCGCGCCAGCCGCTGATCTTCGCGCTCGCCAACCCCTCGCCCGAGATCGCGCCCGAACTCGCGCGCGCGGCGCGCCCCGACTGCATCATGGCGACCGGGCGCACCGACTTCCCGAACCAGGTCAACAACGTCCTGTGCTTCCCCTACATCTTCCGCGGCGCGCTCGACTGCGGCGCGACGACGGTGACCGACGCGATGGAGATCGCCGCCGTCCACGCCATCGCCGAGCTCGCGCAGGCCGAGCAGAGCGAGGTCGTCGCGGCCGCGTACGCGGGCGCGAACCTGTCGTTCGGTCCGGAGTACCTGATCCCCAAGCCCTTCGACCACCGGCTGATGATGATGATCGCGCCGGCGGTGGCGCAGGCCGCGGCCGAGTCCGGGGTCGCGCGGCGGCCGGTCAAGGACCTGGCCGCCTACCGCGAGAAGCTCAAGACCTTCGTCTTCGCTTCCGGCACGACGATGAAGCCGATCTTCACCCAGGCCAAGCGCGCGCTGCACAAGCGCGTGGCCTACGCCGAGGGCGAGGAGGAGCGCGTGCTGCGCGCGGTCCAGGTCGTGGTCGACGAGGGCCTGGCACGGCCGACGCTGATCGGGCGGCCGGCAGTCATCGCGGCGCGGGTGCAGAAGTTCGGCCTGCGCCTGGCCGAGGGGCTGGACTACGACGTCGTCAACGTCGAGCACGACCATCGCTACCGCGACTTCTGGACCACCTACCACCGCATGACCGAGCGCAAGGGGGTCACCGAGCAGATGGCCAAGATCGAGATGCGGCGCCGGCTCACGCTGATCGGCTCGATGATGCTCGAGAAGGGCGAGGTCGACGGCATGCTCTGCGGCACCTGGGGCACGACGGCCCAGCATCTGCACTACATCGACCAGGTGATCGGCAAGCGTTGCGGCGGGCCCGACGCGCCGCAGGTGCCGGTCTACGCCTGCATGAACGGGCTCATGCTGCCAGGGCGCCAGGTCTTCCTCGTCGACACCCACGTGAACGCCGACCCGAGCGCCGAACAGCTGTGCCAGATCACGCTCATGGCGGCGCAGGAGATGATGCGCTTCGGGGTCCAGCCGCGCGTGGCACTGCTGTCGTCGTCGAACTTCGGCAGCAGCGACCATCCGGGCGCGATCAAGATGCGCACCACGCTCGGCCTGCTGCGCGCGCGCGCGCCCTGGCTCGAGGCCGACGGCGAGATGCACGGCGATGTCGCGCTCGATGCCGAGGCGCGCCAGAAGATCATGCCCCACAGCACGCTGCACGGCGAAGCCAACCTGCTCGTGCTGCCGAACATCGATGCAGCGAATATCGCCTACAACCTGCTCAAGACCGCTGCCGGCGGCGGTATCGCCATCGGGCCGGTACTGCTCGGCGCCAACAAGCCGGTGCATGTGCTCACATCGTCGACTACCGTTCGACGCATCGTGAACATGACCGCCTTGACCGTGGCCGATGCCGAGGCCGGACGCAAGTCGGGGCCGATCGAGGCCGATGCGGCCCGGCGCCCCTGAACTGTCCCGGGCTCTGGGTGACGGCGTGTGACAACGCCCAGATCGACTGCGTGGATGCCTTGATTCGAGCCAGAATGCGTATGTGAGCGCCCACTGAATTCGCTGCTGCCTTGCCCCATTTTTGGGCAACGGCTTGAGTTTCCGGGGGGGTTCAGGTAGCATTCCGGTTTGATTTTTCAGGGTTAACCCGTGCATTCGATCGGATTGGCCTCGTCGGAGCAAGCATTCCGAGGGGTTGCGCGCCAGTGGAGTCGCACCGCGATCGCGGTGTTGGGATTGGTGGCCGGACTGGCCTTCACACCCCTGGCGGGGGCGCGGTCTTCGGTCGATGTGCCGGTCTCGGTCGCGGTCTCCAGCCTGCCGCCGCAGGCCCGGGCCACGTACCGGTCTATCCTGAAGGGTGGTCCGTTTCACTATCGCAAGGACGGCATCGTGTTCGGCAATTACGAACGCCAGCTGCCGGCCCACGCGCGGGGTTACTACCACGAGTACACAGTGAAGACACCGAGGTCCCGCAACCGGGGCGCGCGCCGCATCGTCTGCGGTGGCGCACCGCCGGCGCCCCCCGAGGTCTGCTACTACACCGACGATCACTACGCGAGCTTCCGCCGCATCGAGCCATGAACGCTGGCACCGAACTACTTGAACCACCGAGTCCTGTCAGGAGGATCGCGACCATGGAGTTGCAGACCATCCGCCCCAATCTCGTGCAGGCGATACGCGCCTACCGGGTCGACGATCTGATGCAGGCGGCCGAGACCGCCGGCCAGCATTTCCTCTACGCGAATCTCGCGCACGCCCAGACCAAGCAGGACGTGCTCGACGGCATCGCCCAGTCGTTCCTGTTCCCGCCGCATTTCGGCAAGAACCTCGACGCGCTCTACGACTGCATGACCGACCTCGTGCACAAGGCGGGCCAGCAGCCCGGCTTCGTCGTCGTCCTCGAGCAGCTGCCCGACAACCCGCGCTTCGATCGCGAAGCGCGCGAGCAACTGCTGGAGGTCTTCCGCGACGCCGCCGAGTTCTGGGGCGAGCGACGAATACCGTTCCGCTGTTTCTATTCTTTTCAGTAGCCCGCTCCCAGGAAATAGGGTCATGGGAGCGGGCTGCTGAGGTGGCCCAGACGGTGGCGAAGCCGGCGGTGAAGGTGGTGCCGAAGAACGGCGTCAATCCGAACTTCGGCATGAACATGCCGATGATGAGCAGCGCGTTCGATACCGCGGCCTGGCTCAACGCGGCGTAGTCAAGGCGCCGCGCGCGCCAGCGCCAGATATTCCGCGACCGGGACTTCCTCGGCGCGGCGCTGGAGGTCGAAATCGATCTCCAGCCCTTGCTGCTCGATCCAGCGCCCCAGCGTGTGGCGCAGGATCTTGCGTCGCTGCGAGAAGGCGAGCGCCACCAGCGCCTCCAGCCGCGCCGCATCGACGCCGTCGACGGCCGGCAGCGGCTCCATCCGCACGACGGCCGAGTCGACGCGCGGCGGCGGCTCGAACGCCGCCGGCGGCACGTCGAGCACGGCTTCGATGCGGTAGCGCCATTGCAGCATCACCGTGAGGCGGCCGTAGTCCTTGCAGCCCGGCGCTGCCGCCATGCGGTCGACGACTTCCTTCTGCAGCATGAAGTGCTGGTCCAGCACGCGGCCGGCATGGGCCAGCAGGTGGAACAGGATGGGCGTCGAGATGTTGTAGGGCAGGTTGCCGACGACGCGCAGGCGCTGCCCCGCGGCATCGGCCAGGGCGCCGAAATCGACCCGCAGCACATCCGACTCGACCACCGTCAGCGCGCCCTGGCGGCGCAGCCGGGCGGCGAGGTCGCGATCGAGCTCGATCACGGTCAACGCGCCGCTGCGTTCGAGCAGCGGCTGCGTCAGCGCGCCCAGGCCGGGGCCGATCTCGACCAGCGCCTGCCCGGGACGCGGCGCGATCGCGCGCACGATGGCGTCGATGATCGCGGTGTCGGCGAGGAAATGCTGGCCGAAGCGCTTGCGCGCCCGGTGCCCCGCCGCGCCGCTCACTGCGGCGGCTCGCGGTACTCGACGTAGGCGCGCGCGCGCAATTCCTTGGTCCAGTCGAGGTAGGCCTGCTGGAACTTCTGCTCGCGCAGCGCATTGCGCGCTTGCTCGCGCAACTGCTTGGGCTTGAGTTCGACGGTGCGGCGTCCCAGCACCTGGATCAGGTGCACGCCGAAGCGCGAGACCACGGGCTGCGAGATGCCGCCGATCGGCAGCGCGTTCATCGCGTTCTCGAACTCGGGCACCATCGCGCCGGGCGCGGTCCAGCCGAGATCGCCGCCGCTGCTGGCCGAGCCGTCCTCGCTGAACTGGCGTGCGATGTCCTCGAACTTCGCGTCCCCGCTCTCGATGCGCGCCCGGTATTCGGCCAGGCGGCGCTCGGCCACCTCGGTGCTGAGCTGGGGCGAGGTGCGCAGCAGGATGTGGCGCGCGTGCGTCTCCGTCACGTGATCGATGTCGGAGACCTTGCGCGCGACGAGCTTGAGGATCTGGAATCCGGCCCCGGTGTGCAGCAGCTCGGGCGTGACCTGGCCCTCGCTCAGGCCCTTGACGGCCGCGACGAAGACATCGGGCAGGCGCGAGGCCGGGCGCATGCCGAGCTCGCCGCCGGTCGGCGTCTTGGTGTCGGCCGAGACCTCGCGCGCGACGGCCTCGAACGACTGGCCGGCGCGCAGCCGCGCCATCGCGGCCTCGGCGATCGCGCGCTGCGCCGCGACCGTCGCCGCGTCGGCACCGTCGGGCACCGGGACCAGGATCTGCGCGATGTCGAGCTCGGGGTCGGCGTGCGCCGCCGCGCGCATCTTGTCGAGGTAGGCATCGATGTCCTCGTCGGAGATCTTGATGCGCGCATACACCTCATGCTCGCGCAACCGCTCGATCATGATCTGGTCGCGCACGTTGGCGCGGAAATGGCTGTAATCGGTGCCCTCGGCCTTCAGGCGCTGGCGCAGCTCCGCGAGCGAGATCTGGTTCTGCGCCGCGATGCTCTGCACCGCGCGATCGATCTCCGGCTCCTCGACCTTGATCCCGCTCTCGCGCGCGCTCGTGATCATCACGCGCTCGTTGATCAGCGCGTCGAGCGCGAGCTTGTGCAGCTCGGCGTCGGAGGGCAGCCGGGTGCCGGGCGCGGCATCGGCCTTGACGCGCTCGACGCGGCGCTCGACCTCGCCGGCGGTGACGACTTCCTGGTTCACGACGGCGGCGATGTAGTCGCCGTTCTGGATCTCGGGCTCGCGCGTCGCGGCCAGCGCGTGGCCGCCGATCCAGCAGGCCAGCAAGGCCGGCAGCGCCATGCGCAGGAGGCGCGGGAGGAATTCAGTCATAGAAGGCGGGCGTCGATTCGTCGGTGGGCGACGCCGCGTTGCGCTCTTCGCGCAACAGGCGGTATCCAGGGATATTGTCCTTCAAGAGCTGCAGCGGGTTCGAGCCGATGCGTGACAGACCTACGAGCTCGAGCTGGACCATCAATCCGGTCGTGGCCTGGCTCAGCCCGGTCGAGACGCTGCGCGCGACCACGCGCAGGATCCAGCAGCCGGCGTCGTACTCGGTGCCGACCACGGAGTCGGTGACGCGGCGGTCGCGCAGGCTGTAGTTGACGCGGCCGACGCCGTACCAGGCACCGCCGCAGGAGCTGCCGCCGTTGTCGACGGCCGCCGGCGGCCGCCCGGTGATCGGCCATTGCCAGCCCAGCTCGAGCTGCTCGCTCGAGCCGCGCTGCAGCCGGTAGGTCATGCTCAGCGTGCGGAACGGCCCGGGCTCGTAGCGCAGGCCGACGATCGAGCGGATCGAGCGCTGGATCGCGGGGCTGTACTCGATCGTCGAATCGACCTTCCACGCCGGGATGAGCGAGGTCGCCGCGGTCACGAGGGCGTCCGAGAAATGCGGGATCTCGGGGTTGCCGTCGGGCGTGCCGTCGGCCTGCGCGGTGATGCGCTGCGGGCTGAAGAGGTAGCGCTGGGCATAACCCAGGCGCAGCGCCTCGGCGCCGGTGGCGTTGTCGATGTAACGCGTGATGACGCCGGTCGTGAGCTGTTTGGCGTCGGAGACGCGGTCGATGCCCGAGAACTGGTTGTCCGTATAGATCGAGGTGAAGTTGAAATCCTTGCCCGCCGAGTCGAAGTTGGGCAGTTGGCTCTGCGCGAGGTAGGGCGTCCAGACGTAGTACATGCGCGGCTCAAGCGTCTGGCGGAAGCTGCGGCCGAAGTCCACGGTCTGGCGCTCGAGTTCGAGGCCGAGGTCGAGGCTGAAGGTCGGTATCGCCCGGCTCGCGTGCGTCCGGCCGACGCTGCCGGAGGTCGTCAGCCCGCCGTAGGCGGCGGCGTTGACGCTGAACTTGGGCACGACGAACCAGCCCGGCGCGCGCAGCGGCCAGTCGACGCTGCCCAGCAGGTGGACGCGGTCGCCGCCGGTGCGTCCGGCCGCGGCGAGCGCACCCGGCGCGAGTTCGAAATGGTTGTATTCGGTCTCGGCCCGGTATTCGAGCCCGAGCGCCTTGCCGCCGACGCGCACGCCGATCTGCGGACTGCGTTCGTACGGTTCGACGACGACCGAGGCCGCATCCTGCAGGACCTGCCAATGCGCCAGCCGCGCGTAGGCCAGGCCGCTGCCGCCGCCGAACGAGAACGGCCGCTCCAGCGCCAGCCGCTGCTGCAGCAGGCGCGGCGTCAGGCTGTGGCCGTCGTTCGGGAAGTCCTTCCACCAGTTGTCGTCGGACACGTGCAGCACGTTCGCCGTGAGGCGCAGGCCGCCGGCGTCGAAATGCGTCTCGTGGCGCCATTGCAGTGCATCGCGCGAGGTCCCGGTGAGGCGGTCGTCGGGCAGCCAGTTGAACTGCAGCTGCCCCTGCGAACCGGGCTCGAGGTAGCGGAACTCGCTGTCGAGGCCGAAGCCGCGGCGCGTGATCACGCGCGGCGTGAACGTGGCGTCCCGATTCGGGGCGATGTTCCAGTAGTAAGGCATCGACAGCTGCAGGCCGCTGCGGTTGTCGGTCTCGTAGGTCGGCGGCAGCCAGCCCGAGCGGCGCGCATCCGAGAGCGGGAAACTCAGCGTCGGCAGGGCCAGGATCGGCACGCCGAGGAAGT
>JAGWVB010000184.1 GCA_018971105.1 Burkholderiales bacterium
GCTCATGACGGCGATGCGGTCGCCCATCGTCATCGCCTCGACCTGGTCGTGGGTGACGTAGATCATCGTCGTCCCCAGCTCCTTGTGCAGCCGCGTCAGCTCGACGCGCATGTTCACGCGCAGCGCCGCGTCCAGGTTCGACAGCGGCTCGTCGAAGAGGAAGACCTTGGGCTTGCGCACGATCGCGCGCCCGATCGCGACGCGCTGGCGCTGGCCGCCCGAGAGCTCCTTCGGGTAGCGCCCGAGCAATTCGGTGATGCGCAGGATCTCGGCCGCGCGGCCCACCTGCAGGCCGCGCTCGGCCTTCGCGACGCCGGCCATCTTGAGCGCGAACCCCATGTTCTGCGCCACCGTCATGTGCGGGTACAGCGCATAGCTCTGGAACACCATCGCCGTGCCGCGGTCCGCCGGCCGCAGCTCGTTGGCGCGCAGGCCGTCGATCAGCAGATCGCCGTCGCTGATGGTCTCGAGCCCGGCGATCATGCGCAGCGTCGTGCTCTTGCCGCAGCCGCTGGGGCCGACGAAGACCAGGAACTCGCCCTCGTGCACGTCGATGTCGATGCCGCGGATGACCTCGACGTCGCCGTAGCGCTTGTGCAGCCCGCTGAGCGTCAGCCGGCCCATCTCAGGCCCCGGCGCCCGCGGCGGCGCTCGGCTCGGCGCGGGCCTGGCGCGTGCGCAGGAAATCGCGGTACCAGCGCGCGCTGTCCTTGAGCGTGCGCCGCTGCGTGGCGTAATCGACATGCACGATGCCGAAGCGCTTGTCGTAGCCCGAGGCCCATTCGAAATTGTCGAGCAGGCTCCAGACCATGTAGCCGGCCATCGGCACGCCCTGCGCCAGCGCGTCGGCGACGGCGGCGATATGGTGCGCGATGTATTCGGTGCGCTCGCGGTCGTGCACGCGGCCGTCGACGAGGCTGTCCTTGAACGCGGCGCCGTTCTCCTTCACGTACATCGGCGGCACGCGGTAATCGCGGTGCAGTCGCAGCAGCAGTTCGGTCAGGCCCTCGGGGTAGACCTCCCAGCCCATGTCGGTGAGCGCCTTGCCGCTCGTCTTCACGTCCCAGGCGCCCGAGGCGCTGACGACCGAGCGCGTGTAGTAGTTGACGCCCAGGAAGTCCATCGGCGTGGCGATGTGGCGCAGGTCGTCGGCCTCGAGCGTCGGCGCGTCGGCGCCGAGATGCTCGAGCACGTCCTGCGGATAGGTGCCCTTGAACAGCGGATCCATGTACCAGCGCACCGAGCGGCCGTCCTCCAGGCGCGCCTGCGCGACATCGTCCTCGCGCGCGGTGGCGGGCCCGATCGGCGACAGGTTCAGCACGATGCCCAGGCGGCTGCGGCAGCCCTGCGCGCGCAGCGCCTGCAGCGCCAGGCCGTGGCTGAGCAGCAGGTGGTGGGCCGCCTGCATCGCCGTCGCCCGGCTGTGCAGGCCGGGCGCGAAGAGTCCGGTCTCGTGGCCGAGCACGGCCACGACCCAGGGCTCGTTGTGCGTCGTGATCGCGGCGACGCGGTCGCCGACGCGGCGCGCGACGCCCTGCGCGTAATCGACGAAGCGATGCACCGTGTCGCGCTGCGCCCAGCCCCCGCGGTCCTGCAGCGCCTGCGGCAGGTCCCAGTGGTTGAGCGTCAGGTAAGGCCGGATGCCGCGCTCGAGCAGGCCGTCGACGAGCCGGTCGTAGAAGGCCAGGCCGCGCTCGTTCCAGGCGCCCTGCCCCGCGGGCTGCACGCGCGGCCACGAGACCGAGAAGCGGTAGGCGTCGACGCCGAGGTCGGCGATCAGGTCGAGGTCGTCCCGCCAGCGGTGGTAATGGTCGCAGGCGACGCTGCCGTCGCTGGCGTCGGCGATGGCGCCGCTGCGGCGGCAGAAGGTGTCCCAGATCGAGGGACCCTTGCCGTCCGCCGCGGCCGCGCCCTCGATCTGGAAGGCGCTGGTGGCGACGCCCCAGACGAAGTCGCGCGGGAAGCGCTGCTGCAGGCTCGAGTGATCGGGTGACGTCATGGCGGGTGGGCGTGGTCGGTGTGGGTGCGGCTACTTGACGGCGCCTGCGGTGAGGCCGGAGATGAGCTGGCGCGACGAGATCGCGAACAGCAGGAGCAGCGGGATCGTCGCGATGGCCGATCCGGCCATCAAGGCGCCCCATTCGGTGTCGACCGGGCTCTGCAGGCTGCGCAGGGCCAGGGGCAGCGTGTACATCCCGGGGCTGCGCATCACGATCAGCGGCGCGATGAAGTTGTTCCAGCTCGCGATGAAGGTGACCAGGCCCAGCGTGCCCAGCGCCGGCTTGAGCAGCGGCAGCACGATGCGCCAGTAGATGCCGAACTCGCCGCAGCCGTCCATGCGCGCGGCCTCGATCAGGTCCCTGGGCACCGCGGCGGCGATGAACTGGCGCATCAGGAAGATGCCGAAGGCGCTCGCCGCGCCCGGGATGTAGAGCGCGCGCGGCTGGTCGATCCAGCCCAGCAGGTCCATCACCATGAAGGTCGGGATCATGTTCATGAAGCCCGGCAGCAGCATCGTCCCCAGCACGAAGGCGAACAGCGCGCGCTTGTAGCGGAACTCGAACAACGCGAAGGCGTAGCCGCCCATGCTGCAGAACAGCAGCGTCAGCGCCGTCGACGCGAGCGCCACGTACAGGCTCCAGCCCAGGCTGCGCCAGAACGGGATGCGGTCGGTGAGGATCGCCAGGTTCGTCAGCAGGTCGTGGCCGAAGGTCAGCGGCGGCGGCAGGCTGAAGATCTCGGTGCGCGAGTGCGTCGCGAACACGAACATGAAGTAGAACGGCGCGAGCATCAGCAGCGCGCCGGCGCCCACCACCGCATAGGCGGCCCAGGGGACGATGCGGGCGGTCTTCATGTGCGCGGCCGGAAGGCCCGGTTCGTGAGCCAGGTCAGCGCGACGACGACGATGAAGAGCAGCCAGGACATCGCGCTGGCGGCGCCGAAATCGTTGAAGTCGAAGGCCATGCGGTAGAGGTAGAGCGCCGTCGTCATGCCGGCCTGGTCGCTGCCGCCGCGGCCGTTGGTGAGGATGAAGGGCTCCTCGAACAGCTGCAGTCCGCCGATGACGCTGAGCGTGACGCCGAAGAAGATCATCGGCCGCAGGCTGGGCAGCGTGATGTGCAGGAACTGCTGCAGGCGGCCGGCGCCGTCCATCGCCGCGGCCTCGTAGAGGTCGCGCGGGATCGTCTGCAGCGCGGCGAGATAGAGCACGACGTTGAAGCCCAGGTAGCGCCAGAAGACGATCAGCGCCAGCACCGGCTTGAGATATTCCGGCGTGCCCAGCCAGTCGACCGGCGCGCTGCCGAACGCGCCGTGCAGGCCCTGGTTGACGAGGCCGTAGTCGGTCGAGAACAGCGCGCTGAACATGATCGCGATCGCGACCGTGCTCGTGATGTAGGGCAGGAAATAGGCGCCGACGGCGAGATTGCGCAGGCGCTTGAAATGCGTGTGCAGGAACACCGCCAGCGGGATCGCGACCAGGTGCTGCGGGATGCCGGAGGCCGCCGCCAGCCAGGCCGTGTTGCGCAGGCTCTTCCAGAACCAGTCGTCGCGCAGCGCGAAGGCGAAGTTGCCCAGCCCGACGAAATGCATGGCCGACAGGCCGGCGGTCGGATCCCAGGTGTGGAAGGACAGGTAGAGCGAGAAGCCGATCGGGAACAGCCCGAACACGAAGAAGAGGCCGAAGAAGGGCGCCAGCAGCGCGTAGGGCGCGAACGCGGGCGACAGGCGCAGGGCGGCGGGCAGCTTCATCGCGCGGGGCTCAGCGCAGGGCGCGCTGCGCGAGCAGCCGGTCCGCGTCCGCGAGCGCGCGGCCGATGTCCTTGCCGCGGTCGAGCACCTTGTCGAGTTCGGTGTCGATGACCTCGCTCGCGAAGGCGTCCTGCTTGTGCACCGCCACCGCCGTGATGCGGCGTGCCGCGTCGCGCCACAGCCGGCGTGCCGGCTGGCCGCCCAGGAACGGGATCGGCTGGTCGAAGAAGCCGTCGTCGTAGGTCGTCATCAGGGCCGGGAAGGCGTCCTGGGACTTGAACGAGGCCAGTTGCACCGCGCGGTCCAGCGTCATGAGGCGGATGAAGTCCCAGGCCAGCACCTTGCGTGCGGGCGCCACGCGGCGCGCGATCGCGTAGAAGGTGCCGCCATAGGCGGCGTAGGCGCCGCCCGGCAGCTGCGCCGCGCGCCACAGGCCCGCGGTCGCCGGCGCCAGCCAGTGCGCCAGGTGGCCGGTGAGCCAGGCGCCCGACATCTGCGTCGCCAGCGTGCCGCGCCGGAAGCCCTCGCTCCAGTCGTTGGACCAGGCCACGACCTTGGCGTCGAGCCCGAGCCGGCGCACCGCGCGCGCGAGCTCGAAGGCGCGCACGAAGCGCGGCGAGGTCACGAGCACGCGCGACCGGGCGTCGAAATAGAGCCCCTCGCCCGGCTTCACGCCGGTGCGGATGAGGATGTCCTTGAGGTCGCGCGCATGGGCGATGAGATGGGCACCGGTGGCGCGCTTGATGCGGACCCCGGCTTCGACATAGGCGTCCCAGGACTGCGTGAGCTCGGCCTCGGCGACCCCGGCGCGCGCGAGGATGTCGGTGCGCAGCAGCAGCGTGCCCGGCCCGATGTCGGTGGGCGCGGCCACCACCGCGCCGCTGCGGCTGGTCGCCTGCGCCAGGGCGTAGGGCACCCAGTCGCGGGCCGCGGCGCCGACGCCGTAGGGCGGCCGGGACAGGTCGTCGAGGCCGCCGCCCTGCGCGAAGCGCCCGACATAGCCGACCTCGAGCGCCATCACGTCGGGCAGATAGACCGAGGTCGACAGCGCCGTCGTCATCGCCGTGTGGTGGTCGCTGAACTGGCGGCTGATGACCTGGATGCCGACGTCCGGGTGCATGCGCCGCCAGGTCGGGATCGCCGCCTCCACGATCTTGTCGACGGCCGGAAAGGCCGCCACGCTCAAGGTGGTCGCGGGCGCGGCGGCGCGTGCGCCGCGGGCTGCCGTGAGCCAGGCGACACCCGCCCGCAGGCATTGCCTGCGGCTCGTCTCGGGGCTGGCCTTAGGGGTCACTGATCGCGCTCCAGTCGCCCGCCGGCCTGCGGCAACGCCCGGCGCTTGCACGCGCAGGGCCCCCGCGACACCCGACGGACTCGATTTCGTCCGCGCTCGTTTGAAAGCGCTTTCAGACTCTAAGTAAGGGATGCGCTCGTGTCAATCGAGGGTAATCGCGGGTGCCGGCCGGGGCGCGGCTGCGCCGGACGCCGATCAGCCCGGCAGCGGGCGGCTCGACTCGCGCGCGATCAGGCGCGGCGGCGGCAGGGCGGCGGTCGGGGTTGCACCGGACAGGAGCTGCAGCATCGCCGTGGCCGCCGCCTGGCCGAGTTCGTAGATCGGATGGTGGATGGTGCTCAACGGCGGCACCGTGTAGCGCGCGGCGGCGAGGTCGTCGAAGCCGACCAGCGAGACGTCGTCCGGCACGCGCCGACCGTGGCGGTGCAGGGCGAGCGCGGCGCCGAAGGCCATCTGGTCGTTGGCGGCGAAGACCGCGGTGAACGGGGCGCCGCCCTGGACCAGGCGTTCGGCTGCCGCGTAGCCGCTTTCCTCGAAGAACTGCCCCGGCACGACGAGCGCCGGGTCGTAGGCCAGGCCCGCGGCCTGCAGCGCGGCGCGGTAACCGCGCTGGCGCTCCCTGGCGTCGGGGTGGCGCGAGTCGCCGGCGATGAAGGCGATGCGGCGATGGCCCAGCGCCAGCAGATGCTCCGTCGCCAGCCGTCCGCCCTCGAAATTGTCGAAGTTCAGCGCGCAGATGCCGGCCCCGCCGACGCCGCGGCCCGTCACCACCACCGGCAGCGACTGCGCATGGACCGCCAGCGCCGAGTCGCCGAGCCGGCAGCTCAGCACGATGATGCCGTCCACGCGCCGCGCGCGCAGCGTCTCGATGCTGCGCGCCTCGTGCGCCGCATTCCAGTGGCCGCTGACGAACAGCGGGCTGTAGCCGGCCCCGCTGAGCGTGTCCTCGATGCCACGCAGGGCGCCGCCGTAGAAGGGGCTGTCGATCGCCTGCGTGACGACGCCGACGCTGAGCGTGCGCCCGCCCGCCAGCCCGCGCGCCACGGGGTTGGGGACGAAGCCCAGCCGCGCGATCGCCGCATCGACGGCGGCGCGCTTGTCGTCGCTGACGACGGCGGTGCCGTTGAGGATGCGCGAAACCGTGCTCGGCGAGACCCCGGCCTCCTGGGCCACATGCTCGAGCGTGACCTTGCCCTCCTGCGGCGCCGTGGCCTGCCCTCGGCGGGCGACTGCTGTCGTGATCTTCATCGGCCGAGCCCCTCCTGTCCCGGCGGCAGTTTATGCCGCCGGGCCCCGGGCCCCGGGCCCCGGGCCCGGAATGGCCGCGGCCCGGCCCGCGACCGCGCGAAGCCGGGGTTCGGTGGCGCACCGACGCCGGTCCGGTCACGCCCTAAGGTGGCGTGGCTCATCAACATCTATGCGGAGGTACAGCATGAACCAGGATCAGGTCCAGGGCAGCGTCAAGGACGCCATCGGGAATATCCAGGAACAGGCCGGCAAGCTGATCGGCAGCCAGGACCAGCAGGTCCAGGGTCTGCACAAGCAGGTGGAAGGCCGGGCCCAGAAGGTGGTCGGCGACCTGAAGGCGCTGAAGAAGGATCTCGTCGGCCAGTGACGAGCGCGCCCGGGTCCCTGCGGCCCGGGCGCGTGGGCCGGCAGCACGGCGGTCGGCCTGCGGCCGTGCGCGGGCCGCGGCAGCGCCGCGCTCGGTGCGTCAGCGCACAGACCGCGGGCGCGCGCCCGGCCTACGCTGCTGCGAATCCCGGGCCGGACCCGGGCCCCGTTGCGAACCTCAAGGCCAGCCATGACGAATGCCCCCGCGCCCACCCCTGCACCGCCCCCCGAATTCCACGACGAGAGCGGCACGCTGCGCTTCTGGGTCCTGGCGCCGGATCGGGCCTGGGTCGGGGCCAGCCTCGCGAAGTCGGTGCTGCATTACCGCTTCAACGGCAAGTTCGACGGCAGCGATGCCGTGACGGTCTACGCCGCCCATCGCCCGGTGCTCGAGGCCGCCGTGCTGAAGCGGGTCGCCGCGGGTTCGCGCGAGCCGGTGATGCTGCGCGAGCACGACCTGCCGCTGCCGCCGCGCTGACAGGCCCATGCGCCGCCCCGCGAAGACGGCCCGACCCGCCCGCATGATCGCGTTCCATGTCGGCGACATGATCCACGCCCGCTGCGCCGGCGCCGTCACGCGCGCGCTCAAGGCGGTCGACCCGACGGCCTCGGTGCGCATCGATCGGGCCACCTGCATGGTCGAGATCGAACCCGGCCGCGCCGACGCGCGCCAGCTCAGCGACGCCATCCGGCGCGCCGGCTACGACCCGGTCGCGGCCTGAACCGCGGGCCCGTCGCGCCGGCGGCCGCGCGCTACGCCTCGACGCCGGCGTTGCGATCGCCGGCGGCGATCAAGGCCTCGTCGATGCCGGCCAGGACCCGATGCGGGTCGGTGGCCTGCTGCATCATTTCCGATTCCGGATCGCGCCGGTCCCTGACCATCGGCATGTCGCGCCGCAGCTCCTCGATCAGGTGGATCAGCTTGGTCGTCTTCTGCTCGGTCAGCAGATTGACCTGGAGGTCCAGATGCTCGCGCCGCTGCTCGAGGTCGGCCAGCCTTTCCTGGCGGATCAGGACCACCGTCGTCGTCAACAGCGCGAGCAGGCTCACGCAGCCCAGGAGCCAGAAGAACGGCGCGGGGTCGAAGGCCCTGCGGTGCAGCGTCGCCGCGCCGAGGTTGGCCGCGATCCAGGCCACGGCGAAGAGCACGATGGCGGCGAGGAAGCTCGGCCGGCCGGCCACGTCGCTGAGCCATTCCACGGTGCGCTGGGCCCGGGTGACCTTGCGGTGCTCGAGCTCGTAGAAGGCGGCGATGGACTCGATGTTGTGCGCAATGGCGTCGGCGCTGGCGTCACGCGGGGCCATGGCGGAACGCCCGCGCTAGCGCGGCTTCGGCCGCGTCAGGCCGGCGCGCGTCGGCGCGACGCTGATCGGCACGGCGGGCGGATTGGGCACGTGCACCTGCTTGGGCTTCTTCGCTTCCTTGTTGCCTTGCTTGCCTTTGGACATGGTTTCGCCTTGAGGTTGTGGAGGGGCGCAGGGCGGCGACCGGGGGCCGCCGCCTCGCGGCGCCAGGATGCACGGCCGACGCCGTGCCGTCCGTGCGCTGGCGCACGCAGCTCAGCGCTTGATGCGGCTGATCTTCGTGCCCTCGATGCTCAGGCTGGCCATCAGGCCCTGCTGGTCGGTGATGAAGGCATAGGCGTCGTCCTTCAGCGTCGAGGTGCTGAGGTTCCTGGCGATGCCCTCGTTGACGGCGACGACGGTCGGTCCGACGCCGAATTCCCAGCCCTTGGACCGCGCCAGGTAGCGCACCGCCTTGTCGCTCATCAGGAAGACGACGTAGGCGTAGGACTCGGCGCCGGCCTGCCAGCCCCACGAGGCGGAGACCGAGTTGTAGTACTCGACGACGTGATTGCCCTCCATCAGCACGCCTTCGCCGTAGCTGCCGCCGAAGACGAGTCCGGCCTTGACGACCTTGGGAAACACCAGGATCGCGCGCGCCTTGGCGCCGATCGCCGCGGCCGTCGGATTGGCCTTGTAGAGCGTCTGCAGGGCCTGGGCCGCATCGCGGTCGAGGTCCTGCGAGGTGGCGGCGATCGCCGGGCTGCCGACGGCCCCGAGCCACAGCGCCGCGGTCGTGACGAGCAGGAGCTTCTTGATCTGGCGGGTGATGGAATTCATCGATGGATCCTTTGAACGATAGGGGTGAAGCGGAACGTTAGGGTCGATGCCCGCCGCCGACGGTGCGCTGCCGAACAGTGGGCGCGCGCCGCGACTGCGCGGCGCGACCCGTCGGCGTCTATGTGCCGCAGCGCACCGACCCCGCCGCGCTGCACGATCAGGCTGCAGCGCAGGGGGCGTGGCACGGGTCGGTATCGAACCGCATGGCGAACGCTCCCTTGAAAGCGAAGGGAACGCCTGATGAACCAGAACCGAATTTCCGAATCACGTGCCCGCAGCCGCCACGGCCTCGTGCTGGCCGCGGCGCTGACGCTCGCGGCCTGCGCGACCCCGACGCCC
>JAGWVB010000477.1 GCA_018971105.1 Burkholderiales bacterium
TCAGGTGCGGCAGCACGTGGAAGGCCTGGAACACGAAGCCCAGGCGTTCGCGTCGCAGCCGCGCCAGCGCGTCGTCGTCGAGGCGGCCGAGCTCGGCGCCGGCGATCGCGATCGTGCCCGCATCGGCGCGGTCCAGGCCGGCGATGCAGTTGAGCAGCGTCGACTTGCCGACCCCCGATTCGCCGAGCAGCGCGACGAACTCGCCGCCGCGCAACTCGAGCGCGACGGCGTCGAACACGGCTTCGTCGCCATAGCGTTTGGCCAGGCCCTGGATCTTGAGCATCGGACGCGATGATGGGGCATGGCGGCGCGGGGCTGCGTGCTATCGTGCTCGCGCATGCACTAGAACAGGGGCCCACGCCATGGCATACGAGATCGATCTGTCGGGCCGCGTCGCCCTCGTCACCGGCGCGTCGAGCGGACTCGGCACCCAATTCGCGAAGACGCTGGCCGCCGCCGGCGCCGGCGTCGTGCTCGCGGCGCGCCGGCTCGAGCGGCTGAAGACGCTGCGCGCCGAGATCGAGAGCCTGGGCGGCGACGCCCATGTCGTCGAACTCGACGTCACCGACACCGACAGCATCCGCGCCGCCGTCGCCCATGCCGAGACCGAGATGGGCGCGATCGACATCCTCGTCAACAACTCCGGCGTCAGCGCCACGTGCAAGCTCGTCGACGTCACGCCCGAGGAGTACGACGAGCAGATGAACGTCAACGCGCGCGGCGCCTTCTTCGTCGCCCAGGCGGTGGCGCAGCGCATGATCGCGCGCAGCAAGGGGCTGGCGCCGGGCACCTACACCGGCGGGCGCATCGTCAACATCGCGTCGATGGCCGGGCTCAAGGTGCTGGGGCAGATCGGCGTCTACGCGATGAGCAAGGCCGCCGTCGTCCACATGACGAAGGCGATGGCGCTCGAATGGGGCCGCTACGGCATCAACGTCAACGCGCTCTGCCCGGGCTACATCGACACCGAGATCAACCACCACCACTGGCAGACCGAAGGCGGCAGGAAGCTGGTCGCGATGATGCCGCGCAAGCGCGTCGGCCAGCCCGCCGACCTCGACGCGATGCTGGTGACGCTGTGCGCCAAGGAGAGCCACTTCGTCAACGGCGCCGTCATCGCCGTGGACGACGGTTTCGGCGTATGACCCTGCCCGCGCTGCAGCGCGGCCGATCCGGCCGCGCCGGTGGCGCGGCGTCGGCCGGGTGATCTCGGCGCGGGCGCGGCGCGCGCGCGGCCCGGTCGCGGTCTTGATGGAGGTTGCCGCATGAGGATCCTGTCGCCGCTGGAGGCGCGTGTGCTGGGCGTGCTGGTCGAGAAGCAGGCCACCGTGCCCGACACCTACCCGCTGTCGCTCAACGCGCTCGTCGCCGGCTGCAACCAGAAGACCGCGCGCTGGCCCGTGATCGAGGCCAGCGAGGACGAGGTGCTGGCCGCGCTCGACGGCCTGAAATCGCTCAGCCTCGTCTTCGAGGGCAGCGGCAGCCGGGTCGTGAAGTTCGAGCACAACGCCGCGCGTGCGCTGCAGCTGCCCGGTGCGGCGGTGGCGCTGCTGGCGGTACTGATGCTGCGCGGGCCGCAGACGGCGGCCGAGCTGCGCATCAACAGCGAGCGGCTGCACCGCTTCGCCGACATCTCGTCGGTGGAGGGGTTCCTCGAGGAACTCGCCGCCAAGCCGCTGCCGCTGGTCGTCAAGCATGCGCGCGCGGCGGGCGAACGCGAGCCGCGCTGGGCGCAACTGCTGTGCGGCGAGGTC
>JAGWVB010000185.1 GCA_018971105.1 Burkholderiales bacterium
GGCCTGCAGTCGATGGTGGCCGGCGCCACGGCAGGTGCCGCCGCTGGCAATCTGAGCATGGGCAATGTCTCGATGGACCAGATCCGGCTCGCGCCCAACCGGACGTCCGCATTCATGAGCAACTGGCAGAACGACATCAGCGGCAACACCTTCTCGTCGAACATGCTGACCGGCCGGACCGCCGTGAGCCTGCTGCGCAACCAGGGCTACGCGTCCCGGGTCGTATCGATGCGCGTGAGCGAGCAGGATGTGCAGGACGCCAGCCGCCAGGTCGACGCAGCCCGCAGCGAGGCGGTCGCTGCCAGCACCGAACGTTCGGCGGTACTGTCCGAGGCATTCACCAAAGGCTTGGCAAAGCTGAAGTCATCGCGAAGCAGCACGGGATCGACATCCAGCAGCTTCGAGCAGTTGGGGCAGACGCTGAACCGTCTGGACCAGATCACGCGGAGCGTCGCCGACAGCACGGGGATGTCTCAGTCGCAAGTCGCAAACATAGCCTTCGGCGCCGCCGCACACCTGGGACTGAGCACCGCAGTCGCTGGCGGAAAGCTCAATGCCACAGCAGACAAGAGCTACTTGTCGGGCCTGACGGCGCAGGAGCAGAGAGTGCTAGGCAGCATGACCAGCGAGCAACTTAGCGAGTTCAAGCAGTTCGGCGATCGGGTGTCCAGAGATTCGAGCTTCTCGACTACGGTTGCTGCCGACGCACGTGAAGCCACGGAGATCGCGTCACGCCTCAATGCATCTGCCACGCGGACCACCCGTGCTGAAGCTGCGCTGGCGCAACGAACCAGCTACTCCGAACGGCTGGCTACTGCGCTCGAGAGGGGAGAGGTTATCTCCATAGACGTGGCCCAGGATCCACACAACCTCGCCATGTTCACCCGCTACGCTGAGCAGTACGGAGGCACCAGTGCGGCGGCGCAAGCGCTCTTTGAAGCCGAACTCGCACGGCGTGCCCTCGGCCCAAATCGAACGTTCACGGATGGGACTGGCGTGCCGGTGACGTTCGGGTCGCTCCCTCCCGAGCATCTTCGCCAGTCGGCAAGCGTGGACTCGACGGTCGACGTAGCCAGCATGCGCAGAGACTCTGATGCCGCCGTCAGGAGAACTCGCGGGAATCCACTGCCACCAACTGCACCTGCAGAATCGCCCGAGCCTCGCCGAGATCAGATGCAAGCTGAGGCCACGGCGCTCCGGAAACGCGCTGGAGCACAGGCAGATCAGCTTGGCCGAAACATCGATGTCGACCGAGCCGAAGACGGCACCCTCGTGCCGCGTAGGTCCTTGCTGAAACAATCCGCCAAGCAGGTTGGCAAAGATGCTGCGACCACGGCCGAGAGCGCGGTTGATGCAGTCAAGGACCTCCTGAAGCGGAAGTAGTCAGGACAGCCGATCGGGATCGAACATGTGCTTGTCCGGATCGCCATCGGAAGGCTTCATGAAGGGCGGATGACCGCGGTCGCGCCAATAGTTGGCCGACAACGATCGTGGGGATGTCGATCCTGGCGTGTCGATTGGCTCGTCGGTCAACTGACGGCGCTCAGCCCCCTTACGTCGACGAGCCAGCAAGGCCGCCACGGGCAGCGCGAAGAGAACTCCGACGAACGCCATCGTCACCTTCGTAGAGGTGTCATCGCCCGCCGCGGCGATCACGCCGATCATCGCGCCGAGAGCGACAACTGCAGCAAACAGGACCAGTCGCATGAGCGCCACCAAAGCTGTAAGCCATCGAAGTGTCGGACATTCCCTGGAGTGGCGCGGATACAAACGGTTCGTCGCTGCCATCGAGTACGGGCATCCTGGGCCATGGCTTCGTCCGCGAAGCCCCCTCCCTACACGATGCGCTTTGGACCCTATGCGGCTTGCGCTGGGCGCTCCCCTGGGTGCCTCTGTCTGAGTTCGTCCAAGTAGTCCGCCCAAGCCTTCATCATGTCGCGCCGCTGCTCGATGAACTCCGCCCTGTCGTAGGCAGCGCCCAGCGGGCCGGACTTCCCATGTGCCAGTTGGGCCTCGATCACGTCCGGCGCCACGTTGAGTCGCTCCACCATCACGGTACGGGCCATCGCCCGGAATCCATGGGGAGTCATCGTCTCGTTGTCGAACCCTAGCCGGCGCAGGGCAACGCGGACCGTGTTCTCGCTCATCGGCCGCTTGGCACTGATCAGGGACGGAAACACGTATCGCCCTCGGCCGGTCAGCGGCATCAGATCCTTCAGAGCGTCTACAGCCTGGGTGGCGAGCGGAACCAGATGCGGCCTTCCGTTGATCTTCTCCCGCTTTGTCCGCTTCATCTTGGCGGAGGGTATCGCCCACATCCTTCCCTCGAGATCCAGCTCGGCCCACTCCATCTGCCGGATGTTCCCTGGTCGCTGGAAGAGCAGCGCCGACAGAAGTAGTGCCGCCCGGGTGACGGGGTGACCGTGGTAGCCATCGATCGCGCGCATCAAGTCGCCGACCTGATCCGGTTCGACAATCGCCGAGACGTGCCTCGTCAGCACCGGCTTCAGTGCGCCGCGCAGATCGGAAGCGGGGCTGCGCTCACAACGTCCGGTGGCCACGCCGTATCGAAACACCTGCCCGCAGCCTTCCAGCAGAGAGTGAGGCAGTTCGCGCGTGCCACGTGCCTCGACGCGCCGCAGCGTCTGCAGCAGCATCGGTGCGCCGATCTGGGACAGCGGAAGCTTGCCCAGCCAGGGGAAGATGTCCTTCTCGAGGCGCTCCATCCAGCGCTTGGCGTAGTGATCGCTCCAGCCGACCTTCTTGGTCGCGTGGAACTCGCGCGCGGTCACCTCGAAGCTGGCGTTGGCGTCGAACCGGGAACTGAGACGGTCGACCTGCCTTGCGAGCACCGGGTCGATGCCTGATTGGTGTTGCTTCCGCGCATCGTCTCGAGCGGCCCGAGCATCCTTGAGGCTGACCTCAGGGTAGCAACCCAAGGAGAGGCGCTTCTCTTTTCCGTCGAAGTAGTACTTCCAGAACCAGCGCTTGGACCCGGCGCCGGCAACTTCGAGGTAGAGACCACCTGAATCGGTCGCCCGTGCGCGGGCTTTGCCCTCTGGGCAGAACGCGTTCTTGCACTGCTTGTCGGTGAGCATAGGGGAACAAAGCTCCAAATGGCATGACGAACGCCATTTGTTCCCCTACATGTTCCCCTACTTGCGCTGCGCTGCCGTGGGACGGCAGGAACCTTCCTGACTCAAGCGACCGGCTAAGTCGTTGATTTGGCGGGAAGTTCGGTCCGGCATGGGACCTCATGAATCGCTGGGATGGGGTGGCTGATGGGACTCGAACCCACGACGACCAGAATCACAATCTGGGACTCTACCAACTGAGCTACAGCCACCACCGGAAAACGCGAATTATAGCCAGCCCCGATCAGGGTGCGGGCGCCGACGCGGCCTCGGCGGGCGTGCCGATCGCGCCGGGCTTGATCTCGACCTTGAAGCGCTGCTTCAGCGCCTCGAGATAGGCCTCGGCCTCGGCAGCCGCCCAGGCCTGGGCGTACTGGTCGCGTATCTGCGCCTCGGGCGCGGCGCTGGCGTCGCGCGGCAGGACCTGGGTCACGCGCAGCACCGCGTAACCGCCCGCGCCGAGATCGACGCCGACGGCCACCGGCAGCTTGCTCGCATCGGCGCGCAGCGCCGCCTGCAGCACCGGCGGCATCAGCCCGGCCGGCTTGCCGCGCGAGGCGACGACCGCCGGCGGCAGGTCGTCGGCATGGCCGCCCTGCACCGCCGCCAGCTTGGCCTTGCCGGCCTGCAGCGCCAGCGCCTGCGCCTGCCGATCGACCAGCAGCGCGCGCACGCGGTCCTTGACCTCGGCCAGCGCCAGCACATGCGCCGGCTGGTACTGCTGCACATGCGCCGCGACGAGCTCGTTCGGACCGACCTCGATCGCGTCGGTGTTGCGCTTGTTCTTCAGCGAGTCGCTGCTGAAGATCGCGTCGAGCAGCTTGGTCGACGCCAGCGGTCCGGTCTGTCCGGGCTGCGGGTCGCGCTGCACGGTCGCCGTCTGCTTGTCGAGCTTGAGCTTGGTCAGCGCCGGCTGCAGGCTGTCGCTCTGCTCGTAGACGGTGTTCGTGAACTGCTCGGCCGCCTCGGCCCAGCGCTTCTCGGCCGCGGCGCGGCGGAACGAGGCCTCGACCTCGCCGCGCACGGCGTCGAAGGGCTTGACGTCGCCGCCGCGCACGCCGGTGACGGTGATGATGTGGTAGCCGAAATCGGTCTGCACGACATCGCTGATCTGGCCCGGCTGGAGCGCGAACGCGGCGTCCTCGAAGGGCTTGACCATGGCGCCGCGACCGAACCAGTCGAGGTCGCCGCCCTTGGCCGCCGAGCCCGGGTCCTCCGAGTTCTTGCGCGCGAGGTCGGCGAACGCGGCCGGGTCCTTGCGCAGCTCGGCCAGCAGGGCCTCGGCCTTGGCCTTGGCCTGCGCGCGCTGGGCCGCGGTGGCGTCCTTGTCGACCTTGATCAGGATGTGGCTGACATGCCGCTGCTCGGGCTCGGTGTAGCGCTGCTTGTGATCGTCGTAATACTGTTGCAGGTCGGCGTCGGTGACGCTGACCTGGCGCTCGAGCGCCGGCAGCTCGAGCACGGCGTAATCGATGGTCGCCTGCTGCGGCGCCTTGAACTCGTCCTGGTGCGACTTGTAGTAGGCCTCGATCTGCGCGTCGTCGACGCTGACCTGGTTGCGGTAGCTCGCCGGATCGAAGGTCAGCACCTGGACCGCGCGCTGCTGCAGCAGCGGGTCGACGGCTGCCGCGGTGGCGCTGGGCGAGATCGGCACCGTGTCGGTGATGCCGGCCAGCACCTGCTTGGCCGCCAGTTCCTGCGCCACGCGCTGCTCGAGCATCTCGACCGTCATGCCCTGCATCGCCAGCACGTCGCGGTTGAGCTTGCCGTCGGGGGCACGCAGACCGGCGTACTCGGGTTCGCTGTCGAACAGGCGCTGCATGCGCTCGGGTGCCGGGTACAGGTGCAGCTGGTCGGCGGCGGCGATGACGACGCGTTCGCGCAGCACTTGGTCGAGCACGCTGGCGCGCGTCTGCGCCGTATCGATCTGGGCCGGGTCGACGTTGGGATTGCGCTGGCGCAGCTGGTCGAGATAGCGCTTGTAGATCTCGTCCCATTCATTGCGGTTGATCGCCTTGCCGTCGACCTTGGCCACCGTGGCGCCGGCACCGCCCATGAAGCGCGTGTAGCCCTGGACCCCGAAGAAGATGAACGACGGGATGATCAGCAGCAGCATGAAGCCCAGCGCCAATCGGGTGTGGTTGCGGACGAATTCGAACATCGGTCAGGACCTCGAGGCAGGCGCGGACCGACATGCGGACGTCGTGCCTGCGGATGGTGGGCGCGGCGCGCGGGGAGCGCTTGCGCGGGTGCCTCGGATCGGCGCGCGGCGTTCGAGGGCGCGGCCGACGCGAGGGCCGCGCATTCTAGCCGAGCTGGTGGTGGGTGCTGACGGGTTCGAACCGCCGACCTACGCCTTGTAAGGGCGCCGCTCTACCGACTGAGCTAAGCACCCGGCCGACGCGTCAGAGCGCGTCGCGCAGCCCCTTGCCGGGGCGGAACTTCGGCACCTTCGCGGCCTTGATCTTGATCGCCGCACCGGTGCGCGGATTGCGGCCCGTGCGTGCGGCCCGCTTCGGCGCGGTGAAGGTGCCGAAGCCGGTGATCGTGACGCTGCCGCCCTTCTTCAGCGTCGTCTTGACCGCGCCGATGAGCGCGTCGAGCGAGCGGCCTGCGGCCGCCTTCGAGATGTCGGCCTGGTGCGCGATGTGCTCGATCAGTTCACTCTTGTTCACGGCGCGGTTCCCCTCACAGATGATCTCTCGTTGCGGATCGGTACATGGCCGCTCGCTCATCGCCGCTGCGGCGCCGGCCCGGCTCGGACCATTACATCCCGCTCGATTCTGCGCGTCAAGCGCCGGCCGGATTCTAGAGCCAACTCCCCTTCGGAACGGGCGCCGAATCGCGCCTCGCCGGCGCCGTCGCGCGCGTCAACCGCGCCGCTGCAGCGCCTGCACCAGGGCCTGCCCGAGTTCGGCCGTGCCGGCGCTGCCGCCGAGATCGGGCGTGCGCGGCGCGTGCGGGTCGGCGAGCAGGCTCTCGATCGCCGCCAGCACGTCGTCGTGCGCCGCGCGGTGGCCGAGGAAGTCGAGCAGCATCGCCACCGACCAGACCTGGCCGATCGGGTTCGCGACGCCCTGGCCGGCGATGTCGGGCGCCGATCCATGGACGGGTTCGAACAGGCTCGGCCAGCGCCGCGTCGGGTTCAGGTTCGCCGACGGCGCGATGCCTATCGTGCCGGTGCAGGCCGGGCCGAGGTCGGAGAGGATGTCGCCGAACAGGTTGCTGGCGACGACGACATCGAACTGCTGCGGCCGCTGCACGAAGAAGGCGGTCAGGATGTCGATGTGGTACTGGTCGACGGCGACCTGCGGGTAGGCGGCGGCCATGGCCTGCACGCGCTCGTCCCAGTACGGCATCGTGATCGAGATGCCGTTGCTCTTCGTGGCCGAGGTCAGCTTGTGCCGCGGCCGCGACGCCGCGAGCTCGAAGGCGAACTTCAGCACGCGGTCGACGCCGGTGCGCGTCATCACCGTCTCCTGGATCACGAGCTCGCGCTCGGTGCCTTCGAACATGCGGCCGCCGATGCTCGAGTACTCGCCTTCGGTGTTCTCGCGCACGATCCACATGTCGATCGCGCCGGGCGCCAGCGCGCGGCCCTGGCGGTCGACGAGCGGCGAGCGGATGCCCGGCATCAGGCGCGCCGGGCGCAGGTTCACGTACTGGTCGAATTCGCGCCTGAACTTGAGCAGCGAGCCCCAGAGCGAGACATGGTCGGGCACCGTCGCCGGCCAGCCGACGGCGCCGAAGAGGATCGCGTCGTGGCCGCCGATGCGGTCCTTCCAGTCGTCGGGCATCATCTGCCCGTGCCGCGCGTAATAGGCGCAGTTCGCGAAATCGAATTCGTCGACCTGCAGCTCGATGCCGTGCCGGCCGGCGACGGCCTCCAGCATCGCCAGCGCCGGCGGCATCACCTCCTGCCCGATGCCGTCGCCGGCGATGACTGCGATTCGATGTTTGGACATTCCAGACTCCCAGGGTTCAGCCGCGTGCGGCCTTGCGGGCGTCGCGCAGCACGAGCGCGACGCCGATGGCGGTGAGCACCAGCCCGCCCAGCACGAGCGGGCCCAGGTCCTCGCCGAACAGCCACCAGGCCAGCAGCGCCGTGCACGGCGGCACCAGGTACATCAGGCTCGCGACCGCGGTCGCGGCGCCGCGCTGGATCAGCAGGTACAGCAGCGAACTGCCGCCCAGCGTCAGCACCAGCACCGACCAGGCGAGCGCGCCCAGCGCCTCGGGCCGGGGATCGAAATGGCCGGACTCGAACAGCGCCAGCGGCAGCGTGACGATGAGCGCGGCGCCGAGCTGGACGAGGTTGGCGCTGCGCACGTCGCAGCGCGCGACCCAGCGCTTCTGGTACAGCGTGCCGACGGTGATGCTGGCCAGCGCCAGCAGCGCGAGCGCGATGTTGAGCGCGTTCGCCTGTCCCAGGTGGAGCTTGTTCCAGACCACCATCACGAGCCCCGCGACGCCCAGCGCGAGCCCGATCCATTGCGCGACGCCGATGCGGTGGCGATGGCCGCGCGCGCTCGTCCACAGTGCCGTCAGCACCGGCTGCAGGCCGACGATGAGCGCCGCGGTGCCGGCCCCGAGCCCATGCGCCACCGCGCACCAGACGCCGCCGAGGTAGCCGCCGTGCATCAGCACGCCGGTCACCGACAGGTGCATCCATTGCGCACGGCCGCGCGGCCAGGCCGCGCGCGACGCCAGCACCCAGATGCCGAAGGCCGCGATCGACAGCGCGTAGCGCCAGGCGAGGAAGGTCAGCGGCGGCGCATGGCGCATGCCGTAGCGCGCGACGACGAAGCCGGTGCTCCAGATGAGCACGAACACGAGCGGCATCGCGCGCAGCGCGGCGGGCTGGGGCGCGGGCGGCGCCAGCGCGGCCGAAGGCAGCGGCGCCGTCATCGCGCCTTGGCGCGGATCTCGGGGATCGCCTTGCGCAGGTAATAGACCATCGACCACACCGTCAGCACCGCGGCGACGATCATCAGCCAGCGGCCCCACCAGCGCGTGTCGATGAGGCCGAAGAGCCGCCCGTCGTAGAGCAGGAACGGGATCGCGACCATCTGCGCCACCGTCTTGAGCTTGCCCAGCATGTGCACGGCGACGCTGCGCGAGGCGCCGATCTGCGCCATCCACTCGCGCAGCGCCGAGATCGCGATCTCGCGCCCGATGATGATCAGCGCCACCAGCGTGTCGACCCGCCCCTGGCCCAGCAGCACGAGCAGCGAGGCGGTGATGAGGATCTTGTCGGCGACCGGATCGAGGAAGGCGCCGAAGGCCGAGGTCTGGTTCAGGCGCCGCGCGAGCCAGCCGTCGAGCCAGTCGGTGGCGGCGAAGAGCACGAACATCGCCGTCGCGACGAGGTTCTTCGTCGCCATGTCCCCGCCCAGGTAGTACACGCCGATGATCAGCGGGATGGCCGCGATGCGCGCCCAGGTCAGCAGCGTCGGTATGGTCAGGAACATCGGCGCATTGTGCCCAAGCCGGGCCGGCGGTGGCTGCCTTCAGTCGAGGTCGAGCGTGCGCGGCTTGAAACGCAGCTCGTCGTCGAAGAGGAAGACCTCGATCACCTTCCAGGGCCGCGGCAGTTTCGAGACGTCGCCGAACGGCGCCGCGCGGCGGATCGCCGCCAGCGCGATCTCGGTCGCCTCGTCGCCGGTGCTCGGGTGGCGCAGCACGCGCAGGCGGCGCACGCTGCCGTCGGCGTTGAGCTCGGTCTCGATGACCGGGATCGCGAACAGCCGGCCGGGCGTCGGCGTGAGGTAGGTCCGGGTCGGATTGGCGGCGACGAGCCGGCGCGCGAACTGGCGCTGCAGAGCCGCGGCATCGGCCGGCGGCGCGGGCGCAGCCAGCACGACGGCACCCGGCCCTGGCGGCGACGCCGGCGACGCGGAAGGTGCGGAAGGTGCGGGCGGTGCGGACGGCGCAGGC